>CAZJIV010000012.1:15997-21493 GCA_964546165.1 Candidatus Woesearchaeota archaeon
ATGCAGGAGTTATAATTGCGTAAATCTTTTACCTTTTTGAAATCCTTGGATAAATCACCCTCCTCAACTGCACCGAGAACATTCAGTTTCGATTTTCCCAGCAAGGTCAGTTCAAGCAGGATTGTGTTGAATGTGTTTATCAGGGCAGGATTTTTTGAATTGTCTTTCATTTCAAGCTGAGATGCTGCTCTGAGATATGGTTTTGCCCATCGCGAATAAAGTTTGACGCTGTTAACCTGACTTTTAAGATACTTTCTTTCCATATTATATCTTTTCCTTAACTCTAGCTCTGATTGCTTAAGCCATACATTAAATTCAGCGATTCTCTGCTTTATAATTCTCTTAACTCTATCATTTAGGTCTATTGAATCTGCATGTTTTTCATCGCGGGCAAAGAGGAAAGCATCAATCAATGTTTGAAAACCAATTTGTGACATTGCCATTGCTTTTATGCTTGAGTTCCCTTTATTGAAATCAACCTTATCCATCCATATCTGTTTTAATGACAAAAGGGCTGCTTCCTTCTTTTCTTTGCTTGATGATTTCAAATCATCGTATGATGCAAGCCTTATCTTGAATTCCTTCAAATCATAAACAAGATTAAGAACGCTTCTCATAACGTTGTTTATGTCACCCATTACTTTTGCCGCCTGCTGCTGCATCACAGTTCCACGCTGTCCTAGTTCTGAGAAATGTCCGCTTCCGGGCGAAGAACTGAAATTGTCAAAAATTTTCTCCGGAGAAAGTCCCATGTCATTCATTAAATCAAGTATGAAAAAATATACAGGCTCAAGTGTTTCGGATGAAGAATCGTAGACCAACTTGTGTTCAGAGAGAGGCTTTGGTTTTGCTTTTTCAGCAGCTTTTTGAAATCCCTCTTTCGATATTAGCTCCTTGAACTCAGTCATCTCTTTTTTGGCTTCCATTTTATCGAGAGAAGTTTCGTAGTACTGTCCCGGATTAATGGTGGCTATCATTTGGTGTATTGTCGCCATTCTTAAAATAATGAAGCCATCTTTAAAAAATATATCTTTTAAGGCATTTTTATTCGAAAAAGTTTTGAAAAGAATTAAAAATGGTGCATGCTTAGGTTAATTATGGGGTTATTCGGAAAGAAAAAAGAGAAAACTGTTGACCTTGGAGAAAGGTACAGAAAACAGCAGATGTCAGGCAGTTCAAGTGTTTCCCAACCAAAAGTCCCGAGCCTCCCAGACAAACCTGAAGCATTGAATTCCGGTGGCTACAAGCAAATTACATACTCACAGCAAGGAAACAAATCTTCCCAAAGTTCTTCTCCGCAACAGGAAAGTCATGCTGATTCAGGAGGATTAGGTTTTATGGATAATCCTGCGCTTCATCAGGGCAGCCAAAGTTACGGCTCGCAACAACATACAAACCAACCCCCTTATTCTTACAACCAGGCTCCGGCAGATTCAGAAAGTCCTGAAGAGAAAAGAAGAAAACTCACAAAGAGGCTCATGGACATAACAAATCAACTTGAGGAAATCTCAAATCAACTTTACCATTTGCAGCAGAGGGTTGAGGTTCTTGAAAAGAAGACAGGTGGCTCGGGGTATGGATATTGATGTTAGTTAGAGTTAATTTTGCCATTGCAAAGGCGTGAAACTCACAATAAGTTTTATTAAGCATTTTTACTTTTTTCAGTTATGAAACCGACTGCAAGATTTGTTTTGGATATTTTCAAGAAACACAGAAAGGAAGTGGCATTCATAACCATAATTTCAATACTTGGTTCTGCGATGGTTACGGTGACGCCTTATCTCTATGGAAGGTTGTTTGGGCTGGCGCAAGTCCCAAAAACCACGGTGAGCCTTTTGCTAACGCTTATCTTTTTATGGCTTACGCTCAATGTAATTTCAAATTTTATACAAAACAGATCTTCATTCAGAGGGGAAATCCTCGGGATCAAAATATCGCTTTCGGCAGAGGCAGATGCTTACGCACATTTTCTGACGCTTCCGGTCCCCTTCCATAAAAAAGAAAAGAAGGGCCAGGTTCTACAAAAAATCTCCAGAGGTTCGTGGAATATACAACATACAATCGAAATATTTTCAGGAGCTCTGCCGCAATTCCTTGTTTTAATATTTTCTGTGATAGTAATGTTCATAATAAAGTGGGAACTCGCGATGATAATCCTCGGTTCGTTTGCCATTTATTCTCTTGTAACAATAAAGATGACAAAAAATATGTTAAAGGTTCGTGAAAAAGAGAACAGAGAATATGAAAAGCAGTATGGAAGTGTCTATGATAAACTCTACAATATTTTTCTTGTGAAGAACTTTGCGATGGAGAAATCTGAAAGAGAAGTTTTTACAAAGTCTCTTGTTGAAAAGCTGGTCCCGGTTTCTGAGAGAGCGGGCAGAAAAGATACTCGACTTTCAACAATACAAGGAATGATTTACAGCATAAGCTTTGTTGTAATCCTTGGAACAGCAATATTTTTCCTGCAGAACGGTCTGATTTCAAGCAGTGAATTTGTCATGTTCTTTGGGTACACAAATCTTGCTTTTGCTCCTTTTACATATATAGCGAGCATTTACAGGAACACTAAGAGAGCGGCGACTGCAATAAAGAGATTGGTGAAACTTAAGGGAATAGTTCCCGAAGGAATGAAACATGGAAACGAGGAGATAGAGAACCCCAGAGGGGAGATAAGTTTCAAGGGGGTCACATTTGAGTATACAAATGACAAAGAAATCCTGAAGAATATCAACCTTAAAATAAAACCGGGCGAGACTATTGCTCTTGTTGGAGAAAGTGGGGTTGGCAAGACAACTTTGTCAGAATTAATTATGGGTTATTACAAACCAAAAGAAGGAAAAATTCTTCTCGATGGCAAAGATATTTCAGAACTTAGATTAAACTGGCTTCGAGACCAGATTGCAATAGTCCCACAAGACCTTGAATTATTTAACGACAGCCTGATAAAAAACCTGAAATATGCAAAGCCAAACGCTTCAATTAAAGAAATCATGGAAGCTGCAAAGGCAGCCTCAGCGCACGAGTTTATTGAGAGATTCCCAAAAGGCTACAAATCTATGATAGGCAACAGAGGAATCAAGCTGTCTATGGGTCAGAGACAGAGAATCGCAATAACAATGGCTTTCCTGAAAAATCCAAAGATATTGATACTTGATGAACCCACTTCTGCTCTTGATGCGGAATCTGAAGAAAAGGTTCAGAAGGGGATAAATGAACTCATTAAAGGCAGAACGACAATAATAATTGCGCACAGGTTTTCAACAGTCAAAAGAGCTGACAGAATTGTAGTGCTTGCAAACAAGAGAATTGCAGAAATAGGCAATCACAGTGAACTCATGAGGAAGCACGGCATTTATCACAGGCTCTACAGCTTACAGACAGGAATTGATTAAATTTATTAACAGGTTTCTGTTTTTTAGGATATGAAAAACTTCAGGGAAAAGGCGAAAGCATATGCACTCAAGAATGCATTAGCGCATCAAGGCAAAGCGGCGCAGGGGAATGTTATTTCCTCATTGTTTCATGAGGGGCTTTCACGAGAGGAAGTTAAAAAATATGTAAAAGAGATTTCTGTTATTATAGGGGAAGTTAATTCATTATCTCCAGAAGAACAGCAAAGAGAATTTGGGAAGCTTGCAGAATTCGTAAGTGAGCGTGAAGTTCATGAGGGGCTTGATGAATTGCCAGATGTGAAAAAATCAGGAGTGGTTATGAGATTCAGGCCATCTCCGTCAGGACCAATGCATGTGGGGCATTTAATTTCCAATATCACTTCATCACTTTATGTAAAAAAATACGGCGGTAAATTCTACGTGATAATTGATGACACGGACTCTGGAACGATTCTTCCAGAAGCATATGAAAATCTGAAGAAAGATTGCGATTGGGCTTTCGGCAATGTTTACAAATATCTTAATGCTTCTGACCGTGTTGAGCTCTACTATAGATATGCAGGGGAATTAATCAAGAAAGGTTCTGCTTATGTCTGCACGTGCAAACCGGATATTTTCAAAAAAGAATATGCTGATAATAAAAAGGATTGCCCATGCAGGAAACTTTCAGTTAAAGATAATCTTGACAGATGGGAAAGAATGAAAGATGTTCGCGGATTCAGAAGCGGAAAAGCCGTTTTGAGATTCAAAACTCCCGAATCTGCCGGAGGGATGAAACACAAGAATCCTGCTATGAGAGATTTCCCCCTTGCAAGAATAAACAGCATGGAACACCCAAGAACAGGGAATAAATATCGTGTCTGGCCTCTTATGAATCTTGCAGTTGCTGTTGATGATATGGAACTTAAGATGACCCACATAATCAGAGGCAAGGATCACAGAGATAATGCTGAGAGACAAAAAATGATTTTTGAAATATTTGGAAAGAAATATCCTCATGCATTTTTTATAGGAAGGATAAAGTTTAAAGATTTGGATTTGTCTAAGAGAAAAATTCTGGCTGCAGTAAATGAGGGAAAATTTGAAGGGTTTGAAGATGAAGAGTTGCCAACAGTTGCATCTCTGAGAAAACGTGGTTACAAAGCAGAAGCTTTCGCGAGATTTGTCGAGCAACGTGGATTGACTGAGGTTGACAAAGTTATGGACAGCAAGGAGTTTTTTGAAACGATAAAAAGTTTTGAAAGAATTGGCAAAGATTAGAAATATTTTTAAAGAACTCTCGTCTTAGAGAATAAATAAATTAGGTGATACTTATGAAAAACACAAAAGGTATGTCAGAGATTGTCGTTACGTTAATCCTGATACTTTTGGCTATAGTTGTCGTTGGTGTCGTCTGGGTTGTTGTAAGCAGGGTTGTTAATAATGGAAGCCAGCAGATTAATTACAACTCGATGTGCCTTGGTTCACAAGCTGAAATTACTTCGGCAGTATGTACAAAGGACGGAATCTCTTGCAATGTTACTGTAAGAAGAACCAGTGGAAGTGATCCGATTGCAGGCGTAAGAGTTGTTTTTGACAGTGCTGACGGAAGCAGTCAAACATCCGACATAGCCCTTGTAAGTGGCAACTGGACTACTCTACAATCTGTGACCAAACCAGTTACATTTATCCCAGTATTGACTTCAAATGTTACGAAAGTTGAGGCGGCAATACAGTTCACAAAAACTGACGGTAGCACATATACCTGCGGCCAAGGTGTAACAACATACGACCAAGTCAGATTGGTTTAAATTTATTTTTTATTTTTTAAATTTAATTTGTTTCTTTAGTGTGAATTTTGTTAATTAGATATTTTTAAATAGTCTTAACTCGGAAAATAATCATTCTGCATGGTGGTTGTAGTTTAGTGGCAGAACGCATGGTTGTGGTGCGTAGGACACCTACAGTTTCCTAACGCTTCACCTTCCCTTAGGTTTGAGCGGAGCCCGATGGACACCAAGATCCTGATGCTTCACCTCGCCTTGAGGAAATGAAGAACGCGCAAAGTCCGTGTGGCGAGGGTTCGATTCCCTCCTTCCACCCTTAATATAAATCTTTTTAT
>CAZJIV010000013.1:0-20519 GCA_964546165.1 Candidatus Woesearchaeota archaeon
AGACGTTTATGATTAAGATGGCCATTGTGAACTAAAGAAATAGGGATATTTAAGAGTTTCAATTTGTTGAAAAATAAAAAAGGAAGAAAAATAAATTTCCTTTAATCTAAACAATTTAGAACAGCTTATAGGTCGCACTTACAGTTGCTGTGACATCCTGTGTTGAAGGCGTTATTGAATCTGCTGCGGATTTTACGGTGCTTGCTTCTGCAACAGTTCCTGCTCCTGAGTACATTACCCATGGCACGTAGTTGTAGTTGTCTACATTAACATTTACAAGCTTTCCAACGCTCTTGCTAAATCCTAATGCAACTGCGTCAACCTTTGTCCTAGCGTCCTGTGCTGCGTCTTTAATTGCCTGGTTTTTGTATGTGCTCTGCAAGGCAGGAGAGAGCTCAAAGTCTATTGAACTTACACCTGCGTCCGCAGCTATTCCTGCATCTACAGTTTTTCCAAGCAAGTCTGTATTATTTGCAGACATTTCCACTGTTACTGTGTGTATTGCAGTGTATCCGTTGCTTGTTCTCTTTCCGTTGTTGTACTCATAATTTGGATTAACGCTGAAATACTGTGTTCCTATCTGGCTTTCGTTGAACCCCAATGCAATTAATGCGTCTTTCAAATTTGTGTAAATTTCATTGTTTGCGTCGCTTGCTACAGAAGGCGTTGAGCCGTTTGTCTGTATATTGAAATACACAGAAACTAAGTCAGGCGTAACTTTTACCGTTGAAGTTCCCTGGACTGTAACAGTATCCTGTGTGCTTGTTGACATTGGAACAAAAATGAACAGACTAAGCAAAGCCAGAAGGATTATAGTTCCTGAGACGATTCCTGTCACAACAATTGGCATGTTTTCTTTTTTCATTTTCCTTTTGACCTCCTTTCAACAATTTGTTAATATTGTGAAAGTTGTTCTGAAATATATACATTAGAGATATTTATAAATAAAGCGAAGAGTTCAAGAGTTTTAGAAGTAACCATAACAATAAATTTTATAAAACAAGGGTATGAGGTTAGCTTATGTCTGGAAGAAGCGGAGGCGGGGGAGACTCTTTGCCTGAAAGTGAAAGAAGATACAGTCAAGAAGAACTTGAATTTCTAGTTGGAGAAGGACAAAAGAGGCAGAATCAACTTTCAAGGGAAGATATTATAGACACGGGGAAACAGGTTTACATTGATGAAGGAATAATGAAGCAGGTTGTGATGGATTATGACGACGGCAAATTGAATCCTCTTGGAAGAGAAGGAAACCTGGAGTCTATTGCAACAACTTCTGAAGGAGAAAAAAGCAATGTTGAAGATAGCTCTTTCCTGAAGAATGTTGAGGAAGCAGCAGTAGGTTTACTAATTACACAAGTCAGAGCACCCCTCACGTTTCCGACTCATGTGAGGAAAGTATACGAATATGTCTCAAAAACAGGTTCAGAGGAAAGCTCTTTAGTGCAATTGTCTTTGACAGCGCTTGGGGTTGCTTTCACTACATTGCCTTCTTTTATTTTCTATAATACAGCATATAATGCATTGTTGGTTTCCAACCCGCAGGCTGCAGAATATTTTGTTGGATTTCAGGCCATGACTAACCTTGTAAGTCTTGCTTATGAAGGTGTAAGAGGAATTGTCAAAGTTGTTAAGAAAGCAAATGAAAAGAAGTCCGAAAGACTGGATAAGCCTTATAACAGTTATTAATTACAACTTTTTCCAGTTTACAATGGAAAGAATGGCAATTCCCAGCAAACCACCAACAAGGAACCACAGCCAAAGAGGTGTTGAAAATAAACCCATGTTTGAAGATGCCGTTACAACCTGTGTTGCATTTGACGCAACTTCAGGGGATGCAACGCCGGAAGCAACAAAACCTGGAACTGATGAGACTGAAACGGTATTTGTTGCTGATTTTACAAGAGTCTCCCCTCCATCTTTTACATATTGAAGCGAATTCGAAAGTGTTATTTTTTCATAAACCCATGAGGCGAAAGTTCCTGCTGCAGTTATCATAAATGCGGGAAGCAGGGATTTTATCTTGCTTGCACTTGATGATGATTTTCTCGGAGATATTATAATTGATTTATGAGAAATTTCATACATTATTATTTTCTTTCCTTTTTTGCTCCAGAAGAAGTTTTTCCTTTTCTGCACGAAACCAGACAGTATCAATTTCTTCATGTTGTAATCCATAGTATTCATTGGGATTTTTAGCGCATCTGAGATGTCTTTCTGCGAAGCTTCCTTAATCTCTGCCAGATATCCAATTATCCTTTTGCAGGTCTTTGAAGCCAGAACTTCTGCTACATGCTTTGACTTTTCATCTTCGAGAGATACGAGCATAAATTTGTCTGCAGGTTCTTTTTCATTATGTTGTGATGGCATGAAGTAGAAAAGAAGAAGGAATTTATAAATGATATGAAGGGTTCAAGAAGATTGGAACTTATCTAACCTCAACTTCTCTTCTCCAGCTGTTTTCACCTTCTTTAAAATCACGGTAGGTTTTGACGTGCAATCCATGACGAAATAGGGGACAATCTAAAACAAATGATTCAAACTCTCCGCCTTCCCCTGCAGAGGATATTTTGAATTGGGGGTCTTCATTGAGTTGCGTGATTTCTTTTATGAAGTTGTGGTCAAGCTTGCGACCAAGCCATCCTTTATCTAGAGGGTAAGCAAACACACCAACAATTATAACTTTGAAATGGTTTTTCAAGAGGTCGTGAAGAATTTCTTCCTGTGGCTTTTGCCAAAGAGGATTAAAACATTCTATGTCAAGCTTATTGCAAATCTTCTGAATTCTTGTGGCTTGATATACACTCTCTACCGCGCCTGTGACAACACCTTCAATTTTGTATTGCCTTATCGCTTTGCGTATTGCAAATTCCAAATCTTTCAATTCATCTTCTTTATGTCCAGGGGTTGTTTGTTCTATAATCGGTATGTTCATTGCTTCTGCCTGTTTTTTTGTCGCCGAGATTGAGGGGGTATGAAACATGTAACTTTCTTTGTTTGCAGAGTGAACTGAGATTAGGCAAGATAGTTCATAACCTGACTTTTTTGCCATGTAAGCTGCAAGTGTTGAATCTTTTCCTCCTGAGAAGAGAACTCCGAGTTTCATTTTTCTACCCAAATAAACTGAATCTTCTTTATTAATTTATTTCCTGAAGCAAATTTTCTTGCTGTCTCGATAAAATGGTTAGTTTCGGTTTCAGAAATTTCTTTAGTAGGTTTGTGGTAATAAAAAGACATTAAACCTTTTCCTTTTTCATTTCTCTGAAAAACATCCTTGAGATAAATATCAGCGAAAGCATATTCTCTTGAGACCTTCATTCCTTTTTCTTCAAAGCAATCAAAGATGTTAACTTTCTTTGTTTTCTTTCTCTTTTGAGGAATAAGAGCTTTTCTGAATTTCATGTCAGTGCTTTCAGGGTCTGTTCCAACAAAAAGAATTTTTCCCTTTTTATTAAGAGAATTTGTGAGAGATTCTGCAAGTTTCTTTCTGTCTTTTACATAACCCATTGAGTGGGAGAGAAGAATAAAATCTGAGTTTGGAATCTTTGTTTCCTCAGCTCCTTTGTTTATGAAATGAATTTTTTGCATAGTGTGAAATCTTTTTTTTAGAGTGTCTATTAGATTTGATGGCTCAATACAATAAACATCACAGTTAACTTTTTTAGACAAGAATTTTGTTATAGGATATGTAAGAATTCCTTCGCCTGCGCCAATGTCTGTAAAAATAAATCTTTCATAATTTTTTAGATTATAGCGCTTTTTTAATTGGGAAAGGATATTTTTTAGTTCTATCTTTTTTCCGCTGGTTTGCTGAAGGAAAATAGGAAATGCACCTTTCTGCGAATAAGAGGAATCATTCATTCACTATAAAAGTGCCAGAAGTTTTTAAGTTTATTCAGAAACTTATTAATCTCCGTTGGAACCAGAATTGTCTTCCTGAGTTTCTTCATTTTCCAAAGGTTCAGGATTTTCCAGTTCTTCAAGTTCACGGCCGAATTCTTCAATTAAATCTGCAAAGAAATTTGGATTTCTCTTAAAGTAAAGTTTTCTGGGCCATATCTGAATCTCTGAGAAATGTGTGTCCTGAACCATCCAGATTCTTCTCTGGCTTTCAAGCTGCAGCAGTATCATGAATGAAAAGAGACGGTCTTCTTTGTCTTGCCCAATAAGTTCTGTGAAAGGAATGCTCTCTTTGTAATTTTCCTTTATTTGTTCGAGGAGTCTTTCGTATATTTCTCTTGATTTGTTCTGAGGATTGAATTTTCTTTTTGGAAGTGAAACTGAAGTTTCCCTTAGGGCATTGCTGTTGAGAATTTCTTTCTTTATCCTTCTGTTTTCTGTAACTATTGCTTTGTTAAGTGATTCTATCAACTCACTAAGAGAAACCCTCTTGAAACGAGGCATAGGGCTTTTTGGGACAAGTTCAGGCAGGTCATCAATATCGACCTCACTCCAATCAATCTGCCTTATTAGTTTTTCATCAGGTTTTGTTCCAAAGAGTATTTCATCGATGCTTTTCAGGTATTTGCTGAGTATTAATTCAGACTTTATCCTTAAAAGAAAAGCTGCTGCAAGAAGCACTTTGCTTGAAACGAAAAAATCTTCTTCTTCAAGCTGTCTTATCTTGTCAAGATATCTGTTTGATAAAACTCCGAGATCAATATCCCAAGGATCAAGCTGTTCCGTGTTAATTAAATCATAAATAATTTCCTGCCAGCTGATTTCACGTGAAAAAAGAATATCATGAATTTGCTCTTGGTTTGTTTTTCCATTTACATGAATTTCGGGAGCTTCGTTGTTCTCATGAGTTTCAGCAGAAATATCACCCTCTTCCATGTCTGATATAAAGAAGGTTAATTTATAAAATTGTGCCAAGGGCAAATAATAAAAATATTCCCTTCCAAGAAGTTTTATGGAAAAGGGGCTGAAAAAAATGCTCTCAATGAAAGGGGATGAAAACATTCTTGTATCTGCAGTTTTTATAAAAAACAACAGCATCCTTCTCGGACTTAATGATTCAAAAGGGAAGAAAAAAGAGTTTTGGGCCTGCCCAAACAGCAAATGCAAAAAAGGTGAAATTCTCAAGAAAGCGGTTAAAAGAACAGTGATTGAGGAGACAGGAATAAAGAAAATAAAAATTATGAAATTTTTAGGAGAATTTGATGATGAAATTAAGATGCCGCTATTCTTGTGTGAGACGTTTCAGTTCCCTGCGTTAAAGGACAGAAAGATTAAAGAATGGAGATGGTTTAAGCTTGATAAGATTCCAAAGAACTTTATTAATCAAGGTCTTAAAAGAGTCATATTGGGTGTAGTACCTATAAATAAACATAGTGCCTAAAAGTTGTTTCCGGAAGAGGGACAAATTACTACTTAATCAGAATACGCACTTGTCATTATTAAGAGGTAACAAAACCGAAAGATTTATATATAAGCCAGTGCTCTAATTAATATCACCTCTTTTTCCCCAGGAGAGGCTTCAAGTCTACTCTTTTGTTGGCTTGAAGAATCTCCCAGGGTTTCATAATCATCTTTTCTTAATCATTAATGATATTCAAAAAAAGTCGTGGAGCAAGTTAATCTTGAATTTTTATTTTTATGAGATTAGCTCCCGCGCATTATATTAATTTTAGTTATCCCGGCCCAATTTCAAGGAGGTCCATGAATTTGCTGTAATGAAATTTTGCGTCCCTGAAAGAATCAGATTGCTCAATTTTCATGTGATATTCTTCTGACATCCTGTTTGCTTCGTTTGTTATCCAATGAATTAATCTTGACTTTTCAAATGGCACTGAGGGATCTTCATCGGGCTGCCCAGTCCAAATTGCAATTCTTTTATTTTCTTCATTCACCCCAGAGAGAACCATGTTCTCACCCTCATAAAAATATTCTGTATGAGTATACATTGAATTGTTTTTCTTATGCGGAACCCTCTTCCCATTTTCATAAACCTGATTTGTTATTGTAAATTGTCCGGGGGAACCTGATGTTATTGGAGACACAACATCAAGATAAAGACGTTCATCAAGAACTTCTGCCATTGGTATGCTTAGAAAAGATTCTTTTTAAGAATTATAGCTCTCAAAAGACATTGTTGGAGAAAATGAAATTACTTAGCAGCTGCTTCCGGCTTTGCCTTTGATTTAAATTCTGCGTAATGGCACTTTCCGCAATAAGCCCTGTCACCTGAAACAAGAAGGAAAACTCCTGGTCCGCATCTTGGGCAGACATTCTTTCTTGTAACTTTATCTCCTTCAATAGAATATTTTGTGTATTTCTTGCTGGTTGGCTTGTTCTTGTGAGCCTTCTTTCCCTTCTTTACTATCTTCTTCTTTTTTGCCATTTTCTATCTATGCCTTAGCGGCTTTTTTCTTCCTTTTATTTATAGTTCTGAGTTTTGTTTTTTCTGCAGGTGTGTTGTAAACTTCTGCGATGATTGTAAAAACTTTTTTTCCGAATCTCGCTTCTATTTCATCCACATGAATATGTTCTTCAGGAACGCCAAATTTTTCAGAGATTATCTTTGCTGCTTCCGGTTTGCTGGGTGGCACGTCACGATCAGTGATTTTGACTCTGACTTCTCTTCGATTAAAAAGAGGGTTTAAGTTTTCTTCTGCGAGTTCCATTATATTTTTATTGCAAAGTTGCCTTTTGATTTAGTTCCTGTGTGTTGGGCAATTTCTGATTTCTCTGGGTTGAGCATTTCCATTCTCCCTTTGAAACTGTCTGAAGATTCTTTAGAACCGCAGTTAGGGCATTTGTCCCCTTCGTAAATTCTCTTGCAAATCTTACATGCTTTTTGTTTTGCCATTGTATGCGTATAAAATTTCTGCCTCTGAAAGTTTGAATTCATATGAACCGTTTTTAATAACATCCTGTCTGTGTAATTCCGCTAATTCATCCAGTCTCTTTCTTGTTCCAGATGATGGAGGAAATGCTTCTGCAGGGGCAACGGTTTTTCCGCGTTGAATTTCATATACAATATTTCCATGCTCATTAATTCCATGAACTCTTATTGTAATTGTCCTGGGCAAATTTTCGTACATTTTATTTTTTCTTGCCTCCTTTTGATTTTCCTTTTCCGGTTGCAGCATCATTTTCAGCTTTTGCAGCTTTCTTTGCTTCTTTCTCTCTTTTGAGTCTATCTTCTTTTATCCATTCAATTTTTCCAAGTCCGGGCTGCCTCATTGTCAGGCCTATTTTTGGGACACCGCCTTTGTGGCTTATTGCAACAATTCTTGCGATGCACAAATCTCCGTCCTTCAAACTTCTCTTTGAAGCCTTTCCCACAAGTGTGTTTGATTTTGAGAAACTTACATAATCATTCATTGTCTGGCTTATGTGAATCATTCCCCTCATAACTCCAAGGTCCATGAATGCTCCGAAGTTTGCAATTTCAGAGACTTCTCCGAGAACGAGTTCCTGCAATTCAGGCTTCCATGCAAGAAGTTTAAACTTTGAACTGTAGTAAACTGCACCATCTCCGGGAATTATAACACCATCACCAACTTCCATTACTTCTATAACCGAAATTGCCTTTCCTAATTCACGGTCATAGTGGTCTTTGTAAGTTTCCTTGAGCTGGCTCTCAACAGCCTCTCGAGTAGACAATCCAAAGAGCTTTGGCTCGACTCTTATATGGTCCTCGACTTCTGTTATATAGAACATTGTAAAAAAATTTAGTGAACTTGGTTTTTAAAGCTTATTATTTGTTTGACGAGGTTAAAATCATATTACCTCAAGTTTCTTCATGTCTTTAATAACAAGTTTCCTGTTAATTATGCTTTTTTTCAGATCTTTGTCGAGAGTTGCTATTATGACTTCAGGGTTTTCCTGAGCAAATGCAATTATCCCTTTATCGACTTCATTGTATTTCAGTTTTATTGATTTGAATTTATTTCTTTTCAGAATTTTAAGGGCAAGGTCTGCCTCTTCGCGGGTTTTTGCACTATCCTTGAATTCTGCCAGTTTTTTTATTTCCTTTGTTACTTGTCTTGGGATTATAATCTGAATTCCCATTAAAGGGATTTCTTCAAAAAAATCAATTTTCTGCCTTGCGCAGGTAACAATAAAATTGGTATCCAAAATACTTTGCTGCATCCTTTAGCAAGGTTAAATGGTTAATTAAAGGTTTCTGAGAAAGAATTAAAAACAAAATATCTGTGTAAGTTTTAAGGGTGCGTAGTACACTGGTAGTATGGCTGCCTCCAGAGCAGCAGAAGGGGGTTCGATTCCCTCCGTGCCCATTTTAAAAGAATTTATTTTCTTTGTAGAATCTTTTCGCGCCTTCACCTCGCCCATAAATTGTTTCTGTTGGGGATTGGATTACTATTTCTTCAGTCTTAATAAAAAAGAAAAGTATTATTAAAATGATACCAATTATCAACCCAATTATGAAAAGGTAATCTCTTGCTTGATGAGAATACATTTTATAGAAAACGCTTAATGCGAGGATTATAAATCCGACTATAAACATACACCAGTGGAAGTAAATCCTAGAAGACACAGAGGTCACTTTGTTTTTTGGAATTTCTATAATACCTGCACCGAGAACAGAATAAGTTTTCTTTATTATTGATTCCTGCCTGATTTCAATATCATCAAACTTGTCTGGCATTCAGTACCGAGATAATCAAATTATTTAATTGTTTCTGAATACTCTAAATTTCACAATATTTTTATATCAATTATCCTTGGGTAAAAGATGAAACAGATATATTTTGACAATGCAGCTTCAACAAAAGTTGATGAAATCGTTCTCGAGGCTATGAGGCCTTATTTTACAGAGAAATATGCAAATGCTTCTTCAGTTCATGAAATGGGGAAAGAAGCAAAGAAAGCTCTGGAAGACTCAAGGAAGACAATTGCAAAATCAATCGGCGCATCGGCAGATGAGATTTATTTTACATCAGGAGGAACAGAAGCAAATAATTTTGCAATAAAAGGCTTGTTCTTTGAACAGAAAAAATCAGGAAGTAGCAAGAATCACGTGATAACAACAAAGATAGAACATGATTGCGTTTTGAACAGTTGCAAATGGCTTGAAACGCAGGGAGCGGAAGTAACTTATCTGGATGTGGATAAAGATGGCTTTGTTAATCCAGAAGCAATAAAGAATGCAATAACAGACAAGACATTTCTTGTTACAATAATCCACGGAAATAATGAGATCGGGACAATTCAGGACATTGAAGAAATTGCAAAAATTTGTCATGAGAAAAATGTTTTGTTTCACACAGATGCCTGTCAAAGTTTTACAAAAGTTCCGATTGATGTCAAAAAGATGAAACTTGATTTTGTCACATTGAATGCACATAAAATTCACGGACCAAAAGGTGTTGGTGCTCTTTACATAAAAAAAGGAGCAAACATCACACCTTTGTTCCATGGCGGAGGACATGAAAGAGGATTG
This sequence comes from Candidatus Woesearchaeota archaeon, assembly GCA_964546165.1. Classification (GTDB taxonomy): domain Archaea; phylum Nanobdellota; class Nanobdellia; order Pacearchaeales; family GW2011-AR1; genus JAKLIN01. Next base: position 9,410 of record CAZJIV010000013.1, read on the forward strand.
AGAAGCGGAACAGAAAATGTTTCGGGTGTTGTTGGTTTTGCAAAAGCTGCAGAGATTGCAGACAAGAAACACGTTCAGTACATGACTGATTTGAGGAACAAAATTATAGATGGTGTTTTGAAAATTCATGGAGTCAGGCTTAACGGACCAATGCCTTCAAAAGAAGACAAGAGACTTTGCAATAACATCAACATTTCTTTTGAGAATGTCGACGGAGAAGTTGTTGGCGGTTATCTTGAAAACGCAGGAATTTATACTTCAACAGGAAGTGCATGCATGTCGCACTCTTCAGAAACAAGCCATGTTCTGAAAGCAATAGGACTTAATGATGACAAAGCGGCGAATTCCTTGAGAATCAGCATCAGCAGATTTACAACGCAGGAAGATGTAGATTTTTTTCTTGAAAATATAGAGAAGATACTCAAAAAGTTTGTCAAGTGAAAAGTGGTGTTGAAAAAACATTTAAATAAGACAAAAACATGTTGTTAATGAAAGGGGGTGTAACATGCCAAGAAAAAATTCAGGTCGTAAGAGAAGCAGTATGCATGTGAAGAAAGGAGTCGGGATGCTTATCCTTGGACTGCTTATCCTTACAAATGCATTGTGGCCATTCATGAGTTGGGGTGCTTTTATTGGTGCCGTTGTGGCTCTTGTAGGTCTGCTCAAACTAGTCTTTCCACACAACGAGTGAAGAAAGATTTAATTATTTCATTTACTTTGATTGATTGGAGAAACACATGAACAAGTTTTATATTCTTGTCAGTGTAGCCGTAGTGATCTTTGTTCTTATATTTGCAATTAACTATCTCTTTTCTATTGACAGCAGTTGGGCTGCCATAACAATAATTTCAATTGTGATTGCAGGTATCGTATTCTTTGGGATAAGAAAGGGTTCAGCCGAATAACTGCAATGTCATTACAAGCCAATAGTCATAAATGTTTAAATAATATTTCTCAAATAGATATTTCAATGTACAACTTATAGCCGTTATTTAGTATTTTGGTACAAGATATTGTACATGGGTCAAAAAATGAAATGCCCGTACTGTTCGCATGAAGAATCGCGCGTTACAAACAAAAGGAAGTCACCTGCCGGAATAAGGCGAAGGCGCGAATGCATGAAATGCAAGAAGAGGTTTACCACTTACGAAAAAGTTGAGTTAGAAGACTTTTATGTGGTGAAAAAAGATGGACGAAGAGAAAAATTTGACAGGAGCAAACTTTCAGGGGGCATTGAAAAAGCCTTTGAAAAAAGACCTGTATCAAAAGAAAAGATTGACAGGACTATATGCGAGATTGAAGAAATGCTGAGAAAAAAGGGCAAAGAAGTGAAAAGCTCTTACATTGGCGAATTGGCCATGAGGAAAATAAAAAAGCTTGATGATGTCGCTTACATAAGATTTGCCTCGGTTTACCGGGACTTTAAAGACATTAAAGCGTTTAAGGAGGAAATTGAAGACTTAAAATGATACCAGAACTGCAAAACCTTACAAAACTTAATCTTACAGAGAACCAGGTTAAAGTCATAAAGGACAAGTACCTTAAAGATTCACCAACAATTGAAGAGTGGTTGAGAACTGTGAGCCACAACATTGCGTTATCTGATTTGCTGCATTCGGAGAAAGTAAACAAAGAAGATATTTTCTTTGGGGTTAATTATAAAGATGTAACTTATGACTCAAGAGGCAAGATTGCACACATGTGGCTTCTTCATCATGGACTTGCGAATCATAATCTTAAAGAGGAGAATTTCAGAAAATTTGTAAAGAATCTTAATGAAATTGCTAAGAGAAATCCTGAGCTCATCTCAAGAACTGAAGAAGAGTTTTACGAATTAATGTCTAATTTCAAATTCCTCCCAAACTCCCCCACATTAATGAATGCAGGCCGTGACTTGCAGCAACTAAGTGCTTGTTACGTTCTGCCTGTCGGTGATTCAATCGAAGAGATTTATTCATCTGTCAAAAACATGGCCCTCATCCACAAGAGTGGTGGTGGGACAGGATTTTCATTTTCCAAATTGAGACCTTCTGGGGATCAGGTGAAAAGTACCAAGGGCATCTCGTCGGGTCCGTTGTCTTTTATGCAGATTTTTGACAAGTCTACGGATGTTGTCAAGCAAGGCGGAACCCGAAGAGGAGCCAACATGGGAATTCTTCATTACACACATCCAAATATCTTTGATTTCATAGATATGAAAAAAACTCCGGGGGTTATGGAGAACTTTAATGTTTCTGTAACAATTGATGAGAGATTTATGAAAGCTGTAAAAGAAGACCAGGAATACGAACTTATCAATCCGCACAACAAAGAAGTTGCGGGAAAAGTGCGCGCAAAAGAGGTTTGGGACAAACTTGTTAAAGGGGCATGGGAAACAGGAGATCCGGGAATAATCATGATAGACAGGATGAACATGACTGGAAGCAATGCAACGCCTCATATTGGAGAGATTGAATCAACAAACCCTTGCGGAGAGCAGCCACTTCTTCCATACGAACCATGCAATCTTGGAAGCATAAATCTTTCAAAATTTGTTAACCAAACAGGGAGTGATTTTGATTATGAGGCCTTAAGAAAATGTGTTTTTACATGCACTCACTTCCTTGACAATGTCATTGACATAAATGATTACCCCATCGCAGAGATTGAAGAGATGGCAAAGAAAACAAGAAGAATCGGGCTCGGAATAATGGGCTGGGCAGAATCTCTGGTTATGATGGGCATACCATACAATTCACCTGAGGCCTTGAGAAAAGCAGAAGAAGTAATGAAATTCATTAATGTTTCATGCATGAATGCTTCTGAAGAACTAGGGGAACAGAGGGGGCTTTTCCCGGCATGGAAAGGTTCAATTTATGACAAGTCAAGCATCTATTTCAGGGGCCAGGAATTTTTCCCAAGACATTCCGCAAGAACCACAATCGCACCAACAGGAACAATAGGGATAGCCTCTGGATTGCAGGGAGCAGGCATAGAACCATTTTTTGCGGTTGTTTACGTAAGATACAACGCAGCAGGAATTGATGCGCTAAAGGCGGGAAAAACACCTGCAGAAAAAGACACTTTCTTTGAAGTAAATCCCTTATTTGAAAAAATTGCAGAGGAGAACAGCTACTTTGGGTTGAAAAAAGAAGACCTTTACATGAAAATAAATGACAATCACAAATCTCTTGTTGGAATTTCGGAAATACCAAACAATGTCCAGAACCTGTTCTTAACATCCCATGACTTAAAACCAAGAGACCATATAATGATGCAATGTGCATTCCAGAAATATACTGACAACGCTGTTTCAAAGACAGTCAATCTAAAAAATGAGGCGACAGTAAAGGATGTTGAAGAAGTCTATATGCTGGCTTATGAAAATGGGGCTAAGGGTGTTACAGTCTATAGGGATGGAAGCAAACAGTTCCAAATTTTGAATATAAGCGACAAGAAAAAAAGCAAAGAAAAGGCTGAAGAGAAAAAGGCAGTGAGGCGTGAAAAGAAACTCACTGAGGATTCTGATTACTACATGATTGAAACAGGACAAGGACCTTTGCATATTCATATCAACTATGATGAAGAGGGGCCGACAAGAATCTTTGCAAACCTTTCGCCAACAGGAACTGAGATCTCTGGCATGGCTGCTGCTCTTGCAATTGTTCTTTCAAAATATCTTGAACTTGGCGGCGACCCAACGAGAATACTAAAGCATCTTAATTCAATAAAATCTGAGAGACCTTTTGGTTTCGGAAAAAACAGGATAGATTCTGTTGCCCATGCATTCTCTGTTGCAATCAGGAATCATCTTGTAAAGACCGGAAAAATCAAAGTTTTGGAACCTGAAAAAAACGGACATGATGTTCCTGTACAATCTACAAAAGTTCAAGCACAGGATTACAATTCTGTATTGCATTGCCCAAAATGCTTCAGTTCTAATGTCGGTATGATGGCAGGCTGTTCAGAGCCAACCTGTTTTGACTGCGGATACAGCAAGTGCAGTTAAGTAATCCTTAAATAAGGGATTTCTAATTTTAGAAAATGATAATCTGGGTTATGATGATTCTTGATTTGATTTCTTTTGCAGCCATCTCTCTGGCCCAGTTCAACATCTTTTTTTCCACTATTCTCCTTTTTTATGGCGGGGGATATCTGATTCTGAAATTAATAATATTCAGGGACGTAATGAGTGGGATTGATGCCGTCTTTGGGGTGTATATGATTGCTGTTGCAATATTTCACTTTACCAGTTTCCTTTATTATTTCATGTTAGGATGGATGCTTTACAAGTTGTTCTTTACTTGGATTAAATAAGAGATTGAAAATAATTATACTTATAAACAATAAAAAAGATTTTTTGGAATGGCAATACTATCCGACACCAAGATCAGGAGAGCTATGAGGAGAGGCAAGATTATCATAGAACCTTTCTTTGATGAATGTCTCGGAAGCAACAGCTATGATGTTCATTTGAATGACGTTCTTGGGGTTTATTTAAGAAAGGTAATCGATTCAAAGAGCGATAACAAGGTCAGATATTTTAATATCCCAAAAAGTGGTTTTGAACTGGACCCCGAAGAGTTTTATCTTGCTTCAACCCTTGAGTATACTGAAACCTATAGCTTTGTTCCGTTTCTCGAAGGGAAGAGCAGTACGGGAAGACTTGGCATTTCAATTCATGAAACTGCAGGAAAAGGAGATGTTGGATTCAAGGGTCACTGGACTTTGGAAATGAGGGCAGGCAAGAGGGTAGTAATTTATCCTGGAATGCCTATAGGACAACTCATGTATCATGAAGTAAGGGGAACGGTTAAGAATCCCTATGACCAAAAGGCTAATGCAAAATATTCTGAACAAGAAGCTCTTCCTGTCGGATCAAGAATGTACAGAAATTTCGGCAAAGACCCTCTCTGGAAATAAAACTTCACACGAGTAAATTTTATAAACAACTTTTTTGTAATAAAAAAATGGCAAGCGAAAAAGTTCCAGAATTGACAAACGGTGAGTTTGAAGAGTTTACAAAAGATGGAATAGTCCTGATAGATTTTTTTGCAGACTGGTGCATGCCATGTATAATGATGTCTCCTGTAATTGAAGAGCTTTCTGACAAATTCAAAGGAAAGATAAAATTCGGGAAAGTAAATGTTGATGATAACACGAAACTTGCGCAAAAGTTTGAAGTCAACTCAATTCCAAATTTTGTCCTGCTCAAGGACGGAAAAAAGGTGGGGCAATTCATAGGCGCAATGCCTCATGAAGATTTTTCTGAAAAATTGGCTCAGTTTGTATAAATTTGAGTTCTTTGGCAGACAGAACAATTTTTAAACAATTATTTTTACTATTTAGTTATGGCTTTTGCCATTAACGGCTCCGTAGCTCATGGGTTTCTTTTTGAAAAAGAAACTACAGTGGTAGAAAACTGTTTAAATGCAAATTAACTCGCTACGGATACATGAAGGCTCCGTAGCTCAGCTTGGTTAGAGCACTGGACTTTTAATCCAGGTGTCGAGGGTTCAAATCCCTTCGGGGCCATTTCTTTATACAATATGGATATCGAAAGTGTAGTAAAGCCTGAAACGGAAACTGAAAGCATCACACTTGCAAAATGTTAGATAATTATCACTGGTTTAGGGATTTAGTGAGAAAATCGGGGATTTAATAGAAATAGGACAAAAAATCATTTCATGGACATTTCTTTACTGGAGAATAACAAATTCGAAACCTTTTTAAAGCAATTTTTTATAAGAATAATAATCCCCGTTGTAAATTTAAATAAAAAGTTTTTTAAACGCCAAAAATAAGTCCAATGCACATCCTCCAACCCAAACACATAAAACTGAGTGAGAAAGATACCGAAGAGCTTTTATCGAGGCTGAATGTATCTAAAGCCCAGTTACCAAGAATACTTTCAACAGACCCTGCATTGCCGGAAGGATGCAATGTGGGCGATGTAATTAAAATTGAAAGAAAGGACGCCGACAGTGTCGACGAAACTTATTACAGGGTTGTAGTGCAATAAAATGGAAAACAATAATCATCTAATAGTCAAGAAGTATCTTCAGGAACATTCACTTGTTGCTTCCAACATTACTTCTTTCGATGATTTTGTTGAAAAGAGGATTCAGGAGATTGCTAATGAAATCTCCAAATCAATAGAAAAAGGGGAGTTTGATATTTCTTTGGGAAGAATTGAAATTGGAAAGCCGAATATAATTGAGGCTGACGGAAGTTCTTCACTTATAATGCCTTATGAAGCGAGGCTGAGAAACCTCACATACTCTGCTCCTGTTTTTGTTGAATTAACAGTCAAACACGAAGACCAAGTTGATTCTGAAGTTGTTGAAATAGGAAGAATTCCTGTTATGGTTAGGAGTGCAATCTGCAATACTCATGGGTTATCTGAAGAAGACCTTGTCAAGAATTATGAAGACCCTCTTGACCCTGGTGGATATTTCATAATCAACGGAAATGAAAGAGTCATGGTTATGGCAGAAGACCTTGCGGAAAATCAGCCATTCATTGAAACGGACAAGAGCGGAAATTTAACATTAAGATTATTCTCATTAAGGGGAACTTACAGGATTCCTGTTTTGATTTCTGAAAACAAAGAAGGTGTGATAAATGCATCATTCAGCAGATTCAGAGACATTCCGGCAGTCATACTTTTGAAAGCACTTGGATTGACAAAAGAATCTGAAATTGCGGGATACATCGGAAGAGAAACTGATGATATTATAGTCAATCTTTACGAATATGTTGATGTTGCAACAAAAGAAGATGCTATGATGTACATTGCAGAAAAGACAAACCTTCAGGGAACAAAGAAGGAAATTCTCGACAGGGTAAAGCAGAGGATTGATTCTTTCCTTTTCCCACACATCGGTCAAGAAAAAGAGGACAGGATAAAAAAAGCGGTGACATTGTGCAAATTAATCAAACAGTTTCTTATTGCAAAAACAAACCCCACTCTCAGAACATATAAAGACCATTATGCAAATAAAAGAGTCAGGCTTTCAGGAGATTTGCTTTCAAGCCTCTTCAGGGTTAATCTTGGAATTTTAATCAGGGACATTCAATACTCACTTCAGAAATCTATGAAGAGGAAGAAGTTTTCTTCATTGAAGGTTATTTCCAAATCAACATTATTTTCACACAGAGTTGAATCCGCAATCGCAACAGGAAGCTGGGTTGGGGAAAGAAGCGGAATTACCCAGAACATGGACAAGACAAATTATCTTTCCATTATTTCACAACTCCAAAAAGTCTCAAGCATGTTGCCAAGCGAACAGGAGAATTTCCTTGCAAGAACTCTTGACCCAACACATTATGGGAGATTCTGTCCCATTGAAACCCCTGAAGGAACTGAAATCGGTTTGAGGAAAAATCTTGCAATAATGAGCAAAGTTTCCACAAGGGCTGACATGGATGAAGCAGAATTCGTAAAGAATCTTGAAAAAGAAGGACTCAGCACTGAAGGGATAAAGGGTTCTGATGTTTTCTTCAATGGGGTTTTCATAGGTTCAGTAGAACTTGCCGATGATTTTGTAAAGACAATAAGAGATAAAAGGAGGAATGGAGAATTGCCTCTTCAGATGAATGTGAGAAACTACACTGCTTTTGATACAATAATAATCTCAACAGAACCAGGAAGAGTTCTTAGACCAGTGATTGTCGTTGATAGTGGAATTCCAAAGCTTACTGATGAGCACTATGTGCAGATGGAGCAGGGGGAGATTTCATGGAATGATTTGACTTCACAGGGAATCATTGAATATCTGGACGCTGCTGAAGAAGAAGACTGCCTTATTGCATTGACAAAGGATAATCTTACGTCAGAACATACACATCTTGAAATAGACCCAATAGACTTGCTCGGTGTTGTTACAAGTGTTTTGCCTTACACAAATCACAACTCTTGTGCTAAGTTGATTAAAGGTAGTAAAGGTTACAAGCAGGCACTTGGAATCTATGCGGCAAATTATCTTTCAAGAATCGACACGGATGTTTCAGTTTTGCAATATCCACAGAAGCCAATTGTAAGAAGTTTTGTTTATGACACACTTCAAACATATCCTGCAGGGCAGAACCTTGTTGTTGCAGTAATGACATATGAAGGGTACAATATGGAGGATGCAATCGTGTTCAACCAGGGAAGCATTGACAGAGGTGTTGGAAGAAGCTTTTTCTTCAGACCATATTCTGCAGTTGAAATGAACTATTCAGGAGGATTGAAAGATGAGATTGCGATTCCTGAAAAAGATGCTTCAGGATACAAAATGGAGTCAAGCTATCACCTTCTAGAAGGAGACGGGATTGTTTATCCTGAAGCTGACAGTATTGGCGGGGAAGTTCTCATAGGTAAAATGTCACCTCCAAAATTCCTCTCAGAGGCAAGAGAGATTTCAGTCAGGACAAAGAAAGAATCATCTGTCACAATGAGGCAGGAAGAAAAGGGAACAGTGGACACAGTTTTCGTTACTGAAGATTCTGAAGGAAATAAAATTGTTCAGGTAAAGACAAGAGATCATAGAATTCCTGAGCTTGGTGACAAGTTCTCTGCTCCATCAGGGCAAAAGGGAGTTATCGGTGCAATTGTACCTGAAGAAGATATTCCATTCACATCAAGGGGAATAAGGCCAGACATTATATTCAATCCACACGGACTTCCTAGCCGTATGACTGTAGGTTACTTGCTTGAATTGCTCGCAGGAAAAGTTGGATGTTTGAGAGGAGAGATTGTCGATGGAACACCCTTCTCAGGTGAAAGCAAGGATGACCTTGAATCACAACTCAAAAACATGGGTTTCAGATTTGACGGAAAAGAAACAATGTACAACGGAATCACGGGAAAGAAATTTGACATCAAGATTTTTGTTGGAGACCTTTACTACTTGAAACTTAAATATATGGTTGGAAACAGAATCCATGGAAGAGCTTCAGGAAAGATTGCATTGCTTACAAGGCAGCCTGTTGAAGGACGTGCAAGAGGCGGTGCATTGAGGCTTGGAGAAATGGAACAGCAAGCACTTGTTGCACACGGTGCTTCACTGCTTTTGAAAGAGAGGTACGACTCCGACAAAATTGTCCTAAATGTCTGTACAAGATGTGGTTCAATTGCTATTGAAGACAACATAAGAAGCAAAATAATATGCCCAATCTGCGGAAGTGAAGAAGCTGAAGCTGTTGAAGTTTCATATGCATTCAAGCTATTGCTTGAGGAACTTCAGGGATTGCACATTCATACTAAATTCAGTCTCAAGAACAAATACGAATAAAATGATACCAATAGTAAGGAAAAAAATAGACGAAATCAAATTTGGATTGTTTAGTCCGGAAGAGATTAAAAAAATATCGTCCGCAAAGATAGTCACACCAGAACTCTATGACATTGACGGTTATCCTGTTGATGGGGGTTTAATGGATTTGAGACTTGGTGCAATAGACCCCGGTGTGAGATGTAGAACCTGTGGTGGAAGATTGAAAGAGTGTCTTGGACACCCAGGTAGAATTGAACTTGCAAGGTCTGTTATTCACATAAAATATGTTCCACTAATCGAAATGGGTTTAAGATGCTTCTGCCACAAATGTGGGAAGTTGCTTCTGGAAGAAAAGAACCTTAAGAAATATTCGCAAAGCGAAAGGGCAAAGAAAGCAAAGGATGTCAAAAAATGTCCCTGGTGCGGAGCTGACCATGATAAAGTCAAGATAGACAAACCAACAAGCTTCTACATCGGAAAGAAAAGACTTTTTCCAACGATGGTAAGAGAAATTCTTGAAAACATTCCTGATGAAGAATTGAAGAAAATTGGTGTTGACCCTGCAAACGCAAGACCTGAATGGGCTATCCTTACATATCTTCTTGTTCCTCCTGTAACAGTAAGACCAAGTATTATTCTTGAATCGGGTGAAAGGAGTGAAGATGACCTGACCCACAAACTCTCAGACATCATAAGGGCAAACCAAAGGCTTTGGGAAAACCTTAATGCGGGTGCACCTGAAGTTATTATTGAAGACCTTTGGGACCTTTTGCAGTTCCATGTAACAACATTCTTTGATAATACTGTCTCAAGAATTCCACCTGCAAGACACAGGAGCGGACAGCCACTTAAGACAATCACTGAAAGAATTAAAGGTAAGGAGGGAAGAATAAGAAAGAACCTTGCAGGGAAGAGAGTTAATTATTCTGCAAGAACTGTTATCTCACCAGACCCAAACATTGCAATAAACGAAATTGGGGTTCCTTATGAGATTGCAAAGATAATTACTGTTGCTGAAACTGTCAACGACTTAAACATTGATGCAATGAAGAAACTTATTGATAAAGGAGAAGAATATCCGGGAGCAAACTATGTAATAAGACCAGACGGAAAGAGAAAGAAGATTACTTCTGATTTGAAAGAAGAAATAATCAATGAAGTAATTCCAGGATACAAGGTTGAGAGGCATCTTCAGGAAGGAGATGTTGTCTTGTTCAACAGGCATCCTAGCCTTCACAAGGGAAGCCTTATGGCGCACTTTGTAAAAGTTCTGCCGGGAAGAACATTCAGAATGCATCCTGCAGCATGTACCCCCTATGCAGCTGACTTCGACGGTGATGAAATGAACATACACTCACCACAGACAGAAGAGGCAAGAGCAGAAGCGAGAATACTTTTGGATGTAAAGAAAAACTTAATCTCTCCAAAAAACAGTACAAACCTAATAGGATGCACTCAGGATGCAGTTACAGGGGACTATCTCCTAAGCAAAGGAGAATTTGACAAAGATTTTGCTGATGATTTGCTTTACAAGTGCGGGATTATGAATTCTTCTTCAGGGAAGAGAGTATCCGGACAAGATATAATTTCACATGTTCTTCCAAAAGGAATCAACTTTGATAATGATTCTGTAAAGATAAAAGACGGAAAGATGATAAAGGGTGTAATCGACAAGTCCAGTTTCAGTGAAGAAGACGGAGAACTTGTCATGGCTCTTGATAAGGAAATGGGAAGAGATATCACCTTTGACACAATAAGAAGAGCATATATTCTTGGAACAAAATATCTGACAAACAGAGGGATTACAATTTCAGTCGGAGATTTGAATGTTAATGAAAAGGTTCTTGATGAAAAAGACAAGATAATCAAAG
>CAZJIV010000014.1:0-20312 GCA_964546165.1 Candidatus Woesearchaeota archaeon
ATTAAGAAATGTTTATAAAATAGGATTTCTTAAAATAGGCATGCAAAAGAGAGTGGCTGTATTATTCATTTTAGTTGCGTTAGGTGCTTTAGTTTCAATTAATTTTACTTCTGCGGCAGGCACACCAAACTGTACCATAATGAGCCATGATTTATACAATGCTTATGTAACTGGCGGTGATACATCTTGGCATATAGTAATGGGTTTGTCCGCAGCTTCCAATGCTCATGGAGACAGGCCATGGAACTGGTCGTATGACAGTTATCCATATGTTGTTGCCTGCAACTTTTTTTATACCTATGACTGTTCTACCTTTGATAATACCTATTACTCAGGCATAGGCATTAGTATCCCAAAAAATAAGATTATAGGACTGACTAATAGCTCCATGAATCAATTTAATACAACAAATGCCCATGCAGAGGTTCCTGGAGATACAAATTACAAAGTTAATGTTTGTTATGGGGGCTTGGAGTGTATAAATACAACGAGTTCATCTTGTCCTTTTCCATACAATGATCTAAATATTCTTAATCTTTCATCAGATACTAATGCCCATATAGGAACGGGGCCAGGGTTTAATACAAAAATATGCTGTAAGTATAATAGCAATAATAGAATTATTGCACCAAAGTGCAACCTAACATCTGCAACATGGGTTATAAACAATGCAACTGCAGGAGAACAGGTTGGATTGAACATAACAGGAACTGACTGCAATCTTGCTCAAGTTTCTTTTAATATTACCACTGTGGACAATAAACCTGCTCTTTGGGGAATTAATGATCAATCGTTCCCTGCAAGCGGAGAGAATATGCTTGTAACATGGGGTGCCTCTTATGATTCAAAAGCGAAACAGAAGCTTCCAAACCAATATGTTGTTAACATAACTGTTGCAGGGGTAAGTTACATAATGTCAGGATATACAAGGCAAGCAGATGGCAGTCTGAAAAAAGACAATAATCTTAATGGGACTTTAAATGTCTGGCCAAAGGATCAATTGTGTCAATCGGTGAATGTGTGCAAAGATTACAAAAACAAACTTGATTGCAATTCAGACACTTGTAGCAGGGCAAAAAATGACCCTGCATATGACCCTAGTGCGTACTCTTCAGGATGTGAATGGGATAGTTCGACCAGCACATGTCAGTTAGTTAATATTGCGAAAGGGACAGGTTCTGTAAGATGTGGTAAGGGGACAACATTGTGTGAAAACCCTACATGGGACCTTCAGTATTGTTATCCTGGAAATACGTGTCCTCTTGGAGATCTTGCACCCACAAACAACAATGGATTCTGCGATTTAGGAGATGGTTGCAGTTCAAGTGATTGCAGTGCAGGAAATCTTGACAGTTGTACAATAGGGAATACTTGCAATGCAAATGGATTATGCTTTAATGACAATCAAAGCCAACCGGCCTACAATGCAACAAAATGTGGCAATGAGTATACGCTATGTTTAGATTCTGCACATGGTCTTCAATATTGTTATCCTGGAGGGATTTGTCCTTCAACAGATTCTCCTGCAGTAGGAAGTTGTGCACAAACAGATCCAAACAATCAGAATTCAACAAAGACCTGCCAATTGGGTCTCGGTTGCAATATCACAAAAGATAGTTCAGGAGACCCAACAGGGGGTTTCTGCTATTCAGCAACGGTGGCTACAGGAAAATGTGTTTTCAGCCCACAGGCAATAGTGGGTGATTGTTCCAATGGTGTCCTGACTTACAGTTGGACTGCCACATGGACAGGAACAGGCAATGCACCTGCAAATTGTCATGGAGGCACAAAAGGAGTCGACTGCCCTTCAAATATTCCACTTCCATTTTTCAATGTTTACAATATTGTTGCAACAGTGGTTGTTCTTGCATTGATTTATGTTGCAGTAATTCTGGCGAGGAAGAAAAAAACTCCTGAGAAGAAAAGCAAATCAAAAAGACATTCTTCAAGGAAGAAAAAATAATCTTAAAGCAATGTTTATAAAATAGTTTGGCTTAAACGTTTTATGGGTAAAAGATTGGTGATTGCTTCTGCAATTTTGTTTTTATTTACATTTGCAGGGTTTGCAATGGCTTCTACAGGAGCAAGCGCATCAAATTATTCACTTCAGACAGAATATGCACCAAATTCGCCAATCGTCGGATACATAAGCATAAATCTAAACAATATACCCATGAATTCCACGGTTGTAACGCCTTATGGAAACAGAACTCTCAGCAGCCTTATTGCCCAACAAAACAATTTTGAAAAGACCTGTGTTCCAAAAGGATGCCTGCCTTCTTACAGTGTTATTCCCGGAACTTCAGATGTCTCCAAGGTGGTTGTTCTTGGAAAAGGCCAAAACTATACGATTGGCTTGGTGATTCCGAGCACGGTTGGAAAAATTGCAAGCATTAGCAGCGGCTTTTCGGTAAATGTGTCAAGCAATGCTACTGCAGGAGCTTCACAAAAATTATTTCTGGATTTATTGGGAGACGGGAGCAAGGAATGGGAACCTTATCAGTCTTCAGGAACTTTTTCAATAAAACATTCGGGATGTTTTTGGTCTTTTGCGCCAAGCATCTCTGATGCAATCCTTACTTCAAGCAAATATTGTGAAATAGTAAATTTGACTAAGGCCCCAAGTGTAAAGATTGGCGCATCAATTTTCCCGACATCATCCAGTGGTTCTGCAACAATCAAATTTTGGATAAAAAGAGATGGGCAAAGTTATTATGGGACATGCACAAACACAACAGGCTCTATAACCCCTGAGGGAGAGTTAAGTTGCATTCCGGATATTTCAGGAGGAACAACCACTGGAAAATATAAAATAGACACAAGCGGAAGTTATTATGTATGCATAAGCGAGCCCTCAGACACTGATACCAGCTATAGCATCAAAGAGGAAACAGACCCAAGTATCTGTGGTTTTGTAGGAGATCCGCCAAAAACTCCTGCCATTGATTTTCCTTTATTTGCGGAGCAAGGAGAATTTTCACCCATAGGAAAAATTATATTAAACGATTCAATTGTGAAAGCATCTATAGGATACAGTGTAAATCTTGAGAGCTATATAAATAACTCTCTACTTGCAACACAGTATGGAATGGATTGTTCAAATGGCTGCATAATACCCCTAAAGCTCGTCTCAAATGCAACCCAAAAGATAAATGTATCCGGTTTTGTGATAAAAAGTTATTACCAAACAATACAGGACGGGCAGAGCATTCCAAAAACCCTCTCTCCTGGAGAAGGGAAGGTTGCTGATGTAAAATCAGTGCAAGCAACGGTGAGTGCAGAAAAACAGAACCTTTCTTTGACTGTTGCAAACATAGTTGTCCCGCAGAATTTTGGGGACCAGAACTTTTATGTTAAAATTTACAACGGCACCAAGATGATTCCAATTTTATCCAAGAAAATAACAATTGAAAAAATACCACAAGTAACTTCAATAAACCCTGAAACAACCTCTGCAGAGATAAGCACACCTTTTACTGTAAAGGTTGAAACTTTTGGCGCAAATGCAAACATAACCCAATATAAGTGGGATTTTGGAGATGGAGGCCAGGTTGTAACGACAACCACCAATAAGGCAACACACACTTATGGGAATATCAGTCTTTTTAATGTTAGTGTCTCAATAAAAAATTCTCTTGGACAAAGTTCAAGCAAGAATTTTACGGTTAATGTAACATCTCCAAAAGATGCAGCAAGAAAACTTCTTTCAGAGTACTCAACAAATGGGGCAAATATCCAGAATTACCTTGATACACTCCCAGGATTCACAAAAAGTGCGCTTGAAAATATTCTTGACTGGAATAATACGCAATTCATAATTAACTATGCGCTTGGCAAAAACACGACCGCAAATACAGATGCAGATTACCTTGATATCATGAAAAAGCTGGTCACGATTAATGTGCCTAATTCAATTCAGCAGACGTCTGTTGCAAATTCCTTGGTGTTCGTTCCAGACAGCAAGAATATAGACTTTGAAGCATTAAAACAAATTACTAACAGCAATTATGATTCTTCAAAAGAAGCAGATTATACAAGTGCTCTAATCACCTGGATTTTTGATAATACACACATAACTGCAGATTATTCAGAGTATTCTTCAGTTAAAAGCTCGTCACAATCAGATCCGATTCTTGATGTGGTCAGTCTTGATGTGAATGTTAATTCCTCCTCAAGCAAGACCTATCTTGTTTTACCAAATTTGGAAAATTTCAATTCAAGCACGAATTATTCAACAGAAGGAAATTACATTTATTTCACAATTCCCCCAGGCTCTGATGAAAAGATCACGTTTTCAACGACCCAGTCACTTAATCCTGTTGGACTTCCAATGATTATTTCGCCTTCATTAAGCAAATTGCAATTAAACCAAAACGACACAAGCACTGTGAAAGCTTTCAATTGGATATTGTTTGGGGGAGTCATAATAGCAATAATTTTCTTTGGAATAATTGTTTATGTTATTTTGGGCAAATGGTATGAGAAAAGATATGAATCTTACCTCTTCAAAAACAAAAATGACCTCTATAATGTTGTTACTTACATACACTCTGCAAAAATTAGAGGCGTTAGAGATGATGAAATTGAGAGAAATTTAAGAAGGTCAAAATGGAGCAATGAACAGGTTAATTATATCATGAAAAAGTATGTTGGCAAGAAAATTGGCCTTCCAGGGTTTACTAAAAAGTATGCGAAAAAGAAGTGAAATATTTATAAATTAGAGGGATAAGTTATAGTATGCCAGTTAGAATTATAAGAAATTTTTTCAAGAGGATTTTTTCGAATATATTCAAGAATAAAAAAGAGGTCAAATTGGGTTTTTACGGGCCTCCAAACGTAGGAAAAACCAGCTTGGCTAATAGGATATGCAAGGATTTCACAGGAGAAGAGATAGGAAGTGTCAGCAAAGTGCCCCACGAAACCAGAAATGTCCAGTTTAAAGAAAAAGTTGAAATTGAATATAAAGGCAAGAAACTAACCTTCAAGCTCGTCGATACACCTGGAATTGCCACAAAAATTGACTATGAAGAGTTTTTGAAGTATAAGATGAAGAAAGGAGAAGCAAAAGAGAGAGCAAAAGAGGCAACGCAAGGTGTTATTGAAAGTATAAAATGGCTTGATGACATGGACATGGTTGTAATTGTTCTTGATGCAACTGAAAACCCCTATAACCAAGTAAATATCACTATAGTAGGTAACCTTGTGGCAAGAAAAATCCCTGTTTTGATAGTGGCTAACAAAATTGACCTGAAAAAGGCAGATATAAAGAAGATTGAGGCTGCATTTCCGGAATATGATGTCATAGGGATAAGTGTAAAGTATGGAGAGAACCTTGAAGAGTTCTATGAATCCATATTTGACCTTTCGAAGAAGATTTAAAAAAAGAAAAACACTTAAGGTAATATGAAAAAAAAGGTGAAAAAAGGGCTAAAAATCAAAGGATTTACCATACAGTTTCTCCCTTACTCTGAGATACGAGATTTGGACAGCGACAAAAGGGTAAAGAAAATACTTGGGATTGTTATGAATAACAACATACTCCTGATTCAGGGAAGACTTCGACCAGAGGAAGAAACCAGATTAATAGAAGAAACTATGGATATGATTCATCAGGGAAAGAATGACTTTTTGGGAATTGAGCTTGCCGTAATCTCTGACAATGGAGATTCAAACTTTTTCAGCAAAATAAAGAAGAGCCTTGTTAATGCGCTTTCAGGCGGAGACCTTGGAGCCGTAACAATTGTGGGGCCTGCAACAATCGTCAAGGAAATAAAGAAGAATCCAAAAAAGATTGAATTATTGCTTGACAGATAACTATTCTTATCACAAGAAAGTATAAATACCATATGAGATTACTCTTTTTATGCCACACCAATGTGTACACTGCGGAGCATTTTATCCTGCCGGAAGCAAGGCACTTTTAGAGGGGTGTGAAAAATGCGGAGGGCACTTTTTTTTCTATATAAAAGATGACCAGGTCCAAAAGATAAAAGAAAACCCCATTGAAATTCCTGAAAATGAAAAGGTGAGGATTGAGAAAGATATAAGGGAGATTGCAGGGATTATTGACGAGGATATGCCTGTTATTTTAGACATTGAGTCTGTACGCGTTACAGGAGAGGGAAAATTTGAGATTGACCTGGTGAAACTGTTCAGCAAAGACAGGCCTCTTGTGTATAAGCTTGATGAAGGCAAGTATATAATTGACCTTGCCTCAACATTAAGGCAATTCAGACAGAACAGCGATGACAAAGAAAAAGATTAGCAAGAATTAATTTTATAAGTGCTGTTAAATTCTAATATATATGAAAAGGGTTGATGCCATATTTGCAAATGTCCTCAAAGAGATAAAACCTTCTGAAGAGGAACTTAAGGAAGTTAAAAGTTATCTAAAAAGATTTCTTGAAGAATTGAAAAAAGGCATAAAATCAAACAGAATTTCTGCAGAACCTTTTGTTGGAGGGAGTTTTGCGAAGAACACCATAATGAAAAAGAGCAGTTATGACATTGATATTTTTGTAAGGTTTGACAAAAAATACAAGAACAGAGATATTTCAGATCTGACAAGCAAGATCCTTGATAAAGTAAAAATGAAGGGGCGTGTTGATAGAATTCATGGCTCCAGAGATTATTTTAAATTTATAATTGATTCAGGAGTTTATTTTGAAATTGTCCCTGTAATGAAAGTTACAAACCCAAAAGACGCGGACAATATAACAGACCTTTCATATTATCATGTCAAATACATCAACAAAAAGATTAAGAGTAAGAAGTTGATAGATGACATAATACTCGCAAAAGCCTTCTGCCATTCTGCAGGGGTTTATGGGGCTGAATCACACATAAAAGGATTTTCAGGATACTCTCTCGAATTGTTAATATGTCATTACAGGGGTTTTCTCAAGTTCATCAAAGAGATCTCTAAAATGAAAGACAAAAGCCAACTGATAATTGATATTGCAAAACATTACAGAAACAAGAGACAAATTCTTATGGATTTGAATTCATCAAAATTGGAATCTCCCATTGTTTTGATAGATCCAACTTATAAACAAAGAAATGCTCTTGCCACATTATCTGAGGAGACTCTTGAGAAATTCAGATATTTCTCAAAGGCATTTTTGAAAAGCCCAAGCATGAAATTCTTTGAACCAAGATATCCTAAATTTGATGAAATTAAAAAAAGGGCTGAGAGAAACGGGCTTGAATTCATAAGAATAAATGCAACAACAGACATGCAGGAGGGTGCTGTTGCAGGGAGCAAATTATTGAAATTTTATAATCACTTATCAAAGGAAATAAGCAAATACTTCCAGATAAAGGGTAGAGAATTCTATTATAACGACGGAAAAGACGCAAATTACGTTTTTGTAGCAAAACGCAGAGACAAGTATTTCGTCAAGGGGCCTCCCATAAAAAGAGTTAAGGATGTTGAAAAATTCAGGAACAAGCATGGAAACAATACATTTGTTAAGGCTGGGGCTGTCTTCGCAGAGAAAGATATCAAGTTCAATATTGAAGAATTTGTCAAGTTTTGGAGAGGCAAAAACAAGGAACTTATTAAAGAGATGTACATATTGGATTTGAAAATTTTAGATTCCTAATTAGAGTTTGACGCTCAAATCAAACAGATCTGAAAATGCTCTTGAGAAAAATTCTGAGCTTATCCAGATTGCATTTTCATCTTCTTCATCCTTGGATAAATAGAAAAGGATTTCTCTTCTGTCTATAATAAAGAATTTTGCATTTACATCGACTTGCTTTATTTTTATTCCAAGAACTTTGCTTAATTCATTTATTGTTTCAGTATTTCCTGAGAGCGCCATCTTGACTTTTATTCCGCTTTCTTTCAAGAGGTCAATTGTTCCCTTGAATGGCTTGAGTTTTGATTTCAGGTCTTCTGCATCATTGCATATAATTACTTCCTTATTTGCCTTTGCGAGAATTTCTCTTATGTAATTTGATATAACTGCTCTACCTTTCAATGAAAGTGGGGTTTCTTCTTTCTTTACAGGTTCTGTGCTTTTGTTGTACATATCTTCAAGGGTTGCAAATTCTTCTGTTTCCCTTATGTTTGTAAGGAAGTTTAATTTTTCTTCAGCGTCTTTTCTGACAGATGACTTTAACCTTTCGAGAATTCCTTTCGGCTTTACGCCCATATACATTATAGGCTTTCCAAGTTTCTCTATTGCGAATCCTTTCTTTTCAAGAGTTTCAAGAACATCATAAGTTCTACTTCTTGGCACACGTGAAAGTTTTGCTATATCTCCTGCAGAGGCGATTCCCTTTGAAAGCAAGGCTAACCAAACTTTTGTTTCATATATATTCAAATCAAAGTAATCTTTGATTTTCGTTACTAATTCTGGTTTTACTAACATTTTCAAGATTTACAAATGGGGCAAGAATTTTAACAATCCTGCATTTTTTGCGGTTTCGAATCCTTCCATTGTCTTGTATGCATGATAAGGTTCAGAAACTTTCTCTGTGTCAGCTTTTACAGGAAAATACACGTCTGCAAACTCGTATAAGAGTCCGCTTGTTCCTTCTAATATCAAGATAGGCAATCTACTATTTCCTTCCCAATTGCTTTTATTTTGTCTTTTCATAGTAACAACACATCAAATTTATTTATAAACCTTTCTATATGTTACTTTTGTCCAGTAACTACAAAAAGGGTAATTTTATAAATATCTAAATTCAGTGAGTGGTATGGGCAAAATAGGATTTACCAGAGACGAGGAATGGCCTAAGGGTACAAGTATCGAAGACTATGTTGGAAAATGGGTTTTAGTTACGACACCTCAAACTGTATATTCTGGAAAATTGATTAGTGTTTATCAAGACAATCTCCTTTTGCTTCCTTATTCCGCAGAAGATTTCAGGGAAGGAGTTCCGGTAAACAAGATTATTCGAGAGGGTTTACCTTATAGAATTCATCTTGGGGGAATCAACATAAGAGAAACTTCTGAAGAGAGCACTATAGCAAGTTGCAATTATAAAAATAGGCAGAGAGAAATAGACATGTTCCTAAGGGATAGAACTTTTGAGAGAGAAGTGGTCCAAAGCAAGAGAGAAAAAGAATTAGAAAATTAGATAACACAACCCAATAGCCGTCAAAGCTCCTGCAGATATGAACGGCATTGCGGGATAATACTTATCCTTTTTCGAGAATATAAATAATGAACCAAGCCCTATTATAGAAAAGAGAGTCACAATGAGTGAAGCCACAGGCAACTGCATTCCAAGAACATTAGTGAAACCAAATCTTCTCAATACAACGCCCGCGGCGATAAGAGGGAAGACTATGTCACCGCCTCCAAGAAGAGCTATGCTTACTTTCATTTTTTTAGATTTGCTCTTGCCAGTCTTTGACTTTGATAATTTTATGTTCTTTATCTCTTTGCGGTCTTCTTTTGACATTGAAGGAATCAAAAATCCCGGAAAGATCTTCAGACGATTTACATCATATTTTGCCATTTTCTGCATTATCTTAGAACGCCACACTGCCCACATATCATAAATGGAGATTAAGAAAAGAATTGCAATCATTGCAAATATGCCTCTGTTTGGACTTTCAGGGCTACTTAGCAATGCAACGAAGACTGCGGCAATCCCAGGATAAATTAATAACTCTGTTAAGTTGTGAATTATAAAGTTTCTTTTGTATACCTTGAAAAATGCGAGCGGTATTGCCATAGCAAGGACAACTATCCAAATGTAAGCCCATTTAGGGAGGAATGAAAATAAAGAAACTGAAAGTGCTATTATCACCACCACGAAGAACCACGCTTTTATTATGACATCTGACTTAAACTTTGCGAGAAGGAAAAATAACAAAACAGCAACAATGAACATGGGAATAACAGAAAGTAAAATTGCCCATATGCTCAAATTTTGATTTTCGGGAGGGGGTTCAAGACCTAATGGCAGTGCATTGGGATTTGTAACATTAATCTGATTATTATTAACAACTTTTGTAGGAGAATAATAATTTATTACATAAAGCCCTATTATTTGTGTAACAAGAAACATGCAAAGAATTAGGACTATTATTTTTGCGTTATGTTTCATAGTAAAGACCTCTCGTGAGTTTTTACGAATCCAGCAACCATTAAATCCATTTTGTCCCCTTTTACAGAAGGGAACAAGGTTTAGAAGTTTTTAAAGTGTTGGAATTAGGGTTTTATCTGCCAAGGATAAGAGTAAGATCCCGTAACAATCCAAAAGAATTTGTCTACTTGGCTGCATGCAGGAGCAGAACTGTAAGACCAAGATGACCAATAATGTCCTCCAAGTCCCATTGCATTCCACCTTCCTTGATTGCCATTGAGATTGCAATAGCTCCATGTATTGCCAAATCCTCCTCCATCAACTGTTGAAACTCCAAATTTACAGCTTCCGCAGCCTGTTCCACTCCAACCGTTGCAATGTCCTGAACCATCACATGAATTTGTGGTGGAATCAACAGCATTCCCACTATCATCAATACCGCAAGAAGTTCCCTGAGTTTTGTAAGTACCTCCACTGCAAGAAGTACCATCACATTGAATTTTATATTGTGATATACAATCAGGACTTAATCCTGGAGGGGTACAGGAGTTTCCCATATTTGAAGAACAGCTGCTTATACATGTGCCTCCCGAACTGGAAGAACATTGTGTGTTTGCAGCTGTACACAATCCACAGCTAATAGAGCCCCCGCAGCCATCACTGGCACTTCCACATGTAAATGAACCGCAGGCTTGGGATTTTGTCTTTGGCGTGCATGTAAAACCCTTATTGTTTATGGCACTCTGAAGTGTCAATATTGAACCTGAAGGCAAAGTTAAATTTATGTTTGAGGCACTTTCATAAACAGGAAGTGATGTTGTAAAAGAGAGTCCTCCGGGCAAATTCCTAACCGTTCCCCAAATAGAATTGCTCTGAACTGCCTGTTGCAATGTCATTTTTTGGGTTCCTACAGTAACCATAACTTCAGATGCAAGAGCATATGGCTGATCTTTTGGAATTGTTTCACAGGTTGGAGAAAGGGTTGAGGAATCTTTTGAAAGATAATAACTAGTTGAGGCTTTCTGCAAATTTACATAACAAGGATTTGAGAGGGTTCCATAGTTTATGTAAATTTGATTTGCAGTATGACCTGGGTTTGGTGCAGTTATTGCATGAACAAAAGCACCCATGCCAATCAGGATAATCAATCCAATTGTGATATAAAACCCTTTGTGAATTATAGAAAAATTAAATTCTCTTTCACCTTTCTTCATTGTCATTTAAAAGCGTCCAGATTTAAATAACTATTGTGGGGCTTGCTGATAGTTCTTCAATGCAACCTTTATATTTTTAAGAAGCTGATCCATACTTTCTTCAAGTTGCTGTTTGTTTTTTGTTCCGGTGCAAACAAGTTTTCCATTTGTGAAAAGAAGGAATGTTGCATTTGGTTCTTCAAGTTTGTATACAAGGCCGGGGAACTGCTCTGGTTCATATTCTGTATTTTCCATTTCAAGAGCAAGGAAATTTAGGTTCAATTTGAGGTCAATTGTCCCGGAAGCCACTATATTTTGTACTGTTATTTTTGGTTTTGTTGTAACATTAACATTAATTTTCTTGAGCTGTTTTATAACTGCATCAATTACCTGCCTTACTTGTGAAATCGATTTTGTACCTGTGCAAACAAGGTTACCCGAAGAGAATACAAGAACTGCGGATTTTGGCTCTTTAACTCTTAAAACCAAGCCAGGAAAAGTATCTGGATTATACTCTGTGTTCGGCTGTGTTCGTGCAAGTTTTGTTAAAGGAACAGGTTTCTCAAGAGATGTTGTAGCTACAATATTCTGGATTTTGTAGTTTTTTGAATGTTTTTCTGTCTCTGGCATGTATTTAAATGCAAAAACCTATTTATAAAGGTTTTCAGGGGCAAAAATCAGTAGGTTTGGAACCCTTTAAAATTTCCAGGATTTCCTCTTGGAGGCGGCATTCTTCTTTGTTTTTGGGGTCTCTGCTGAAAATTTCTGCGGGGCATCATTCTCTGGGGCATACGAGACATAGGAGAACCAGCAGGAGAATTACCAGGAGGTCCTCTTCTAGGAGGAATTCCCGGCTTTGAAGGGCTTGGATTTGGTGTATAAATATCAGAATCGTCAGAGGGGTTCTTTTTTATTCTCATTAACACAACTATTACACCCACAACAGCGATAGCAACAATTGCAATCACCAAAAAGAAAGTCCATGAACCGGTGTTAAATCCAATCTTTCCCACGTTTGTACCGCCTTTGTTTTCTGTCGATGATGTTACTGAACACTGCCTTTGAGTTTCGTTATAAGGTTGCTTGCATCCATTCAAATCAATGCAGTAATAGTATTGGGTTTGATTATTTGAAGTACATGAAGGGACCCATGTACAATTCCAATTTGTTGTGCATGTTGGGGCAGATGAAGGGGTGCATGATTTGGTAGTATTTGGTTCATCTGTAAAATTATTGCAATCGTTATTATCCACGCATACCCTTGTTTGTTTTGAGGTGGTATTGCTGCAAACGCTCCAGTTTCCGCAACTCCAGTCAGGAACACATTGAGAAGAAGCAAGACTTGTGTTAATGTTTATGTATCTAAGCAATGTAACATTAAAATTATTTGAACTGTCATTGGCTGTTGCGTTTACATAATATGTACCATTCAACAAACCTGTAAAGTTCACAGATAGTGTGGAACCGGATTTATAGATTGTTTGATTTGTTGCTGAGTTAACGAGATCCGTAGAGTTGTACAAATAAATCTTTATCGAACTCAGATTATAATCTGTTGCTGTGATTTTTGCAATGAAATAGGGTGTGCTTACATTTGAATTATTTGAAGGTGTCGGGCTTGAGAATTTTATTTTTGGAGCTGTTTTATCCTGCAGCGACATTGTGATATTCGTGGTGTTTATATTTCCTTTATCGTCGAGGGTTGTGACAGTTATGTTAAAATTTCCTGTTTTATTAAAAAAAGATAAATTGGCCCAGAAATATCCAACAGTACCATTTGGAACCACTTCATATCCAGGAGTTTTGTTAGTCCAGCTGTAAGTTACCCAATAAGGGGCTGTTTGTGTTACGTTGGCAGAAAGATTCCCGGTTGTACTGGTTCCAAAAGGCAAATCGGCAAAATAAACCAAATTGAGAAGGACACTGACATTAACTTGGGTAAAATTAATTGAAGAGGTAGAGGCTGTATTGTTGACCGTAATATTATAAACAAAAAATCTATTCATGTATGCAGTGTTATTGTTTATAGATGCGTTCAAAACCTGCGCTGATGAAAAACCTGCAGACACTATGATAATTGCTGTAGTCAGCAAAACAATCTGCAAAATCACCTTTTTCATATTTCCTTAATTGATAATTAAGTTTAAATTATTTTCCTTGACGTTCGTAATCCGACTTTACCTGTTCAAGAGTTTGAGTATCATTTGGGGAACGGTCTGGTCTTAAGGAAGCTACGCGCGGGAATCTGAGTGCAAAACCAGAACCATAATGGGGAGATTTTTGTATTTCCTGATAGGTTATTGTGACAACAACCTTAGGCTTTAATTTTACAAAACGCCCTTCTTCTTTAATAACCAGAGGCTTTAGCATTTTTGTCAATTCTTCAAAAGAGACGCTTCCTTCACTTTTCTCTCCTTCAAATTTTTCTTTTATTCCTGTTCCAACTTTTCCAATCTCCAGAAATTCATCCTTGTCACGACATGAAAGGAAGAAGCTTGACATCCATCCAGACCTTTTACCGGTTCCGTATTCTGCTCCTGTTATAACCAAGTCCATGTCCTTTTCGGAAGGCTTAACTTTAAGCATGTGCCCGACTCTGCTCCCAGGCTGATAGACTGCATCAAGGTTTTTCATCATTACGCCTTCCTGATTGTCATCGAGTGCTTTTTTGTAAAAAGCTTCTGCACGCTCTTCGTTGTCAGTTATAATCTGCTCAGAAGTTCTTATTTTGAATTTCTGATTTTTTACAATGCCCCTGACAATTTCAGTTCTTTTCCTGAAGGGTTCATGAAGAAGCGTTTTGCCGTCAAGATAAAGCACATCAAAAACATTGACTTCCACAGGTAATTCTTCCTGAATCTGCTCAATATTATATTTCCTTTTTATTCTCTGGCTTATTTCCTGAAAAGGCCTGTATTCTTTTGTTTTTTTATTGAACCCAACGGCTTCAGAATCTATTATGAAGGAATCTCCCTTGACATACTTTTTTATGTAATCAACAACTTCTGGAAATTGCTTTGTTACATTTTCAAGTCTTCTTGTAAAAAGTTTTACATCATCGCCTTTTTTGTGGATAAGAAGCCTGAATCCATCATATTTGTACTCGACGGCGCAGGGCTTGCCAACTTTTTCAAACCCTTCTTTTATGTTTTTTGCTTTTTGCGCAAGCATAACCTTAAGGGGCGCTCCGAGTTTTATTTCCACACTTTCCAAATCTTTTGGCTTGCCTTTTTTTACGAGTTCAAAAACTTCTGCTATGTCATTTGATTTATCCAATGCGCTCTGAATAAGATTCGTTTTCTCTTTATCTCCCGAGAAAAAAGCAGAAGACATTGCATCACGTATTGTGCTTTCTTTTATTCCTATTCTCAAATCTCCAATCAAAGTTCTTGTTAGGTAAAGCGCTTCAAGAGGAGATGCAGATGTAAGAAGTTCTGTTATGAGTGAGAGTTTTTTGTCAACTGTGCCCTTGCCTTCAAGTTCTGGCAGTTTGCGAAGATTATCAATTACAATTTTTGTATCGATGTCTCTTTTATTTAATGTTGACTGCTTTTTTTCTTTCACAAGCTTTTCAGCAACTTTCCCCAAATCTCCTATAGATTTCCACTCTTTTGTTATTTCTTCAGGGGAAGAACCTGTGGCTTTTGAGATTGCTTTTATTGCAAGTTGATTGCTTATTCCGATTTCCCTTCTGTCATGTTCTGGATAAATTCTTCCAAGAAGCAAATAGAGAATGTCTCTTTCTTCTGGTTTTATTTTTTTAAGAAAATTTGAAAGTATCTCTGTTTTTTCCAGTCTCTTTGTCGTTTTTGAAAGAGAATCATAAAGTTCTGCAAGTTCCTGATATTTCATTTTCTTTTTTTCCTTCGGTTTTTATTGTGCTTGTTTCCAAGTATCCAAAATAAGATGCTTATCAAGATTGGCGGCATTGATACCATCAAAAAAACAAAAATGTCCGTGTAAGTCTTGAAAAAGGCTACTGTTATAATCCCTATGAGTGCAAATAAAATTGCAGCTATTTTGGAATTTTTCCATGAAAATATGAAAATTATCAGAAGTATTAAGGAAGGAATCATATGAATCAAAAATTCAATCGCTGATTTTGAATCAAAAGCAAAGATGCTTAGAAATATTATGTAAGCGAAGATTAAAGCTCTAGGAATCCAGATTAGTTTGTCATATCTCATTAATAGAAAAGATAATAGAAGTTTTTAAGTTATTCTAAGATATTTTTAAGTACAGTATTGCAAGCTACCATAATAAACAGGCGTACAGCTTCCATAAATATATCCTGATTGCTGACAAACTAACTCATGGGTCACTAAGTTTACACTAGGTACTGTGATTGGGTCTAAGAGCGTCCCACCAGTACTTGAAGTCCCACAAGAACTGTAACTGTTATAATCATAACACCATGAAGGATTATTAGGATCCCCAACACAACGTCCCCCGATAAAAGAAACATCACTACATTTTTTTCCACTGAAGACAAATTTACAAATACCACTTGCTTTAACAATAGTACAGGAAGGGTATCTAACCCCTGAAGGTTTTATCGAGGAATCACAATTGTTTCCACCATCTCCACCTGTTAGAAGATTTTCGCAAGTGACGGTTTCGGTTTGTTTTATACTGTCACTATTTGAATTGGAAGGGTTCCAGCCACAGGCGGTGGTGCTAGGAGTCCAATCTCCCTTTTCAGCCCAGATATACTGAATGAAAGATTCAACCCAATTGGATTGACATTCCTGTTGGGTTAAAGTGAATTTATTAATTCCAATAAAATCAAATCTTCCTCCTGAATTTGAGCCACAAACCTCCCCTGTATTGCAAGTTTTTGTTTGTCCCAAATTAAAGGTACTGCAAAAAGTGCTACCTCCAAAAGTTATGCTACCTCCAGAAATGGAACATGAACCTATGGCGGTTGTTGTTGTATCACATGTTGTTCCCGTATCCACCCATCCACAATTTAATGTCCTTTTGTTGTTTGGAACTGAGTTTATATCGCAGTTTGAAGGATCTACAGGATTTCCTGACGCGTCTTTGCATGTTATCTGTCGATATTGAACTGCACCGCAGTGGGTGCTTGGACCCGTCCAGCTTCCAGAATCCCAAGCGTATTGAGGGGAACACCCCGACCCCCCACTGCATGTTGTTCCACATGCATTGGTGTTTCCACAGATTATCCCAGAACATGAAGGATTGCATGCAAATGTCCCCGAATTTATAGAGTCAATAAATTTTGTTCCATCGGCAAGTTTTATGTTTGAACCGTCCTCATAAGAATTTAATGACGTTGTGAAAGGAACTCCCCCTGAGAGAGATTTCACTGTTCCGCCAATGGAACCACTTTCAACAGCTTGCTGTAAAGTCATTTTTTGTCCCTTGATTGTTATCAAAACATCACTTGCAAGAGCGTAGGGTTGGCTTTTTGGGAGTTGAGATAATGTTTTACAATCTAAAGAGGTTGGAGAGACTACAGATAAAACTTGAGATAAATATCCTTTATTTACTGCATTTTGCAAAGAAACATAGCAATTGGGAGAATATTTTACATAAATTTGACTTGCGGTATGCCCTGGGTTTGGAGCAATCACTGCCGAAGCAAAGTAAATTGTCAAAATTGTCACCAACATTAAGAATAAAAAAACAAGAGACTCTTTTTTACTCATCAGATTATCAAGAAAAAGAACTTTTTAAGCATATTGGGGCAGTTCTATTTTCCTCTTCTCTTTCCAGCCCTCACCGAAGGCCTGACTTTCAGCTCTCTTGATTTGTTCCTCAATCCACGAGATTTTTTGCCCGAGCTTGTAAGTCCCCTGTGTGCTCTCCCTGTATTTGCAGGTTTTGCAATCCATTTCATGGATTTGTCATTTTTTATTTCAGGTCTTTCTTTATCAACGAGAATAACCTCATAAAAGTAAAACATTCCATCTTTTCCTATCGGGTAAGAATTCAAAACTTCGAGATTCTGGTATCTTTTTGAAGCACGCTGTTCTGCAATCCATTTATAGTTCATTTTCAGGTTTTTCCTGATATGCATTCTCTTTGAACGCCTTGCAGCATTTGGCCTTGCACGTCTGTGACCACCACGCTTTACGCGAACACGAACAACAACAAAACCTTTTTTGTCTTTGTATCCGAGTGCTCTTGCCCTGTCCAAACGCAGGGGTTTGTCAACTTTTACAAAAACTGGTGATGCTCTCCACTCTGTCATTCTGTTTCTGAGTGTCTCTGCATCAGGCTTTTTCCATGCTTCTCTTATATAATGATATAATCCATTTGTCATGTTTTAAGTGAGAAAATGTTGATTTTTAAAGTTAATCTTTTAACTGAAATTATCTTAATCTGACAGTTTCAAGATTTCTTGGCACAGAAGTTTCGACACGGTTCATCTTGTAAAGCGTTGAGGAAAGATCAAGACATTTTGAGACTTCACCATGATTTATCATAACACGCTTTGGCTTTGGTCTCATGTTATTGAAGAATGAGGTTATTTCGTTTCTTCCCGCGTGTGCAGAGAAACCGTTAAGGGTTTCAACTCTTAACTTGACTTCGACTTCACGGCTTCCGACCTGGTCTTCAACGATAACCCTGCTTGCGCCTTCTTGAATTTGCCTTCCAAGAGAACCAACACCCTGATAACAGCTTATAATCATTGTATTGTTGGGGTTTTCTGCGAAGTTTTTGAAGTATTCCACAGATGCACCTCCGACAAGCATACCAGAAGTTGCAATTATAACACATGGGCCGCCTTCAATTACGTTTTTTCTTTCCTGAGGAGAACCAACACGAGAGAAGATATCCGCAGTGAAGGGGTTTTGGTCCTGGAATACGAGATTCTTGACTTTGCTGCTTAAGAAGTCTGGATAAGCTGTGTGAATGGCATTCATATCCCAGATAACACCGTCTATATAAATTGGTATTTTTGGGAGTCTTCCTGTTCTTATCGCCTCTTCCATTCTTATTACCGTTTCCTGCGCGTGACCGAGGCCAAGTTCAGGAATTAGAACTTTTCCTTTCTTTGCAATAGTATCTTTTATGATTCCGAAGAATTTGTCTTCCGTTTCCCTTAATGGAGGCAAGATGTCTCCTTTTGCACCATAAGTAGATTCGGTAAGCACGGATTCAACCCTTGGGAAACTTGTTATTGCAGGATCAAGCAAGCGAGTTCTTGAATATTTGTAGTCTGCAGTGTAAAGGAAATTATGCAATCCATTTCCTATATTGAAGTGAACCATTGCGCTTCCGAGAACGTGTCCTGAGTTGTAGAAAGTTATCCTTATATCCGGAGCTATATCTGTGACTTCATTAAAGTTCAGAGTTACAGTGTGCTTTACCATTTCCAGAACATCCTTTGAAGCATAAAGAGGCTGTGCTGCCTGTTTGTATGCAACACCAATTAAATCAAGGGTTGCAAGCGCTGACAAATCTCTTGTTGGGGGTGTCATGTAAACAGGTCCACGATAACCCATTTTGAACAAGTAAGGCAAAAGCCCAACATGGTCAAGGTGAGCGTGGCTTATAACAACAGCGTCAAGTTCACTTATGTTGAACTCAGGAATATTAAAATGTGGGAACCTGTCATCACCCTTTGACGCAACATCGATGCCGCAATCAAGGAGAATCTTTGAATTTGGAGTCTGAAGCAAAAGAGCACTTCTTCCGACCTGCCTTCCCGAACCAAGGTAAGTAAGCCTTACCCACTCATCCATCTTGTCTGGGCTCCACTCTTTGTAGATTTTTTCTCCTATGGAATTAAGGAATTTTCTTCTGTATGAAGAATTTGCGTAAAGAACATCACGAATATTCTCAGTAATCTGGCTTTTTATTGCAGGACTTCTCTGAACTTGAGGGGTCCAAAGTGTTTCTCTGCGAATTTCAGAAAATATAGAACCCTGCTTTCCAATTACAAGTCCTGGCTTTTTAGCTTCTATGACAACGATGCTTCTATGATCATCAAAAAGAATGTCTGTAATTTCTGCTTCTTCAGGAACTATCTGCTTTATCTTTTTCCTTGCATCTTCCTTGTCAGGCAGAATCTTTTCATCAGCGCGGAGTTCAACTCTTTTCTTGATTTGCTCCACTATCTCTTTGATTTTTCCTTCTCCTTCTTTGAAGAAATTCTCGTTATCTGTGTAAAGAACAATGTTTGCGCCCTCGAAGTTTGCTTCGGTTATTTTGGCGTTTAACTGTTCTTTTATATTCTTCAGAATGTCTGTCATCTTATTTATTAAATTTTAAAAATATTATCAGTAACCAATAAAAAATTAATCGCCGTAATCCGGCTTAATTTCCTTTTCCACCACTTTTTTAATACCATCTTTAGTTATGGTAAAAATATCCATTCCGTTTCCGGAACCTGAATCTCTCTGTGTTGAAGACTTCAATGATTCAATTGCAAGCTCTATGCCTTCTTTCACTGTAATTCCGGGTTTCCATGACCTTTCGAGATATCCCAGAGCAAAAGGCATTCCAGAACCAACACTAGCAGAATAGTCTTCTACTTCATTCAAAAGCCCGCCT
The DNA here is from genome assembly GCA_964546165.1 of Candidatus Woesearchaeota archaeon. Classification (GTDB taxonomy): domain Archaea; phylum Nanobdellota; class Nanobdellia; order Pacearchaeales; family GW2011-AR1; genus JAKLIN01. The sequence goes on from CAZJIV010000014.1 coordinate 19,770, forward strand.
GTTATTTCATATAATGAAGTATTTCCATTTTCATCAACACCTGCAAGCAAAAATGCGCTTGCCCGTACTTGAACGTTTGAAAGCAAACTTGCAGATTGTCTTACGGTTGGCCTTGACCTTGAACGAAGTTCTTTTAGCTTGAGCTCTGCTGTTAAGATTTTTGATACTTTTTGCATTTCTGTTGCAGAACCGCAACCGGAATAAACCAAATAATCGTTGAGAGGGAAAACTTTCCTGAAGTTCTTTCCTATAATCAGACTTTCTCCAAGAGACACTCTACGGTCTGCAGCCATGACTACACCATCTTTGCAGACAATACCAAGTATTGTTGTTCCTGTTTTCACAAATGAATTCTTTAACTCTTGATCCATTTTATAGAATTACTCTAACTAAATGATTAGAATTTATAATTTGGTTTAGATTGAGAGTTTTATAAACCTTTCGGGAGTTAAGATTTTGTAATTTTAATCTCAGAAAAGTTATTCAACTCTTTATGTAATATCAAGTGCCTTAGAGTTTATAAATGTTTCTATTTGTTGTTAT
>CAZJIV010000015.1:0-19386 GCA_964546165.1 Candidatus Woesearchaeota archaeon
ATATAAAGACACTGACAAGTATATCACATTCACAAATAATGGTTTAATCCCATTACTTAGAGTTCTAAACGATTGCTGTAAATTTTATAAAAGAGTTCCCAAGGAGAGAGAAATGTTAAAAGTGCTTAAGCTTTTAGTCAGCTATGATTGGACATTTGCCCATGTTAAGGGTAGAAGCTCTGGTTCAGGATGGAAAGCTACTTATGAGGAATTATTAACAGAAATTCGAAAGAACCCCCAATTTGCGCTCTTCTAATCTTTCCCCAACAATCATCAAAGGGGGTTCGGGAGGGCGGGAACAGCAAACCTAATCTTGTTTGCCCTGCAAAATGTGAAAATTACCTCAACAAATTTCACGAACATTTTAAAAACCAAATTTCTTTTGTAAAGTTCTAAACCCTAAAATCTAAATTGATTTACTTTCGTTAAAAATATTAAAATACAAAAACATGGCAAAGGGAAAAAAAGCGGTGAATGTGAGAGGTGTGAGGCATGAACATCAGGTCGGACATGTCGGAAAACAAAAGAACGGCAAGGCGCTTTTCACGCTGATACTGATTGTTCTTGTTGACTTAATCGGGCTTGGCATTGTAATTCCAATTCTCGGACCTATGCTCGTCGGAGACAATGCTGTGCTTCTTACAGGTTTAAGCAATTCAATCAGAACGATTATTCTTGGATTGCTGATTGCAGCTTATCCAATCATGCAGTTCTTTGGCTCACCCATTCTTGGAGCGCTGTCGGACAAATACGGAAGGAAAAGCATTCTGCTGGTTTCTGAAATAGGGGCTTTCATAGGATATGTTGTCTTTGCAATCGGAATAATGCTTGGTAATATCTGGATTATATTTGCAAGCAGGATGTTCAGCGGTTTCATGTCAGGGAACCTTTCAATAGCAAATTCCGCAATAGCAGATATCAGCGACAGGAAATCGAGGCTGAAGAATTTTGGATTAATCGGAATGGCATTCGGATTCGGTTTTATCATAGGACCGTTCCTCGGAGGAAATCTTGCAAATCCAAATCTTGTTTCATGGTTCAACCTTTCAACACCTTTCTGGGCCTCTGCTTTGCTCGCTTTGGTGAATATCGTGCTTATAGCAACAATATTCAAGGAAACCATAAAACAGAAACTTTCTCATTTGGAAATTCATCCTTTAACAGGATTGAGAAACCTGAAAAAAGCGATGCAGATGAAAAACATGAGAACCCTTTTCCTTGTCATATTTATCTTCTTTTTTGGCTTCAGTTTTTTCACGCAATTTTTCCAGGTTTTCCTTATAGACAAATTTTCCTTTGATCAGGTCCAGATAGGAAACATTTTCGGATACATTGGAATATGGGTGGCTTTGACACAGGGACTTTTTATAAGGCCTATTGCAAAAAAATTCAATGCAGGGAAAATACTCAGAATTTCCCTTCTTGGATATTCGATAGCACTGCTCCTTGTCCTTGTTCCAAACAGCCCATGGTTTTTGCTCCTGGTATTGCCTTTCACGTCTTTCTTTGGAGGGATAAGCATGCCGAGTTCCACAACACTTGTTTCATTCATGTCCTCCGATGAAACACAGGGAGAAGTCATGGGAATAAGGCAATCAGTTCAAAGTGCTGCGCAAGCTCTTCCGCCTCTTGTGGCAGGATTTATCGCGGCAATTGATTACAATCTAACCGTAATAGTTGCGTCAATATTCGCCTTCCTGGCATGGATTATATTTGTTGGATTCTTCAAAAAGACAAGGCATGAAAAATTTCATGATGGAAATTAATGTGCCTTGAATTACATAATTCCTTAAAAACTTCTTATTTCTGTAAAGAATATGCAAGAATCAGAACTTCAAGTTAAGGGGGAACCTTTCTACGTTTTGGGGAGGGAAGTTTTTCACCCCATTACGAGATTATTTGGAGTTCATATTCACCCTCCTGATTTTTTTGGGAAGCCCTTGGACACGTTATTCAGCTGGGTGTATTATTGGAGAGTTTCTGACCTTACCCCTTTTTTAAATGGGAGATTTTTTGTGGGTGAAAACAGCAAAGGGGTAAAGCTTGCATACTGGTCAAGAGAAAACCACAGATATCACGATGTTTACAATCCCTGTGAAGAAGCTATGGCTGCCTCTGCAAACGGCAAAATAGCAAGAGCATATTCAAATAATATAAATTGGGAGGGCAGACTTGAATTGTCAACGTCCGAAGAATTCGAAAAATATCATCGCTCACCGGACAGCCCCATAGAATCAAGAGTCAAAACCATAAAAACCACAATTCCAGGACTCGAGAGCCTCAAAGACTTTTTCCAAGAATTTTTGGAAAGAGGTTCTCAGATAGAGTAGCGACTATTTAGAAATTAATACTGCGACAAATACTTTTTCAATTCTTTTTCTAAATCTCCAATTAGTTTTGCATCATTTCCTGCATAAATGTCAGGAAGTCCAAGGACTATGATGTCTTTCTCTTTGAGTTCCATTGGAAGTTTTTCAAGAAGAAGACTCTTGTGCATGGTCTCCATTGCAAATATGATATCAGCCCATTCAACTGCTTCTTTTGTTATAGGCACGTCTGACAAGGGATGCAAACCCGCAAATTTTGCTTCGTGCCATGGATACCTCGCGTGTACCAACTCTGCAGCGGTAGGGGAACGCTGCTCTCCTGCAGTGCATACAAACAGGATTTTCATTCGATAAAATAAGGCATAAGAAGTATAAATACATTATGAAATATGACTTCACATGTAAAAAGATATTTTTTAAAGCAATTTGCCTTAAGTAAGATATAAAATGGGTGATCTTAGAAGATTTTATGAAAGGTTCGGAATGTTCATAGTTCCGGTATTCATTTTAATTGCTTTAGTTTTCGGTGTGGTTTTGCAGCTGGTTTACAAAAATTTGTTTGCAGCAAATATCGCGTATGTTATTGCGATAATTCCCGGAGCGATACAGTTGCTAATAGAAAGTTTTCTGGAACTGAAAAGAAAGAGTTTTGCACTTGATTATATTGCAATTCTCGCAATTGCTGTTTCGATAATCTCTGAGCAATATCTCGTAGGGGGTGTAATAGCACTTATGATATCATCGGGAGGCGGTCTTGAAAAATATGCGCAAAAGCGTGCCAAAAGTTCTTTGACAGCCTTGGCAAACAGAATTCCCGATGAGGTCATGCTTTACAAAAGCAACACCGAGATGAGAAAAGAGAAAATTGAATCGATAAAAATAGGGGACAGAATTTTCGTAAGGAAAGGCGAAGTTATTCCGTTAGACGGATTACTGTTATCTGAATACGGGCAGACTGATGAATCTTCTCTTACAGGAGAGCCTTATTTTGTCGATAAGATGCGCGGAGATAAAATCAGAAGCGGCACTGTTAATATGGGCGGAGCAATTATAGTCAAGGTTGAAAAAGAAGACAAAGACTCAACATACAGACAGATAATTAATATGGTGAAGGAGGCTCAGGAAGAGAAATCCCCAATGATAAGAATCGCACACAAATACAACGCATGGTTTGCCATACTCGCGTTGGCTATTGCATTCGGAGCGTGGCTTTACTGGCATGATTTAAATCATGTTTTGGCTGTTCTTGTAATTGCGACGCCGTGCCCGTTGCTTATAGCGGCTCCTGTAGCATTAATAGGCGGAATGTCTGCATCTGCAAAAAAGAAAATAATTGTCAAAAATCTTGCTGCAATAGAAGCTGTTTCACGTGCCAACACACTTGTATTTGACAAAACAGGAACAATAACGCTCGGAAAGCCAATTCTCAAGCACATAATTGTAAAGGCAAGAGGTTATAATGAAAGGAAAGTTCTTAGCATCGCAGAGGCAATTGAAAGAAATTCTGTGCATCCTTTTGCGCATTCAATAATTGCACTGGCAAGGAAAATGAAAGTGCCTGCACTTGCTGCAAAAGATGTAAATGAAAATCTCGGCAAGGGAATCTCGGGAACCATCGGAAATAAAAAATATACAATTGTGCGCGGAAATGAATCAAATATTAGCCATCTTCATTTAATGGAAGGAAGGAAGATTGTTGCGGAGATAGTTTTTGAAGATGTTATGAAATCAGATGCAAAGAAAATAATATGGAAACTTAAAAGCATGGGAATGGACATGCATATTTTTACAGGAGACAAGAAAGAATCTGCGGAAATAATAAAACATCTCTTGGACCATGGGGTTGATGTACATGCAGAAATGTCACCTTCAGACAAACAGAAAGGAATCAAAATATTGAAATCAAAAGGAAGAACTATTGCGATGGTGGGGGATGGAATCAATGATGCTCCTGCCCTGGCGTTGGCTGATGTTGGAATGGTGTTCAGCCATGAAGAGCATACTGCGTCATCAGAAGCTGCAGATATTGTTTTCCTCGGGGGTGGTTTCAAAGAAGTTTACAACACAGTAAACATTTCGAGAAGAACAATGAAGATTGCAAAGCAGAGCATGATTACGGGAATCTCGTTAAGTATTGCAGGAATGATTTTTGCCGCTTTTGGTTTTATAATCCCTCTTGTGGGGGCAGTTCTCCAGGAAGCCATTGATGTTTCTGTAATAATAAACTCATTGAGGGCAATAAGGTTCAAATCTGGTTTGAAGAAGAATTTGTAAGGTTTATGTAAACTATATTTTTATCTGACCCTTTAATGTTGTTTGTTGAATTTGTGAGATTCTCTGAAGAATTGGTATTATTTGCGAGCATTATGGCCTCATAATAAACCGTTCCATTCGGAGCCTGACACGACACAGGGGAACCGGTTACATTCGTTGTATCATATCCTGCGCTGACACAATCATTGAAACCTCTTATCTGGTATCTCGAAGGTCCTGAAACCCATTCAAGAACGCACGAGCGTTCTGTGGAATTCCATGTGTAACCATTATGGATTAGGCAGCCGTAAGAATCCCTTGTTATATTTACTACCGCGTTGCTATTTATGCTTCCGTCATAAAAAAAGAAATACACAAAAAATCCTGCTCCTAGGAATACGATAAACAACCCCAGAATAACGAATCTTTTTGCCTCCATAACTAAGTACCTCTTCACTTATATTAATAATTTATGTACCTTGAATGTATATTCAGAAATAACAATAAAAAAAGAAAAAATGATTTTATCACTCCTTCTTCATGAAGAAGCTGACTATCATCCATAGTGCGGCCACGCCTACAACTATATAGATGATCATTGTTGCAAGTCCCGCTCCGAATGCCCATTCAACAAGGTTGAATTTCAAAGCACCCACAAGACCCCAGTTCAGACCACCTATGACCACAAGGATTCCTGCAATCAAGTCCAAAATTTTGTTCATTTTTACCTCCTTTTTTTAGTTAATACTATTAAACATATACAATTCAGAAGTTAATAAACATATTGAAAATATATATTCCAGTCTATAAATACACTATACTGAAGTTGAGATAGCCTGCAAACAGAACCCAGAGCAAATAGGGGACAAGAAGGAATGCCGATAATTTTCTTATTCTGAAAAGAAAGAATATCATAACACCTATGGAAATTGCAAGGGCTATTATTTCATAAAACGCAAAAGCACTACTGAAGAAGACAAAAAATATCAGGCTCCAGAGAACATTGAGGAAAAGGTTAACAGCAAAGACTATCGCGATTGTTCTCTTATCTTCCTTTTTCGATTTTTTCCATGCCAGATACAACGAGAGGAATATCATGAAAAAAAGTATGTTCCATGCAAGAGGGAAAACCCAGCTCGGGACTATGACTTTGTCCATTATAGAAAAATACCACACACTCCGGACTCCTGACCATGAAAAAATGCTTCCTATGAAAGCTGCCAGATAAACTGCCCCAAAGCAGAGCAGAAGAGTTTTTACATCAAGCTCCTTTATCCATTTACGCGCTGATTTCACAAGTTTTTTCATCTTGATATTTTACGTTTTATCAATTTATAAAATTCTGCAGCAATTATTATTGAGAAGGTTACTGCGACTATTGTCATGACCTCTTTAAGCGACAGAGGGACAAAACCAAGAACACCTGCGAGGAAAGGCACGTAAAAGGCGAGTGCCATCAATGCCAATGAACCAAGAACACCGAGATTGACCCATTTATTTGAAAATGGTTTCAGTTGTATGAGGGATTTCTTGAATGAACGCATGTTGTAAACCTGGAAAAGCTCAAAGAATGACATTGTTGCAAATGCAATGCTTCTTGCCTTTTCGAGCCCCTCCGGAAGAAAAAAGTGGAACATCAGAACAGTCCCAACAGTCATGAGAATTCCAACCATTAACAAGTATGGAATGAGCTCTTTGTTGATTATTTTTTCTGTTCTGTCTCTTGGAGGCTGGTTCAAAACCCGTCCCTCTTCTTTCTCTCCCGCGAAACTTACACTCACAAATCCTGTTGTGACAAGATTCAGATAAAGAAAATGAGTCGGCAAAAGAATAAGCGGGAAGCTCAGAGCCATAGAAGCTATTACAGACATGTCTTCAGCAACCCCCGTCGAAACAAGGAAAAAGCTTGTTTTCTTTATATTCTGAAAAATAACGCGACCCTGCTCTATCGCAGAAACTATTGAAGCAAAATCGTCATTTGTAAGAACTATTTCGGATGCCTCACGTGCAACATCTGTTCCTGTCTTTCCCATTGAAATTCCGACATCTGCTCTTTTCAGTGCAGGGGCGTCATTGACACCGTCTCCGGTCATTGCAACAATTTCTCCTTCACGCTGCAAAACCTGGACTATTTTAAGTTTCATTTTTGGTGTTACACGGGCAAAAATATTAACATTTTTTACAGATTCACTAAACTGAAGAGGGGACATTGCTTCAAGTTCTTCTTCTGTCAGAACTCTCTCATCTTTCTTTGCCATGCCAATTTCTTTTCCGATTGCAAGAGCTGTTTCCTTTGAATCTCCTGTTTTCATTATAACCCTTATGCCGGCTTTCTGGGCCTTTTGTATTGCTTCTTTTACATTCTTTCTCGGAGGATCCTGCATCCCGACAATGCCGACCAGAGTCATATCTTTTACAAGGCCTGAGGAAATTTCCTTAATATGGGAAGGTGCCGTTGTTTCTGAGATTGCGAGAACCCTTTTTCCCTGTTTTGCCATCTCTTTTGCCTTTTCAAGGAAGAAATCTTTTGTGCTTCTGTCGAGCCTAATCTTTCTTCCTGATTTCAGAAGATAATGGCATTTGTCAATAACCATTTCAAAAGCGCCTATTGAATAGATTTCTTTTCTTTTTTCATGTTTTGAATTTACAAGAGTAGCCCTGAATTTTACCTCTGGATTGAATGAGAGATCTTCTATTATTTCGTAAGAGTTTGAAAGAGTTTTTTTGTCAAAGCCTGCTTTTTTCGCGAGAACCACAAGGGCAACTTCTGTTGGGTCTCCGACAGTTTCATAATCTCCGTCTTTTGCGTTCAGACTTGCATTATTGCAAAGCGCGCATATCTCCAATGCTTTTTTTATGTCTTTGTCTGAATGGGGATGAAAAGGGCTTTTTCCGAGGAGGAACTTTCCTATGGGCATCCAGCCTTCTCCGGTTACTGAAAGGTCTTTTTCTGAAGTCATAAGCGATTCGACGACCATTGAATTTTCTGTTATTGTTCCTGTTTTGTCTGTTGCAATAAGAGTTGTAACACCAAGGGTGTCAATTGCAGGCAAATAACGGACAACAGCCTTCTTGCGTGCCATTCTCCTTGCTCCTATAGAGAGTATAATTGCAAGAGCTGCAGGCAAGCCTTCCGGAATTCCTGAGACAAGAGAAGCTATTGCAAACAGAGATATTTGGGAAAATTGAAGGTGATTGTAGGCAAATCCAAGTATGAGTTCTATAATTGCTCCTGCAATTGCAAGCAGAGACACTGTTATTGTAAGCTGTTTTATCTTTTCATTGTAGTGAGATTTTGGCTGAACAACTTCCTGAATTGCGCGCGCAACCTGACCAATTTCTGTTTTTTTGCCTGTTGAAACAACAACAGCTTTTGCGGTTCCTGTCACAACAATGGTGCCCATAAAAACCATATTTTTTCTTCCTATTATTGATGTGGTGCCCTCAAGAATTCTGAGATTTTTTTCTTTTGGGAGAGATTCTCCTGTAAGAGCAGACTCCTGCGTTCTCAATTCTTTCATCTCAAAAATGCGGGCATCTGCAGGGATTTTGTCTCCTTCTTCAACAAAGATTATATCTCCCGGAACTAGGTCTGCAGCAGGGACCTTAACGAGTTCTCCATCACGATAAACTTTGGCATAGGAAACAATCATCTTTTTCAGGGCCTCAATTGCGTTTTCAGCTTTCCTTTCCTGAATGAAACCTATTATCGCATTTGCGAGAATCATTGCGAATATAACAAAAACGTCGACGTAATGCCCTATAAACAGAGATATTGCGATGGCAATCCAAAGTATGTAGATTAAGGGATTATTGAACTGTTTGAGGAATTCGATAACCACAGATGTTTTCTTTTTTTGAGGTATCTCATTTATTCCGTAGCTTACTATCCTTCTTGAAGCCTCTTCTGTTGAAAGACCTTTTTCAGAAGTTTGAATTTCTTTATAGATTTCGTCAAGCGACCTTATGTACCATTTTTTATCATCGCTTATAGTCACGCTCTTTTGCATTTAATAATTAGAAAAAATACTTTTATTAAAGTTATGAAACGCCTGAGAATATAAATTTACTCAACTGTGACTGATTTTGCAAGATTTCTGGGCTTGTCGACATCAATGCCTTTTTTATCAGCTATGCAATATGCAAGAAGCTGCAGGGGGATTACATTGAGAATGGGCGAAAGTTCTTCAGAGGTTTCAGGGACTTCAATTATGTAATCTGCAAGTTTCCTGACTTCCTCATCGTTTGGATTTGAGACTGCTATTATAATTCCGTCACGGGCTTTTATTTCCTGCATGTTACTGAGTATTTTGCTGGAAATGCTGGATTTTGTAGCAAGGAAAATAGTGGGCATGTCTTTGTCTACGAGAGCTATCGGACCATGCTTCATTTCTGCCGCAGGATAACCTTCTGCATGAATATATGAAATCTCTTTTAACTTTAATGCGCCTTCAAGTGCAACAGGAAAATTCAAGCCACGACCAAAATAGAGAAAGTTTCTTGAGTTGTAAAACAGTTCTGCAATTTTGTCAACCTGTGATTTGTTTTCAAGAATGTTTTTTATATTCTCAGGCAGTTTCAATGCTTCTTTAACAAGTTCCTCTATGTGGTCCAATCCCCGCTCCTGCCGTATGTAAAGTGCTAGCAGGAACAGTGCAGCAACCTGAGACGTGAATGCTTTTGTAGATGCAACACCGATTTCGGGACCTGCGTGAAGATAAATCCCTGTATCAACCTCTCTTGTAATTGTTGAACCCACAACATTCACAATTCCCATAGTTCTTGCATTTCTCAGTTTTGCCTCCCTTATTGCAGCAAGAGTGTCCGCAGTCTCTCCGGACTGGGAGATTGCGACGAGCAGAGTATTTTTATCAACTAAGGGGTCACGATAACGAAATTCAGAAGCATAATCAACTTCAACAGGTATCTGGGCAAATTTTTCTATGAAATATTTTCCAATGAGTGCAGAATGCCAACTTGTTCCGCATGCTGTCAGAACTATTCTTGAAATTGAATTAAAATCCACATTCAGGCTAAGTTTTATTTTTCCGTCCTTGACACGTCCGCGAAGAACATTTTCAATAGTGGTTGGCTGTTCAAAAATTTCCTTGAGCATGAAGTGCTTGAAGTTTCCCTTCTCGAGTTCTTCGACAGACCATTTTATTTCATGAATTTTTTTGTTTACGGAATCGCCGTTTGTGTGTTTCACATAATAATTGTCTTTTGAAAGAACAGCGATTTCATTGTCCTGCAGGTAAATTATTTTGTTTGTATGTTCTAAAACTGCCGGGACATCTGAGGCCACGAACATTTCATTATTTCCAATGCCCAGAATTATTGGAGAACCCCTCCTTGCTACAACGAGCCTGTTTTCAGTGTCGTTCATTACAACAAGTCCGAATGTTCCTTCAACCAATTTAATTAATTTCATAACAGCTTCTTCGATATCTGAACCTTCTGAGAGGAATTTTTCAACAAGATGTGCAATTATCTCAGAATCTGTTTCGGAGTCCATTTTGTGACCTTCTGATTCAAGAATTTTTTTTAAAGAGGAGAAATTTTCGATTATTCCGTTGTGGACTATTGCGATTTTTTTGTTGCAGTCGAAATGGGGATGCGCGTTTGTCTTGTTAGGTTCTCCATGTGTTGCCCAGCGCGTGTGGGCTACTCCAAGATTTCCTTTGAGAAGATTCATCTCAGGTGATTTTTCGAGTTCTGAAATTCTTCCCCGCTCTTTTGCGAACTTTAATTGATTTTCGTCAGAAACGCAAATGCCTGCACTGTCATATCCCCTGTACTCCAGTTTCTTCAATCCACTGATAAGAATTGGTACCGCCTCTCTTTCTCCAATGTAGCCAATTATGCCGCACATGAGGATTAGATTTTATTTTTGTTTATATTAATTATGAAACTTCAATACAGAGTTGAATTCCCACAAACAAAACAAACAGCAAGGCTTAAAAATGCAGAATATCTTGGTTTTTTGTAAGTCGGGCAGTTAACTCCGGAATCTGTCTTTAAATGGACAAAGTTCGCAAAATATCGAATTTGATTCTGAGGAAGGTCCGCCCATCATTAAGAGTTGCCTTTCGAAAGGAAGGGCGTCGCGAGGCGCAGCTCCAGAACAGAAACGGCACAGCTCCAATTAAGTTATGAAACTTGCGTGGAACTTTGAGATTGGAGATTTGATGAAACGGCTGTCTCAACCGATGCAACCTTAAAGGGCTTAGTTGAATGTTAACACGTTCCGTCTGATTACGGGGAACGACAGAAGGTGGCCTATTCCCGACTTACATTTCTTAAAAGATATTCATAAGTGAGAGCAATGCCTGTCCTGCAAAACCTGCGACTATTGGAACTGCAAGATTGTCATCAATAGGAGTCAAGAGAACTTCTGCAATTGTGGCTGTTAGGGCCATTATGAAAATTATAGGTATGCTGTTTAGGAAGATAAATCCGACTGCGAGGTTGACAAGAAACTCTGCAATTATTCCTTCAACTGAAACTTTTATTCCGTCTACTCTGTGTTTTCCGAGCCTGCCCACAAGAGCGGATGCGGTATCTCCAAGGAACATCATTAAAATTGCAGTAACAGCAATATTAAAATCAAAGACTGCAAATGCTATTATTGTTCCTATAAGAAGATAAATGCTTCCTGAAAAACTGTCTCTTTCGTTTTCTCTGTAAAATTGATGGAAAATAGGAATTTTTCTATTGTATCTCATCTGAAGGAATTCTAGGAATGAGAGTATTATAAGAATCAAAACAAGTGTCAAAAGTGCGGTTCTTTTGCTGAAAAGCTCGTTTAGGAGGGAATATACTATAATGTAAACTATTGAAAGCACGTGCACAAGCTTTCTCTTGAGTTCAAATATGAAATCTTCCATGCCTAAACGTTAGGAGACTTGTTTTTAAAGATAATGAAACTGAAGTTCATATTCACATGCAAAAGGAAAAGCTTTAAAGATACTAATAATGGTTATATGGTTAAGGATTAGTTCACTAATTAACAAGGGAACTTAGCTCATGAGGGGCACATCCCCTTACATTAACCCCTAAGCATAAAAGGGGTTGATTCGCTAAGTTTATAGACAATGGGAACTTAGCTCAGCGGGAGAGCACATGACTGAAGCTCATGGTGTCCGGGGTCCGACTCCCCGAGTTCCCATTTTGTTCTTCCTGCAAAGTCTTTATTTTTCAAAAAATTTATAAACGACATTAGTTTAGTCGTTCTGTAAAAGAGAAGATGGCAGAAAAAGATTTGAGCATTGTTGGATATGTCTTGGGAATACTGAGCATAATTTTTGGGCTTGTTTCTCCTTTAGCGGGGCTTGCAATGGGAATAATAGGTTTGGTAAATTCAGGCAAGCATAAGTCTGAACTCTCAAAGAAAGCAAAGATAATGAGCATTATTGGAATTGTGTTAAGTGTGGTTGTATTTGCTGTTGTGATGGTTGCTTCATATGTTTACAACGGAGTTTCAACAAGCGCAAGTTCGTTGCTGTCAACAACACCTTAAAATGATTCTTAAAAACAAAAAAGGGGCGATGGAAATGTCTATGGGCACAATTGTGACCATTGTTCTTGTTGTTGTTACCCTTGTTCTTGCTCTTGTTCTTATAAGGAGCATTTTCTCAAGCAGCCAGGGAGCTGTGGACCAAGTCAGCACTGCAATACAAAATCAAATTAACCAGTTGTTCAGTTCTGAAAATGCAGATCTTGCAATTTATCCTGCAGACCTTAATGTTCCTATAAAGAGAGGAGATGACACTCCAAAAGGATTCGCGTTTGCGGTAAAGAACCCCGATAATGCCGCTGTCAAATTCTCTTATACTGTTACAGCACAGTCACTATACAAATGCGGAAATATTACAACAGATACCGCAAATGGCTATATTGTTAACCCAGAAGGAAGCGTGAGTGCTGGTGCTGGTGCACAATCAAGTACAGGGGTTGTAAGATTCAAGGTGGAGAAGAGCGCTCCTGCATGCACTATCACTTATTTCATACAAATAACAGATCCAAACAATCAGGGATTTGCACCTTCAAGCCAGATTTTTGTAAATCTCAAATAATCTTATAGTTTTTTAAATTCCTTAATACTAAGAATTCTATGCTTAAGATTTACAATACTTTGACGAGAAAAAAGGAAACTTTCAAACCAATCCACAAAGGAAAAATTAACATATTTGTATGCGGACCTACTGTCTATGATTATTCTCACCTGGGACATGCAAAAACTTATGTCCAATTTGACATGATTGTTAAATATCTAAGATTTAAAGGATATGAGGTTGATTATCTTCAGAACATAACAGACCTTGATGACAAGATAATCAGAAGAGCTAACGAGAGCAAGACCGACTGGAGAGAAGTGAGTAAAAAGTACGAGAGAGCATATAGGAAAGATATGAAAAGTCTTGGAGTTGATTCTGTCACTAAATATGCAAAGGCAACAGACTACATAAAAGATATAGAGAGTCAGGTTAACAGGCTGATAGAGAAAGGCTATGCTTACAAAATCTCTGATGGGTGGTATTTTGATTTAAGCAAGGACAAAGATTATGGGAAACTTGCAGGAAGAACTTCTCTTGATGCTGAGGATTCTGTATCAAGAATTGATGAAAATTCCGAGAAGAGAAACAAGGGAGATTTTTGCCTCTGGAAATTTTCAAAACCCGGAGAGCCGGTGTGGAAATCCAAATTGGGTGATGGAAGACCCGGATGGCATATCGAAGATACAGCAATAACTGAAAAGGAATTTGGTCCCCAATATGATATTCACGGCGGAGCAACAGACTTAATATTCCCACACCATGAGGCAGAGATAGCACAGATGGAATCTGTGTCGGGGAAGAAACCTTTAGTCAGATACTGGATGCATACTGGTTTTCTCAATATACGAAAAGAGAAGATGTCCAAGTCAAAAGGAAATTTCAAAACAATAAGAGATATCCTCAAAGTTTATGATAAACCAGTTATAAGATATTTTTTTGCTTCAACAAGTTATAGGAAGCCGATAGATTTTTCTGAAAATAATCTTGAAAGCGCTAAGAGGTCAATTGAAAGACTGAAGAACATAGTCTCTTCTCTAAGAGATGATAAAAAGATTAATGAAAAATATATGAAAGAATTTGAAAAAGAAGTCGACAATGAGATAAATATTCCTCAAGGACTCGCGGTTCTCTGGAGATTTATTAGGGATGAGAAGGCTGTGGGAAAATACAGAACAATTAAGAGGATGGAAGAAATTTTCGGTTTTGATTTGTTCAAGAAAGAGGGTGTTAAAATTCCGGAGAAAATAAAAGAGCTCTCGGAAAAGAGAGAAAAAGCAAGAAAAGAGAAAAAATGGAAAGAGGCCGACAAAATCAGGGATGAAATAAGGAAAAAAGGGTATTCAATTGAGGATAGTGAAAATGGCCCTGAAATCAAGAAAAACTAGTTCTGAAGGAGTATTGCATAAAGGTTATAAAACCCCAAAATTACAGGTTTCAATGGAAAAAACCGCGAATGTAGACCTGCAAGTGCACCCTTTCCTATTTTTCGGGAGGACAAGGGTTTCAGACATAGCAAGGGTCATGCATGATAAAGATTTGTATGCTGTAGCGGTAGGCGAGCTAAACAGCGACATTTATCCTGAGCTGAAAAGGCAGTCGCTTGAAATCCCGTATTCAATAGTTGATGAGGCAGGAATCACATTTCCTGATGAGGAAAGTGGAAAGTTCAGACACATATTCAGATTTACAGAATATGATACCAAAGAGGGATTTCAGATTCTTACGCTGGGCTATCACCTCAATGGAACAGACTCAAGAATGGAAATAAGAAGGATAATTGATTCTGCTTTCGAGCATGATGTTCCTGTTTATCTTGATCATGCAACAACGAGTACAGACACCCTGAGAGATATTCCAAAAGATAAGGAACAGGAAGTGAAAGATTTGTGCAGAGAATATGGCGGCAGACTGAAAATGGATTTCAACGGCACAAACCATCCTTTGATTAGGCGACTGATTAAATTAGCGCTAAACGCCTCCGGAGCCCATATAAGAGAGCATGATACAAACAGGTCTATTGAAAGAATTGCCGGGGAACTTTCAAGAGATTACGGAATTGATGTTCCAATTGTGGCTTATACTGATTTGCATGCTCGTGTTCCAGGTCTTTTGAAACAAATGGGGACAGCAGGAATAAGAATTGATGAAAGCAAGATAAAACACTACATGCCAAAAATGGTTTTGTCTTCAATAGATGATTTGATAACATCAGGGGAATATGAAAATGTCAACAGGTATCTGCCACTTAGCCACGATTTCAAGGCGTATGGCGTTCCGTTCATTATGAATAAGCTTTCAGGCGGGGCTCTTTTTCCAAGACCTAGAAGCTGAGGATAATTAATTTAAATGCAAAAAGCTTGTCTTAGAAATGGAGAAGTACAGAAGAGCTGTTTTCGTTGTTACATATTCAAAAAGTTCTGAAGGCATAAAATATCTTGTTCTAAAAAGAAAGCTTCACTGGAAAGGATGGGAATTTCCAAAAGAAGGCATTGAAGGAAGCGAAAGCGAGGAGTCTGCTGTTCGAAGAGGGGTTAAAGAAGAGTGTGGATTGAACATTACCGGCAAAATACAGAAATTTGATTTTAGAGGGAAGTACAAATATCCAAAAGTTTATTCTGACAGACCTGGATTCATAGGACAGACTTATTCCCTTTATGCGTGTCAGGTCATCCCCGGCAAGATAAAACTTGACGAACACGAACATACTGAAGCAAGATGGCTGTCTTTTGAGCAGGCTTTCAAGAAATTAAGGTGGAGCACACAGAAAAAAAGTCTGAACATTGTGCATAATTGGATGAGGGGAAAAGATTTCAGAAAAATTATAACAAAAAGTGGGGCTTTGCTTCTCGCAGGAAAAGATGAGAATACAAATGAGAAGCTTGTCATGCAGGCAGGAGATGATGAAGATGTTTTTCATACTTCGATGGCAGGGAGTCCTTTCGTAAATATAAAGGGCAGGGCAACTGAAAATGACATTCATGAAGCGGCACTATTTTGCGCGAAGTTCAGCAGAGCATGGAAATCTTCGAGAAGAGACGTTGAAGTTCATTGGTTTAAGGGAAAAGACATTTACAAGAAGAAAGGCATGAAGGCAGGGACTTTTGGGTTAAGAAAGTTTAAAATATTAAAACTTAAGAAGGAGGAGATTGAGAAATATTCTCTCTGAAAAATGCGCCATCCGGGAATCGAACCCGGACCACTGGCTTTTTCTGCAGTCAGGAGGTGCGGAACCTCGGTTCTGCGTGGGAAGCCAATATTCTACCACTAAACTAATGACGCATAAAGGGAAACCCTTGAAGGAATGTGGTTTTTACATTAACTTTCCCTTAAGACTGTTATATTTTTCTCTACAATAATGCTTATATATTTTAAGGTTATGAATTTCCTGTGGGAGAAGAATTAACAAATGGGTTAGAACATGCCGTTCTTTGTGCAAGGACAGGCAGAGTTCTGGCAAGAATTGGGGCGTATCTGACAAGATCTGAGCAAGAGCAGATTCCTGAAGTTTATTCCAGACTAAGCAATCATGAAGTTGTGGAAGAGACAAGTCCCGCAAGTGCAGAGATAATCTCAAGGACCGGGAGAAAGAGAAAGATAAGCAAGAGCGATGCCATAGAATGGTTTGTTGAAAATTATCCGAAATGGAGCATCCCACTTCAGAAAAAACTTAGGGAAAAAGTTCCTGCAAAACCAACGAATATTTTTTCATATGGACTTAAGGAGGGGCGTGATTTCAATGATGAAGATTATATAAAGATGATTGTCGAAACTGCAAATGTGCCTGAAGAATATGCGAGAAGTATTTATATAAGCCTTATCAAGCCTGTGCTTTCTGAACCAGGGGAACGCTCAAGAGTTATGCAAAAATACATGAGGGGTAGTTCTAAGTAGCTTTAAAAACCAAAACAACTATTTCTAGTCATGGCATTAGCAGAGATTCAAATAGGAAAAAATGGAGTTACAGAAAATTTTCTGAGCACTCTCAAGGACAACTTCAAGAACCATGATACTGTAAAGGTTTCAGTTTTGAAAAGTGCAGGTCATGAAAAATCTCAAATTAAGGAAATGTCAGAGCAGATTCTTGAGAGCCTGGGAAAAAATTACACTGCCCGCGTGATTGGCTTTAAAATTGCACTGAAAAAGTGGAGAAAACCCATGAGGTAAGGTTTATAAACCAAAACTCTTAATGGTTTTTAGCTAAAGTGTCAAATTGACATATCTAATTCCGCGAGGAATGGCTGAAAATAGAAAATGGAAAGAAATCCGGTATATGATTTGGATGCTCAGGAATATAATATAAAGTTAGCTAAGGCTTTGAAAGAGATTCCAGAGTTCCAGGAACCAGAATGGATAAAATTTGTGAAATCCGGGCCTGCAAAAGCAAGACCAATTTCAGAAGAGGATTTCTGGCATAAAAGGGCTGCAAGCATTCTAAGACAAATTTACAAAAAGAAAATTGTAGGTGTTAACAGGCTCAGAACAAAATATGGTGCGAGGAAGAGCAGAGGGTTCAAACCAGAGGAATTTAGAAAATCTGGGGGCAAGATAATCAGAATTATTTTGCAGCAATCAGATTCTGCAGGATTGACTGAGGTTGCAAAGGCAGTCAAAGGCGTTAGAAGCAGGAGACCAGGAAGGCAGTTGACTGAGAAAGGAAAGAAACTACTTGAATCAATTAAAGAAACGGAGAAAAGTGAATAATGGGAATAAAGAATGTTGAAAAGAAAAAGAAACTTGCAAAGGCTCAAAGGCAGACAAACTGGGCCCCCATTTGGGTAGTTCTCAAAAAGTTTGGTCAGGGAAAAGCAGGACACACTCACCCTTCACAAATAACAAGAAACAGGAGAAGCTGGAGAAGGACAAAACTTCACATTAAACCAAGAAAACAGAGGAAATCACACTTCGGTTAAAGAAACATGGCAGAAACAAAAACAGCAAAAGCAGATAAGAATGAAAGAGAATATGTAATTCCACTTAGGCCTGAATGGAGAAAAGTTCCAAGATATCAAAAAACAAACAAGGCTGTAAAAGCGATAAAGGAATTTGTAGTAAGACACATGAAAATTCGCGATAGGGACCTGAACAAAGTTAAGGTTGACAAATTCCTTAATGAGATTCTCTGGAGCAGAGGAATAAGGCATCCCCCAACAAAAATAAAAGTCAGAGTAAAAAGAGAAGGGGACATTGTAAGAGTTGAAGCTGTTGACATGCCTGAGAATATCAAATTCAAGAAAGAAAGAATGGACAGAATAGATGCAAAAGCACTTGAAATTGTCCAGAGCAAGAAATCCACAATGGAGAAGCTTAAAGAAGCTGCTTCTGGCGCTGGGAGAAAAGAAACTCCTGAAACTGCTGAAGAGGAAAAAGAAAAGGAAGAGAAGAAGGCCTCTGTTGTTGAGGCAGAACAGAAAATTGAAAAAGAGATTTCAAAATCCCAAAAGCATACTGAAAAAGTCAAGACTGAAAAGCAGTCAAAAGGACAGAGAACAGGCTATAATTCGACTTCAAGAGGGAAATAAGGCTTATCTTTCAAAGAAATCAATCATACCTTCTCTGTCTGTGTAACATGAGAGGTTATCTACAGTGTAAGTAGCCCTCCCCAAGCGTATCTCTCTTAGCAAATAATTTATATCTTTTCTGGGCCACACAACGCCTGTTAAATGTTTTCTTACGATATCTTTTGCTTTGTATTCAGATTCATCTGTAGCAACAATGGCATCTACGTGAGTGTGTCCTCTCGGGAAAAACGGTTTTCTAACATCCACAGAAACTCTATAAATAAAATATGCCGGAGCATTTTTTGGAAAATCCATTCCCAAAGGATATAATACTCATTTAAAAGAATTTAGTTAATACAAATTAATCGTTCTTCCAGGCTTCGTAAGCCACAGAGTCTGTTTGGTTTGTTTCAAGCAACCCCATTGAATTGAAGGGGCTCTGTACATTTTGGTCGTAGAGGAAAGCCCATATTTTCAGTGGAGAAGATAAAGATTTAGTCTGATTGAAGAACAAGCCTATAAAGTCTGCCTGTTCCTGCTGGCTGCTTGTCCATTGACTTCCAAGAGAGTTTCCATTTCTGAACCAACCAACTTCTGTGAATATAATCGGCTTGCTTGTATGGGAGGAAATTCTTGAATAGTAATCGCCTGGGATATCGGAAGGATTACTGTAAACAAGTCCAGGATAAGTTGTAAAGCCTATTGCATCTGCCTTTGAAGCTTCATCCAAAAGATTCCATTGTGTTGGAAGGTTATTTGTTTTTCCGAACAGACCTCCCTGCAACCCATTCAAATCTTCATATTGAAATATTGTAAATACAACAGTGTCCGGAGAAATTTTCTTTATTGCATCATAAGTTGCGTTGAAAATTCCCAGCCCCGAGGTTAAATCTGAAGTTGATTTGAGATTTATTTCATTTCCTATTCCAAGATATTTTATGTTATTATTTTTCACAAAATTTGAAACAGTTGTGATGAATTGGCTTTCATTTGACGCGTTTGGAAAGTCTACAATTATTACAGGGGTGTAAGAATATTGATTTGCGAGCTTTGCGAGAGTTGCAGGTGCTGAATTATCCTGTGCCAGCTGATGCCAGTCGCCACCCCACGAAATTGCGCCTACGGCATCAGTTGCTACAGGAAAGAATGATGTGAATGAACTTCCGGAGTAGCTTATTGGAGACAAACTCACCCCTTTTAAAGTTCCAGTTGAAGTGGAAGCCGGCTGGCTTGAATTTGAAGAAGAATTTG
>CAZJIV010000016.1:0-16083 GCA_964546165.1 Candidatus Woesearchaeota archaeon
TCTTTATGTAATATCAAGTGCCTTAGAGTTTATAAATGTTTCTATTTGTTGTTATCTGTCAGTAATTACACTAAGCGCTAAACTCCATTTTGGAGGTTCCGTTCTCTTTTTTCAGTTTTATTATGTTATCAACAAAGCTCTCTATTTTCTGCTCGTGTGAGACAATTATCAACTGGTTAACCTTAAGTTGGTCGAGCACACTTCGCATTTTGTCCAACTGTGCGTCACTGAATCCGTCTGTGGGTTCGTCAAGAATTACAATATCCCGCGTTTTGATTCTGCTCAAAAACGAGTTGATAACCTGGTTTAAAGACAACCTATAAGCGAGGGCTATTGCAGTTCTCTCACCCCCTGAAAGATATGCATAATCTATTTCATAATCCTGCTGCTCTATTATTGGCGTAAAATCGTCACTGAGATGAACATGAAAATTATCTGATACCAGCATGCTGAACCATTCTGAAAAAGATTTTGAAAATTCAGCTTTTAGTTTCATCATGACATTTTTTTCTATGAGTGAAATCAAAGAGGCAAAATCCTTGTTCAACCAGGATTCCAGTTCATTGAGGTACTGAAGCTTTTTTCTGAGTTCTTCTATTCGTTTTATTCTTTCGCGCAGCTCTTCAATCTGCATAGAAAAAACCTCAATTTCTTTTCTTAGCTCAGCAACTTTTATCTCTGCTTCACGTTCTTCTGCCTGTGCTTTTCTGAATTCAACCTGTTTTTCTTCAAAAATTGTGTCGAATTGCCCCAGCTCTGAAATTGAATTCTCAAGCGATTTAACATGTTGGTTTAACATTTCTATGTCTTGGTTTAAAGAGACATTAGTTTTTTCTATCTCCATAATTCTTTCTCTCTTCTCCTGAGTCCCTTCTATTCTGACTTTTAGTATCCTTAAATCAGTCAATTCTTTTTCCATAGAAACTGTTTCAGAATTGATTTCAGTTATTTTTTTCTGCAAAACTGCCTTGTCTGAATTTAGTTCTTCTATCTTTCTGTTATTTGATGCAGTGTCTGAATGAGAGTTGTTAAGTATGTTTGCCCTATAGACAGCGTCAACATTTTGCAGACATGTCGGACAGATTTCAAGATTTGACATTTTCATTTCAAGAGCTCTGTTTGAATCATTTTTTGCGTTTAAAGAGCTTATTTGAGAGTTCACATCCATAATTTTTTCATTCGTCTTGTCTTTCTCTTTCTTTTTGGATTCTATGTTAACTTCAAGTTCCCTAACCCTATCTGGATCATAGCTAATCTTTTCCAATTCAAAAATCTGGGCTCTTATCTGCTCCAGGGTCCTAAGATTGTCTGATATAGAATTTTTCTTATTTGAAACCATCAGGTTTGTTTTGTCGAGTTCCTGTTGGAAATTTCTTTTTTCTTCAATTTTTCCCATAACAGCTTCACGCTCTTCTTCAACCCTCGCACGAGTCTCTTTTTTAAAAAAAAGCTCTTTTTCTATTGAGGAGAGATTGTAATGTTTTGTCTCCAGTTCTTCTTCTTTTGAAACAAGATTTAATCTGTCCTGCTCCAGGCTGTCTGTTGCGCCTTCCATAGTTCTTCTTTCCTCACGAATTTTGCTCAGCAACAGGGAAGTATTTTCCAGAATTCTTTTGTATCGGTCAATTCCGAAAATGTGCCGCAATGTGTTTATTCTTGTATCAGAATCCTGCAGGATTATTTCTTTCATCTCTTCCTGGGGCGTGTAAACCGTGAATTTGTAAAGGAGATTTTGTTTTTTTGCGAATTCTTTTGGATAATTCAAAAGTTCCAGAATCTGGCTCTTCAGTTCTGTTACAGAAATTTCTTTCTTTTCTGAACCGTTTATTGAAATTGTGCAACTGTCCTGTGAAATTGATTTTCCTCTTTTGAGGCGCCTTTCCACGGTAACGTTATTCCCGTCAACTTCGAATTCAAACAAGACTCCTCCTGTATCTGCGCCGTTTCTGAGAAGAGCGTTTCCTCTCTGTCCAGGCTGCAAACCAAAAAGTGCAAACTCGATTCCGAGAAGTATTGAAGTCTTTCCGCTCCCAATATCTCCTGCCAAAAGGGTTGAGCCCTCCGGAAAATCCATTTCCTGTGACTCATAACTTCTGATATTATCAAGCACAATTTTCTTTATTCTCATGGCCAGAACCTCCTGCAGGTTCCGCACCTCAGGCAACTGTTTATTTTTTTCATTTTAGAAATTCAAAACTTTTTTAGTTTCAGAAACAATTCTGTTCAGAAATGTTTCAGATGTTTCACCCTCTTGTTTTTCTATCGAGAGAGAGTTAAGGAGCAAGGGAATGAGATTATTGAAATGAGAAGGGTTCTGTCCTGAATAGATGCTGACGGTTTCGTCTTCTATGTTTTCAGAATCCTTTACTTCAATTTCGAGTTCAACTTCTTTCTGCCTTAGGTCATGCGTATTTCTTAGAAGAAAGAATGCCTTTTTCTGTTTAACAAATTCTTCTATTTTGGAGAATTTTATGTCGGAACTTTTTCCGTTTTCGATTTCTCCTCTGACACGAAGGAGGACTATTTTGTCCGTTAGGTCTTTCTTGTCAAGTTCGGAAATTATCATATCTGTTGCACGCACTGCATCTTTGACTTCAAAGGCAAGAGAGATTACATCCTTGAATTTAAGGTCTATTTTTCTAAGGGGAGTTGTTGATTCAGTGTCTACAAGATAAAACCTCCCCTTCTGCAAGTCGGCAAGCTCCTGAAAATTATTCGGAAATATCGGGCCAGCATAAACAAAGCCATCTTTTTCATAATCTATATGCAAATGCCCCAAGGCATAATAATCAGCTTTTGGAAGCTTGTCTGTTTCCACTGAATCAACAGGCACATTTCCTACTGCTTTATCGATAGTGGTGTGAAGCATGAAAATCTTGAACATTCCGGGAGCATCATTGAACTTTACCTTCCTTAAATCAGGAACCTCAAGACCGGAACGCTTTCCAGGGTATCCATAGATTGCAACGCCTCCATAAATTGTGGGGTTTAATGTTATCCTGTCTTCGGATTCTTCAAAGTCTGAAACATTTTTACAAAATCCTGCTTTTTCGAGAACGTCAAGGAATGTTTTTCCCGAAACAGAATAATCATGGGAACCTGCAATTATGAAGCAGGGAATTCTGGCTTCTTTCAGCTTTTTGAACTCAGAGAATGTCCTTTTGAGAGTCTCAATCGGAGGATAAGCTGTGTCAAACAGATCTCCTGCAACTAAAACAAAGTCCACTTTCTCTTTTATTGACATATCAATGGCTGTTTCAAAGGATTTGAAATTCAGTTCCTGAAGCGGCTCCTGTTTCCACCCGCCAAGGTGAACATCTGCCATATGTGAAAATTTTACCATCTTTTTTCCTCTAAATTGGATGAATTTTCAAGATGGAGTGCTTATATAAAATTGATGGTAATAAAATGCTATTTATGACGTGCCTGCCCCTTATGTGACAATTCCCACACATAGAGCTCTTCAAAAAAGACCCTTTTTTTTCCGAGAAGTTTTCTTGAATAGCCCTGCCAGTCTATCTGTGTCGTAATGCTGCTTGTAAGAAGCAGTATCTTACCTTTTTCTGAGAGATGTCTTGAGGCATCTGCCAAAAAGCGGTTGATTATTTCGCTTCCGTATTTTCCTCCGGTTGTATCAAATTCCACATCAAAATCGTTTTCAGGAAGATAGGGGGGATTGAATAATATTAAATCAAATTTTCCCAGGGGTTCGCTAAAAAGGTCAGAAAAAATAACATTTGAATTGGGAAATTTTTCTTCCAAAAATTTTACAGCAAGGGGGTTTATGTCTGCGATTGTTAAATTTTCCGGTTTAATTCCAGAGTTTATTGCAGTTTCTGCCTGAATTCCCGAGCCCGAGCCCATGTCAAGTACCTTGATTGGCTTTAACGCGGATATTTCTTTTTTTACAAATTCGCTGAGCAGAAAGGAATCTTCCCGCGGTTGATAAATGTCTGACATTTTAGAATAGGCCATTGAAAAAGTCTATTATTTGTGTTTTGAACAGGAACATTATTCCAAGTATTCCCAGAAGCACAAGGAGTATAATTATGAGAACAACTGTTATTGTCTTTATACGCGGATTCTGTTTCAGATAACTGGAAACCCTGCCTTTCACGCTTTCTTTTTGTGGCAATTCCTGCAACAGTGATTTTCCTTTGAGATTCTTTGCATTCGCAAGAGCCCAACCTTCTTGACGCTGGTCTTCGGAGACTTTCATTTTTGAAGGCACTATAAGTGAAGCAGGAACGCCCTGCGCTGAAGTCATAGGAGCTTGGCTTGAAGTTGCTGTTTGTGTTTGCGCCGGAGTAGAGATTTTTTGAGCCAGTTCGTATTGAACTGTCCTTGCGGCGTCTTCAATATCATTCCTTGCGTAGCCTGCGTTATAAAAAGACATCATTGCTTCCCGCAATGAGAAGCCTCTTGAGATTGCTGACTTTAATCCTCCGAGTATATCCTCTTTAACCATTGTAAAATATGTTAATTAGAATTTTAATACTTTCCCATTGTGAGTCAAGTGCGAGTTAACGCCAGGCTTGTACCCCATTTCCGATGAAAGTTCTATCATGGGTTTTTCTATGTCAATACTACCATGTGCAGGAATTATGTGCTTGGGTTTCAGAATTTCAAGCAAGTCCCGCAAATCTTCTCTGGAACCATGACCTGAAACATGAACATCTGATTGTATTCTGACGCCTTTTTTCCTTAATGAAATGTCCATCTCTTTTCTTGCTTTTATATTTACAGGAGTTGGGATAACACTTGAAGAAAATATTACGTTATCTCCGTTTGTAAGTTTCAGGGGAGTTTCACCTTTTGTAATTCTGTCGAGAACGGATCCCGGCTCTGCCTGATGACCTGTGCATACAATCAAATATTTTCCTTTGTTGCCATTTACTTTCTTCAAAAAGGAGTTAATCTGATTTCTGTACTTGAGCATTTTTATGTTTCTGTTGAAAGGGCATTGCTTCACGTTCATTGCACATGTAACATATCTGTTAAGGCTTCTTCCAAGGAACACTATCTGTCTTCCGGTTTTTTTTCCGAAATCCACAATGCTTTTGAGTCTTGCGATATGCGAGGAGAAAGTTGTGACTATCAATGCAGAATCTTTGCTTCTCACAGCGCCCATTGCTTCTTCCAACAAGTCACGGGCAATGCGTTCGCTCGGTGTTTTTCTGTCAGTTCCAGAGTAGAGGGAATCGACAACAAGAACATCAACACCTTTTTTCCCAATTTCTCGCAATTTCTTATAGTTTGGGGGCTGACCGAGAACAGGATAATCATCAAATTTAAAATCAAGTGCATAAAAGAAAAGTCCTTCAGGAGTGTGCAGAGCGACCAGAACGCATTGAATTGTCGAGTGGGTTGTGTGAATAAAATCTGCCTTGTAATCTCCGCTTTTTCCTTTTATTGTGTACGAGGAATTTTCACTAATTCTTATCCTTTTATTTTTGAGGGTTATCTTTTCGTCCCTAAGTGTGCTCTCAAGAAATTCCATTGTGAATGGGCTTGCTATTATTTTAGCGTTTGGATACCTCTGGGCAATATAAGGAGCTGCGCCAATGTGGTCAAGGTGAGCGTGTCCTATGATAATTGCCCGAACCTTGTTTCTCCATCCAAGTTTGTCAAGAATTGTATCATCAGGCAAAGCTCCGATTCTTCTAAGTTCAGACTCTGTTCTTGGAGAATTATCACGAACTTCGCGCTCCTGATATTCGACAAGCGCAGGCAAGAAAATTCCTGCGTCAAATATGATGACATCATCCTTAATTTTGACAGCGGTCATGTTTTTACCGACTTCTTCAAAGCCGCCTACAGTGCATACTTCCATTTTATAATTCTATAATTAACACACTCTTTTAAGAAGAAGGGATACTTTGGGTTTATATAACTTTTGAACGTTAAAGTTATAAAATTTTATAAAGCCAAAAAAATTTCATTAGTAAAATGGGTGACGTTTACAAAATCTTTTTACTGGACAACTCTGAAATTGAAGTTACGGATCCGGACATAGACGAAGAAGCAAGACTTGTGAGGATTCTGAATAAAGAGGGAAAAAACGAAGACGGTGAAGAAACCTCTTATTACGATTATTACCCTTTTGAATTCATAAAAAAGATAATATTTCTTCGTAATGGAAATTAATGCTTCAGATTGGAAAAATAAATTAAGCCCTGAACAATTTCATGTCTTGAGGGAAAGAGGAACTGAGAAGCCTTTTACAGGCAAGCTTCTTCAAAACAAGAAAACAGGAGTCTACGTGTGCGGGGCATGCGGAAATGTGATTTTTGATTCAAAGACAAAGTTTGATTCTGGTTGTGGATGGCCAAGTTTTTATGATGCAAAAAAAGATTCTGTCAAGTTCAAAAAAGATTTTCGCGGAATGATGATAAGAAAAGAGGTTGTTTGTGCGAAGTGTGGGAGCCATCTTGGGCATGTTTTCAAAGATGCACCACAAACCCCCACTGGGAACAGATATTGCATAAATTCAATTGCGCTAAACTTTAAAGAAAATGGGAAAGGAAAAACAAACGACAAAAAAAGAAAAAACTGAAAACGCGGTTTTTGGTGAAGGTTGCTTTTGGAACACTGAAGAAGTGTTCAGAAAAGTAAAAGGTGTTGTCAAAACAACTGTAGGCTATATGGGCGGCGATGAAAAGAAATACCCAAATCCTACTTATGAAAAGGTTTGTTCAGACAAAACCGGCTTTGTTGAAGTATGCCTTGTTCAATTCAATCCTGACATTATAAGCTACAAAAAACTTCTGGGAGAATTTTGGAAAAGTCATGACCCAAGACAGATAAACAAACAAGGTCCTGATTTTGGAACCCAATACAAATCAGTTATTTTTTATTGCAATATGAAACAAAAAGAGCTTTCAGAAAAATCAAAAAAAGTTGAGCAACTGAAATATGACCAGCCAATTGCAACAGAAATAAAGAGAGCAAAGAAATTTTACAGGGCGGAGGATTATCATCAAAAGTATCTAATGAAAAGGAACTGGAAAACCTGCAGGATTTAGGAAGAATTATAAAATAAAATAACGTCTTTTTTTTATGAAATCTCTCAAACCTTCAATCAGGGAAAAAAGAAGATATATTTATGTAAAAGGGCATGTCGGAGATGTTGAAAAAGCAATTCTCGATTATATTGGAATTTTGGGAATGGCAAAAGCAAGTCTGATGTGGATTAAGCGCGGCAAAGATTCTGCAATAATTTCTGTCAACAGGAAAATGGTTAATGATGTTCGCGCTGCCTTAGTAGTGTGGTCTGAGAATATTTCTGTCGAAAGAGTTTCAGGAACCCTGAAGAGTTTAAGGGAAAAGGAGAAATTGTGATGGACCTGACAATTCCCGCAATAATACTTGTTGGACTGATTTTGATAGTTCTTGCTTATATAATTGGCACGAAAATTGGTTCTTACAGGAAGCATAAGGAATGGGAAGCAGCATTGCCCATGCACAGAAAAGAAGCGATAATGAAATCACGTGCTGTCCTCGGAGGACAGTTTTCTGAGCAATTAGCCCCATTTTTGCCTAATTTCAAGTATCTTCCAACAGAATGCAGATTTATAGGAAAGCCAATTGACCTCTTAGTCTTCAAGGGAATGGACGAAAAGAAAATTGATGAAGTAGTTTTTGTTGAAGTAAAAAGTGGAAATGCAAAACTTTCTTCACAGGAAAAGAATCTTAAGGATGCTATTGAAAAGAAGAGAGTAAAATGGGAAGAATATAGGATTCCAGAAGAATTGACAAAGAAAAGGGAACTTGAGTAATAGTTGCGGAAAAGGATACATTTCTTTAAATAATTCAATAAGAGGTAATATCATGGGAAAACTTGTTTATCTTGCAGGGCCAATAGAAGGATTGAGTTATAATGGGGCTGTTAATTGGAGGAATAATGTTATCAAAGAGCTTAAAGAATATGGGGTAACAGGATTATCTCCAATGAGGGCTAAGGATTTCCTTAAAAATGAACCAAAACTTGTTGATAAGATGAGTGACCATGTTCTTGCTTCTGATGCAGGAATTACAACAAGGGATATGTGGGATGTCAGACGCTGTGATGCCGTTTTGTTCAATCTTCTAGATGCCGAGAAGGTCTCAATCGGAACCATGATAGAATATGGATGGGCAAGTGCTTTCAACAAGCCAATAATAACGGTGATGGAAGATTCAAATGTTAAAAGGAATGTTCATGAGCATATTATGATAAGAAGGTTAAGTGGTTATAGAGTGAAAAGCATTGAAGAGGGCATAAATATTATCAAAGCGTTATTTGCATATTAATTGATTTTAACATCCAAAAACTTTTTAAATTACAAGTTTATCAGAAAAAGGTAACGGAATAGATAAATACAAGATTATATTTTCTATAAAATGGATATAGATATGCAACACCAGACAATGGGTTATGACCGTACGGCAACGATGTTTTCGCCAGATGGGCATCTGCTTCAGGTTGAATACGCAGAAAAGACGATAAGACTTGGAAGTTCTAGTATTGGAATGGTTTGCTCTGACGGTGTTTTTATAATTGCAGACAAGAGGATAGAAGATAAACTAATAGTTCCGGAGTCTGCCACAAAAATACATGAAGTTGATTCTCACATAATAGCAAGCGTTGCAGGAATAATGTCTGACGCAAGAGTTCTGATTGAAAAGGCACAGATTCTGGCACAGCAGAACCGTGTTACTTATGACTCTCCCGTCGAAACAGAGACAATCATAAAGGAAATTTCAGATATGAAGCAGCAGTTCACGCAATATGGCGGAGCAAGACCATTCGGCGCTGCATTGATGATTGGTGGTGTTGTGAACAAAAAACCAAGCCTTTACACAAGCGATGTGACAGGGAATTATTTTTCATATTTTGCAAATGCGATAGGGGAAAATGACGACAAAATAAGAGAAAAGTTGAGGCACGAATACAAGCATGATTTCACGATAAAGAAAGGAGTCAAGGTCGCGCTTGACATTTTCAAGGAGATTCAGGGGGAGAAATTCAACCTTGAAAGATTTGAGATGGCTTTCGTTAAAAATGACAATGACAAACTTGAAAGAGTTATCGGGGAAAAACTAAAGGATTTTTACTCTGAGAAGAAGAAGGATTAATTATGAACCCGTTTTACAGCAGAATTAGAATAGCCCACAAGCAACAGGAATTGGATCCCTTTAAAGTTCATTCATTCACTTGTAATTTTGACAGAATGAAGACAGCCGTCTTTTATGAAGATGGAGAAGGATCCCATGATTTTTATTTGAGAAAATCTAATAGTAGTTTAATTATGGACTCTCCTGCAGGTCCTGCGTATCAAGTTCTTTCAGTGGTTGAGAGAATTGCGAGGTTTGAGGGTGCAAGACTTGTAATAGATAGTGGAGATGTTCCAAAAGAATTTAAAGAAGCATTGATAGATTTAGGATATCAGTTAAAGGGAAATTATTATAGAAAATCTGAAGAACAAGGTGTAAAAAATTAAAATGGCAGACACAACGGCAAGATTAAAAAGAACAGGGAAAAACTTTGAGATACTGGTAGACCTTGATGAAGCTTTGGCTTTCAAGAAAGGGCAAGGTTCCACAACAGGCGCTGAAAGCGACAGAATTTTTAAAGATTTGAAAAAAGGAATGGTCGCCTCACAGGAAGACTTGAAAGAGGCATTTGGAACAACTGATTCTGATGAAATAATAAAGAGAATTGTCAAGGAAGGGGAGATACTCACAACACAAGAATACAGAGATGAAGAAAGAGAGAAGAAAGAAAAACAGGTTGTTGATTTTCTCGTTGTTAATGCAATTGACCCAAAGACAGGCAATCCGCACACAGCCGAAAGGATTAAAAACGCTCTTGAACAGGCTCATGTTAACATAAAGAACAATGTACCTGTGGAAAACCAGATTAGCGATATTCTTCAGGAGTTAACTAAAATTATACCAATCTCGGTAAAGATGAAAAAAATCAGAGTCACAATACCTGCTATGCACACAGGCAGGGCTTATGGAGTAATCAATCCTTACAAGGCTAACGAAGAATGGGAAGCTGACGGGAGCCTGAAAGCTGTTCTTAACATTCCGGCAGGAATGGTTATGGGATTCTACGATAAATTAAATTCAGTCACGCACGGTTCTGCATTGACTGAAGAGGTTAAGGAATAATGTCAGAAAGAAAAATCGTTATACCTGGTGAAGTTATTGTTTCTGGAAGTGAATATCTTCCTGGAGAATGGACCGAAAAGAAAGGCGAAGAAATAATCGCGAACAGATTCGGACTTGCGGAAGAACAGGATAGACTTGTTAAAATCATACCTATCTCAGGAGCATATCAACCAAGGCGCGGAAATGTTGTTATTGGTGAAGTTGTGAACATGCTTTCAAACGGATGGTTCTTGGACATTGACACTCCTGAAAATGCTTTCCTGTCATTGAGCGAAGTTCCAAGATACGTAAACAGAGGAGAACTGAACGAAGTCATGGACATGCATGAAATAGTTGTCGCAAAAATATTCAATATTGGAAAAAGGGGAATTGACATGACTATAAGAGGTCACGGACTCGGGAAAATTGAAGGCGGGATGATTATCAAGGTTAATTCAAACAAGGTTCCAAGAATAATCGGAAAAGAAGGGAGCATGATTAACCTGATAAAAGAAAACACAAATTGCAACATCACCGTAGGACAAAACGGAATCATATGGATAAAAGGGGACAAGGTCGAAGATGAGCTTCATGCAAAGAGGGCAATTGAATTCATAACAGAAAACTTCTTTAAGGAAGGACTTACAGAAAAAGTAAAGGAATGGTTCGGAGGAAATAAAGAATAATGGCAGAAGGATATGTGAGAAAAGACGGAAGAAAAAATGATGAATTGAGAAGTCCTATTAAGGCAGATGTTGGAGTTGTGCCAAATGCGGACGGAAGCGCGATGTTCCAAATAGGAAAAACTATTGCAATAGCAGCTGTCTACGGACCCAAGAAAATGCATCCTCAACATTCTCAGGACCCGGAAAAGGGAACTTTAAGGTGCACTTATAACATGAACAGTTTCTCGGTTGAAGACAGAATAAGACCGGGACCTTCAAGGAGAAGCACTGAAATATCAAAGATTACCGAATGGGCATTGAACCCTGTTGTTATGCTTGAAAAATATCCAAATGAGGTTGTGGATGTTCACATTAACATAATTCAGGCGGATGCGGGAACACGTTGCGCGGGAATCAACGCTGCTGCAATGGCCTTGGCGGATGCGGGAATCCCAATGAAAGAGCTTGTTTCAAGCATATCTGTCGGAAAGATGGACAAGACTCTTGTTTTGGACTTGGACAAATTTGAGGACTCTGAATTTGAGGATGGAGAAGGTTCTACAGACATCCCAATAACATTCACTCACAGCGGAGAGATTACACACATTCAGTTGGATGGAAAGATTTCTTCAGAACAATTAAAGGAAGTTGTTGAAATGGCAAAGGGAGCATGTGACAAGATTTATGAAATTCAAAAGGAAGCTTTAAAGAAAAGCCTTATGGCAGGAGAAGGAGAAAAATAATGGACACTGGAAAACTTAATGCGGATAAAATAAAGCAATCTCTGGCTGAAGGGAAAAGATTTGACGGGAGAAAGCCGGAAGAATTCAGGAAATTGATAATTGAGAAGAATGTTTCAAAAAAAGCAGAGGGTTCCGTAAGAGTCAGACTTGGAAAAACAGAAGTTATTGTCGGTGTGAAAATGGCTGTAGGAACACCATATGAAGACTCAGCAAATCAGGGGAATCTCATGGTAACTGCTGAACTGCTTCCATTGAGTTCGCCAAGAATTGAGTTAGGAAAACCAGGTTTTTCTGCAATTGAAGTCGGGAGAGTTGTTGACAGAGGAATAAGAGAAAGCAAATTAATTGATTTGGAAAAACTTTGCATTAAAGAAGGAGAAAAAGTCTGGACTGTTTTTGTTGATATTTATTCCATTAATGATGATGGAAATTTGCTTGACGCGGCGGGAATCGGCGCTTTGGCTGCCCTTAAAATTGCAAAAGTTCCTAAGTACGACGAGGAAAACGGAAAGATATTATACGGAGAGGCAGACAGAGACCTTCCACTAAACGATGTAAACCCTATCCCGGTTACAGTTCATAAAATAGGCGGATTTTTGATTGTTGATCCTACTCTTGAGGAAGAAGATGTTAGTGAGACAAGAGTGACCATTGGCGGAAGCGAAGAAACAATTTCCTCTATGCAAAAGAGCGAATCTGCTTCATTAACAAGGGAAGAATTAGAAAAAGCAGTGGAAATCGCAAAAGGCCAGTGGGGGGAATTATTTAAAAAAGTTGAAAAATTGATATGACAATGGAAAAGGCTCAATTCTCAAGATATGAAATGTCAAGGATTCTCGGAGCAAGAGCTTTGCAAATTGCAATGAACGCGCCTCTGCTTGTCAAGATAGACAAAAAAGAACTTGAGGCCATTCATTTTGACCCTTTGAAAATTGCTCAAATTGAGTTTGAGTCAGGAATTCTCCCAATTTCTGTGAACAGGCCTTTGCCTCAAAAGAAGGAGGACAAACTTAAGAGAGTCAAGGAACCTGTAAGCGACAAGAAACTTGAGCATGGGGAAGAATCAGAAGAGAGCGACATTGAGAAAGAAGGCGAGATAATGGAGCTTGCAACGCCTGAAGACGAACAGGAAGAATCTGAAGGCGGCAGCAGTGAAGAAGAGTAAAGTTTCTCTGTTATAATTCTAAATCAGGTAAAGTTATTTAAACGCTGTTCGATTGAATTTTTTATGGTCGTAGTAAAGGCGGTGTCTGGAAAGATAATCTTGGATTCCAGGAAAGAGAAAACCATACTTGTTTCTATCGAGACCAATGCAGGAAATTTTTCTGCAAGCGCACCGATGGGAAAGTCAAGAGGCAAACATGAAACAAAGCCTTACAAGAATACAATTGAAGATGATGTGAAAAGGCTCAATGAGTTCAATGGATATTTCTCAAAAGAGATAATAGATAAGTTCGACGATTTGAGGAGAATTGAGGATATTGTCGACGGGCATCTTGGAGGCAACACAACTTTTGCACTTGAATCTGCGATTTTGAAAGCGCTCGCAAAAGAACAGAAAAAAGAAGTTTGGCAGCTGATAAATCAGGATGCAGACAAGTTCCCAAGACTTGTCGGAAATTGCATAGGCGGGGGCGAACATTCAGAAGTTGATGGGAAAAAGCCAGACTTTCAGGAGTTTCTTCTTGTTCCGGACACGCATGATGTTGCAAAGGCTTTTGAAATGATGAAGGAAGCAAAAGAGAAAGCGAAGAGCCTTCTTGAGCAGGCTGACAAAAAATTCAAGGGAAGAAAAAATGATGAGAATGCGTGGGTTACATCTTTGACTGACAAAGAGGTTTTTGATATTATGGACGAACTTGGAATGCCTTTCGGGACTGATGTTGCATCTTCAACTTTTTTCCAGAGAAAAAAATATGTTTACAACAATCCAATGTTCAAAAGAAACGATGAGGAACAGCTAGGATATATCTCAAACATGATTAGCAATTACAAATTGTTTTATGTGGAGGACCCTTTTGATGAGGATGACTTCGGGAATTTTGCAAAACTCCATGAAAAGTTCCCTGATTCTCTTATAGTGGGGGATGACTTGACAACTACAAATTACAAAAGGCTTAAAGAGGCAATCAAGGAAAAAAGCATAAATGCATTAATTGTCAAACCAAACCAGATTGGATTCCTTTCTGAAGTCAAGAGGGTTGTTGAGCTTGCCAAAGAAAACGGGATAAAAATGGTATTCTCACACCGAAGCGGTGAAACAGAGGAAAACATTCTTGCAGACCTTGCATTCGGCTTTGGAGCTGATTTCATGAAGAGCGGCATTACGGGAAAGGTCAGAGAAGCAAAAATCAAGAGAATGATTGAGATTCAAAAGAGTTTGAAGAAATAAGTATTGTAATTCTAAGAAGTAAAACTTTAAAAACTAAATTTCATCTGGAATTCAATGGCAGCTAAAAAAGCAGCAGAAGATAATGTTAAAGAAGAAATAATTGAAGATATTGAGAAAAAGGGCAAGGTTTCAAAAGCTGAAGCTGAGAAGGAAGAGAAACTAGCTGAAAAAATGGAAGAAAAGGCTGATAAGAAACCAGCTAAAAAGGTTTCCAAGAAAAAATCTGAAACTGCAGAAAAGATAAGCGATGAGGAACAGGAAATAGTCGCTAAAGAAGCTGAAAAAGAATCTCTTGATGATAAAGACCTTCAGGAAAAGAAAAAGAAACTTCTTGAAAAAGCTAAGAAGCTTGCGGCAGGCGTTGAAATAAGCACTGAAGAGCTTAAGGAACAGGTTAAGGTTGAAAAGAGAACAGACATGCTTGTGCCTCTCGAGGATTATATTAATGCGGGAATTTACATTGGGACAAAAGTTGTTACACCTGACATGAGGCCTTTTGTTTACAGAAGGAGAGCAGACGGGCTCGCAATTTTCAACACAGATTTAATTGATGAAAAGCTTAAAGAGGGAATAAAATACCTCTCACAATTCAGGCCACATGAAGTCATTCTTGTATGCAAAAGACAGGCTGGATGGAGAGCTGCTGAGAAATTCTCTGAAATAACCGGAATAAGAGTTTTCACAAAGAAATATCCTGCAGGAATTCTTACAAATTCAACTCTTCCGGACTTTTTCGAAAATGAACTTACAGTAATATGCGATGCATGGGTTGACAAAAATGCTTTAAGTGACACAAAAAGAATAAACAAAAAAGTTTTGATGGTTTGTGACACAAATAATTTTTCAAGAGGTGCGGACAAAATTATAATCGGGAATAACAAAAGCGCAAAGAGCCTCGGAATAATTTTCTATCTTCTCGCAAAAGGATATTGCGAAGCACATAAGCTTGAGTCTTATGAGAACATACCCGACATAGAATGGTGGATTGGAAACGAGCAGGGCGGCTCTGAAGCAGAAGCAAAGAGAAAGGCAAAAGCCGGCGCAAGATTTGGAGTTTAAATCTGAAGCATATTTCTCAGAATAATAATTGTTAAAAACACAAACAAATTTTATGTTTAATGTACAGAGGGTTGAGGGAGGAATTAATCGGTGAAGCCAGTTTTGAGAGAGGCACATTAATTTCTGTTCTTGGAGAAAAAGATTTTAAAAAAGGTCTTAGGAGACTTAATTCGGAGGCCAAGCATGTTTTTGTTTACAGGGATATTGGTTCAGACACTGTTGACCCCGTTAATTTTAGCGGATGTTATTTTGATATAGGTGGAGTCTATGACGGCAAGCAACTTGTTTATTTTGAAAAGCCTCAGCGCCTTTGGGAAGGCGCTTCGAGAATAGGAATACTTGACATTGTTCCTTTTGATTCAATAATTGAGGAGGGCAGAAATTTTAGAGATTTGAAAATTTTCTCTTTCCTTGGAGAAGGGGATTCTCGCTTGAGTATTATTGATAACAATGCGGTTGAAGCATGGTATCATGCTTATGAGGCAAATGGGGCACGGGTCGGATCGCTCCCAACAGGGATCAGGGCCAATTTTCTATCAAAAGTTCGCGATGTCACGCCTGGAATTGTGATGAAAGGATACATTCAGGAGTATGCAAGAAAACCTCTCAGCGTCGGAAGCAAAAATTCTTTAGCAGGATATTAAACAATTTTACATCAAATAAAAAATTCTTCAGGGTTTATGTTTTCTGGAAAATCTTTGATGCGTTTTATCTCTTTTAA
Organism: Candidatus Woesearchaeota archaeon; assembly: GCA_964546165.1. Taxonomy (GTDB): domain Archaea; phylum Nanobdellota; class Nanobdellia; order Pacearchaeales; family GW2011-AR1; genus JAKLIN01. The sequence continues at coordinate 15,718 of CAZJIV010000016.1, forward strand.
AATTTCATCGAGAACTTTTGGGTAATAATCTGTGCAGTCCATAAGCTCTTCAGGGTATATCCACCTTGAATCTTCAAAGTCAGTTCCATTAAGATTTATTTTTGTTTCGGGATTTATTTTCATTATGAAAAGTATGCTATCGCCCCTGAATCCTTTTAATTCTTGGAAGGGTCCGAGATCTAATCTAATGTAATTTTTGAAGTTCCTTACAAATTCAAATTCATTGATTCCTGTTTTTTCAAATAATTCTCTTCTCAGTTCTTCTTCCGGAGATTCATCTGCATAAATTTCCCTATGGAAAAACTGCCAAAACCCGTGTTCAGAATTCAGTACAAGAAGCAATTTTTCCCCATCAAACAGTATGCC
>CAZJIV010000017.1:0-13345 GCA_964546165.1 Candidatus Woesearchaeota archaeon
CTGGGCTATATATCAGAACTATGGTTTTCGACAAACTCAAAAAAAGTCTTTCAGGAAGAGCTCCGGGAGAAGATGAGGGAGACTACCTTGAGATAGATTTAAACCAGGGAAAAATTGAACAAAAGGTTCTTGTAAAATTGTTTGTACTGAAAACTTACGATGATGTTAACAAAGTTCTTAATGCATTGCGTGAAGGATATACAATAGCAGTAATTGAAACAAAAGTTCTGAGGCAGAAAGACCCTATTGAATTGAAGAGGGCAGTCTCTAAAATCAAAAAGACTGTTGATGCCCTTGAAGGGAGCATTGTCGGTTTCAGGGAAAATGTCGTAATAGCAACCCCTTCCTTTGCAAAAGTTGAAAGAGAGATGGAAGAACCAAAAGACGAAAAAAAGTCCAAGATTGAGGGATATTAATTTTTCTTTCTCCTATTATTATAAGACCAACTATGAGTGTCAAATTTTATTTCAGGATTATATATTCTAAATAACACAAATGTTTTTAAGCAGCGTAACCCCTTTAAAATTACAATGAATTCAAATTCAAAAACCTTCGGGATTTTCGCTTGGAGCATCTTGGTGATATCATTAATGGTGTCTTTTGCTGCGGCATCAACTTCTGCATCATTCTCATATGAGAACCAGTCACAGACAGTTTCTGTTTCAGGCTACAATGTTTCTAATTCAGACGTAACATTCCCATCAACACTCTCAGCAAGCCTCGGTGGTCAGAACTTTGGAGTCTTCACAATCAAAAATACCACTGATAATAAACTTAATATTACTCTAACAAACCTTGACTCTTCAAACAATTATTACATGAGCACCGATTCTGTAAACTTTAATGTTACAAATGGAACAAATTCAAATAAAAGCCTTGTAACATTAAATTACATAAATTCATTCTGCAACTATGGGGACATAAATGACTCCAACCTTGGGATGGAAGTTTATGTCACAAACGATGGACAGGGAGACTCAACAGACTGGAACGCTCTTGACACAATAAAGGTTGAAGTTACGGTTTCTAATGACAACAGTTATGACTTAAACAACATGAAACTTGAACTTGGTTTGATAAACAGCGGAACAAACCAGAATATTGCATCAAGTAAACTTGATTGGATTTCCGGAGATGACAACAAAGCCTCACTTGACACAATTTCAAGCGGAGACAGCGTAACTTACACATTTGAATTCAAGGTAGACCCTAAAATACTTTCAAGCAGCAACCTTGGAAGCGGAACCTATTACCTTGCACTAAAAGCATATCAGGGAAGCCAAAACCAGGTCTGCATAGATTATTCCCCTGATTTTGACAATTCTCTTAATTTTAACAGCAGAAATTACGCTTCAAAGATTTACCTGAAGTCTGCAAGCAGCAGTGATGCTGTTGTTGTTGACCAGAGCTCACTGCCTTCATTAAGTCAGCTCTCATGCGGACAGCAGTTGACATTAAACCCAACGGTTTATAATATTGGAAGCAATGGTAATTCATATTCTAAGAAACAAATCCTTGTTGCTGCAACAAATGCAAAGCTTGGAATAAACCAGAACATAACTCTCTACGGAGATTTGAATGCAGGAAACAATGAGCAAGCTCCTTTGAGCTTCACAATTCCAAGAAATGCAGATGAAGGAAATTATCCTATATCCGTAAATGTTTACTACGGATACAATGACAACAATGGCGGATATGCTGGAACTTACAAATATGTATCAGAAGCATACACGGCTCTTGTTAGTGTTAAAGGGAGTTGTGTTTACGCAACACCCGAAACAACACAAGTTCAGGCACAACTGCAGTCAGGCGGAAAAGCAGGTGAGCCTCTGGTAGTGCAGGCAACAGTTACAAACATGGGGAGCAAAACCGTAAGTTACAACTTTGGTCTAAGTGGTTATACTTCTTGGGCTAGACTTTCAAGCATAAATCCTATGAATATTACATTGACTCCGGGACAATCAAAGGAGATAACCTTAAACCTTTCTGTTGATAAGGATGCGTCGGGAAACAAGCAGTTTTATCTTGATACATATTCAAACGGATTCCTTATCACACAACAGCCACTTTCAATGACAATAAATCCAAGTTTCAGCCTTGCTTCAATAACAGGAAATGCGATTGGAGGGGGAAGCTGGTTGCTTTGGACATTTAATATCCTGTTAATAGTTGCAATTGTCGTTGTCCTTATAGTTGTTTTGAGAAAAAGAGCTTAATTCTTTTTGAATAACTTGATTAATCTGTTATGAAGTTTTCTTAACTTTCCGTGTCGTTCTTCAAGTTCAACTATTATAAATCCTATCAGATATCCTATTGCACCTCCTGATATGACATCGCTTGGGAAATGAACCCCAAAATAAACCCGGGATATCCCCACAAGACATGCAAAAGCAATCCAGATATATTTGAATTTTGGAAAGAACTTTGAAACTATTGGAACTGCAGAGAATACCAACGCAGTATCAAAAGAAGGAAATGAAAAGTCCCAAAGATGATAACTCGCCTTATCTATTAGCCCTGGGAGCAGTGTGACAATCCCCTGAACAAAAGGCCTGTTCCTATGAAGAGTGTATTTTAGAATAATGCTCAAAGCAGCAGTTGCTATAAAAGTTGCCCAAACAGGCAGAATCCACTCTCTCTTTTCTTTTTTCCAAAGAAGCAATCCAGTCAGCAAAACCGCGACAATTATTTCTGTATCAATAAATCTTACGCCAAGGAAAAGCTCGCTCAGGTAAGGATTCCTCAAAGAGACCAAAGCTCTGATTAAATCATTGTCAAATAGAAAACAAAAAACTATTGAAATCACGATAACAGTCCCAAGAATCAATAATCTCCCTCTTTTCTGCATCCATGAAGTAAAAACAAACTATTTAAATAAATTTCTCTAACAATATAAATGAAAAGGGAGAAACTCGATTCAAAATTTAAAGGAATGCTCTTGAGATACGTTCTGCTCATCCTTGTTGCAATACCCAACCTGTGGATTTTTTACACAATATTCACGCCCCTCACTGTTTATCCGGTTTACCTGATAACGGGCATTTTTTTCAATGTTATGATAATCGGAAAAAGTGTACTTATCATAAACAACTCTGTTTCTATAGAACTGATAAAAGCATGCATTGCAGGAGCTGCATATTATTTGCTTTTGATATTTAACCTGTCAGTTCCAAATATAAGATTAAAGAAAAGATTAATCATGATTGGTGTTTCATTCCTTGCACTTCTAATTTTGAATATTGCCAGAATAGTGGTCTTGACATCAATATATGTTGCAGGAAACCCTCTCTTCAATTTGGCACATGAAATATTTTGGTATGCCTTAAGCACAGTGTTTGTTTTGGGAATTTGGTTTGCAGAAGTCAGAATATTCAAAGTAAAAGACATCCCTGTTTATACAGACATAAAATTCTTATTAAAAAAGATTAAAATCAAATGACATTTCTTTCTCAGATAATAACTGTCTTGTTGGGGATTGTTTCTGATTTGGGTTATTTTGGAATATTTATTGGCATGACCCTTGAGAGTTCTTTCTTTCCCTTTCCAAGCGAGGTAATCCTGATTCCTGCAGGAGTTTTGGTTGCACAGGGAAAAATGGGATTTATCCCTGTATTGATAATCGCAATTTTAGGGAGCATGGTCGGCGCTTTGATAAATTATTTTATAGCATTCTCTCTTGGCAGAAAAGCTATAGAGAAACTTGTTTCAAAATTCGGAAAAGTGCTTTTCATAAGCAAAAGCGAGCTGGATAGGACAGATAATTATTTCAAAAACCATGGGCAAATAACAACTTTTGTGGGAAGACTACTTCCCGGAATAAGGCAATTGATTTCTCTGCCTGCAGGATTTTCTAAGATGCATCTCTACAGATTCTGTTTGTTTACTGCTCTTGGTGCGGGTTTCTGGAGTATTGTATTAATCCTCACAGGATGGCTTGCAGGGAAGAATCAAGTTTGGTTGCAACAGCATCCTATCTTTGTAACCATCCTTTTGATAGCCTTTTGTGTATTGATAGTTGCTGCCTATATAGTATTTGTAAAGAAGAGGAAAACTAAGAAGAATTAGTTTGGTTTTTCATCATGTTTGCGTATTCTTGGTAAGACTCCAAAACTCCTGTCATGAATCTCTCAACAGCAGGAAGAACCTGGCAATTAGCCACATTTATCCGATAACAGGTGAGGCCTGTTTGTTCTATGTCTGTCTTATTTGATGGCTGTATATTAACAAGTACATATCTTCCTTGGGAGTCACATGGGACACTGCCATTGCTGTCATTGATCAATGTTATTAGCAACCCATTCCTGTAAAGGTTATTAAGGTTCACAATGGAAACAGCACCATTGCCACTGCACACCAAACTATCATTTATGGTAATCGCAACTCCCGGGCGTATGTAAGCACTTCCATTAAAAGGGACGGTTTTTTCAAGAGTTCTTGGGTCGTTTTGTATATATATGGGGTAATCTATTCTCTGACCGTTTGCAGAGATCTGTGGAATCTTTGTCCCATAGAATGTCAATTGTCCCTGTTTGATTATGGTGTAAGGGACCCCATTAAGAGTAAAACTTTGAGAACTTCTCATTAAAAACATCACACCAATAGAGATAAGGACAATTGCTCCAAGAATTCCAATAACCCATCCAAGCATTTTGCCTTCATTCTTAATTTGCTCTTTGCTGGGCTTTTCACTCTCCTCTTTTTTCTCTTCCTTTGCTTCAGCTTTGTTTATCTTCTCAATAATTTCCTCTCTGGTTTCTTCTTTCTCTTCAGCTTTTTTTTCTTTTTCGGATTTCACTCCTCTTTTGGTGCCTTTTTTTTCACTCATTTTTCTATGCCCAATATCTTAAACAAGACATTGTCTATTTCCTTTATTAAATCTTCCCCCTGACCTGAAATATAAATACAGTTCTTAACCTGGCTTACACTCTGGGTCCCATTCTGAATTATTATAAAATTGGAATCGCAGCTTCCGGTGGGGATTATTTGACCACTTGAATCATTGCACAAAATTCCTGGAGGACATGCACTGCTTATGGAACTGGCAAAATTCTTAAGATTTAGTTTTATTTCTGATTCTGCATTTAGGTTTCCATTTGTATATAGTAAAAGAGGTTTTCCTGAAACGTCTTTTATAGTCGTCCCGACTGTGATGTTGGAACCGTTTATCTCTGTAGGGTTGTAAGTAAAAACGAGCCTATTGTTTCCAGAGTTTACAATCCAGAATCCGTTCTGATTGTTAAAATCTATATTATTGTAGGTCACTGTCTGCGTAATATTGTTGTTGGTATTCCCACCCAAAATTCCGTTATTCTGAAATGCATATCCTAATACACTTAAAAACATAACTCCAATAAGAACCCCTCCGACAATGAGCTGGTTTCTTTTCCTTTTTCTGTCAGCCTCATATTTGGAGATTATTTTTCTCATGTAATCTTTTGCAATTTTCTGTTTATAACTTTATCGCTAACGAAATTTTAGGGCATTCGCCGTCCCTTAAAGAAAAAATAAAAAAAGAAAAAGAAAAAATAAAAATTTTTTTCTAGCCTTAACTGACTACAGTTACAGCACCTGTTGAGGTGGTTCCCTTGTGAGCCTGTGAAAGGTCCACATTGGATGCTGTTGTCAACCAGTTTGCAGCAGCGATTGTGTCTGCAGCGTCGTATCCTGCTACAAGCAATGCAATATTGCTACCGCTTACAAGCCCGTTAGAGTTTGCTGCGTTATAGCTCTTTACGATGAATTGGCCTGAACCAACTCCAGTTGCAGATTCCCAATCTGTTGTACATAATGGTTGAGAACTTCCCAACAATGTTGCAGCAGCAGAGTTAACACAACTACCTCCAACAACAATCAAGTTCTTTCCGCTCATACTTGATGCCTGTGAGTCAGAGACCACAAACATTCCTGTCTGAGTTGAGTTGCTTCCAGAGGAAACACTGGCACTTGATGCACCGAAGTATAGCTGAGCGTATGACTGCTGTGCAGGATATGTAATTGTTGCGGTTGCTTGGCTTGATACGCTTGTATCAACTTGTACCAAGGATCCGAAACTGTCCACATAATCTGTAAGCTTGCTGTTGCTCTTCAAGACACTACTGTAGTGTGTTGGATCTGTGAAGTAGATACCACTGGTACTTACTCCTACCTTACTGTCAGTTGGGTCGTCTGTTGCAACAACGATAGCGTTGTATGCGTTTGCGTCATTCTCAGGCTCCAGTACAATTACAGATGGTCTTGTAATTAATGTAGCAGTGTGTGGTGCATACAAGCTAACGGTTGTAGTGTTAGTACTTACTTGTGTAAAGTGATATATAAGTCCGTTGCCTAGTGTCACATTAACACCTGCTGACGCATTAAGGTCATCTCCATTAATTCTCCACATACCTGCGGTAGGAACTGTTACAGGAATACTCTTATAACTATCTCCTTGAGGTATCTGGAAAGCTGTAACTGGGATTCCAGTAGCTCCAAAACTTCCCAAGTCAAGAGTTAAATTATCGTACAACTGAACTCTTGCTCCTCCCTTTGCTGCTATAGCAGGGTATAGAACAAATGCTCCGTCAGCCTCTCCGCTTACAGCGTTGGTGTTTTTCTGCCAAACATGGTATGGGTTTCCAGATATTCCTGAATAATGGAATTCATAGTTTCCATCCAATCCATAGTAAGTTGCCACGCCATCAGAAGATATACTTGTCTGAGGTTGGTCTCCACTGAATACATTCTGGATACCTACAGAGTCTGAGCTTGTACCTGTATCGTTGTTAAGGTCTGTAATCTGGTAAATTGAACCTGACATAAGCTTTCCACCACTTGCAAGGATAGTGTAGTCATTCAAAGACATGTTTGCTCCTTCATAAGGATAAACTTGTCCGTCTGGGTTGGACATGTTGTAAATACCGCTGTGATTATATGCAAAACTAAACGTCCCTTCGGTTCCGCTTGCGTCTGTCATAGTCAGCTGCATTGTGTCTTCTCCAGAGTTTGCTATCTTTATGGTATCTCTTGCAGAGTCGCTTAATGAACTACTCATACCACTGAATGTAACTCCGAATGTTCCGAAAACAGGGTCCACAAAGGTTTGTCCTGTTCCAACATTTTGTGTGTTACTTCCTGTGGCAGCAACTGCGATTTTTATCTGAGTTGTTGCATTTGGTCCTCCTGTGATGTATACTTTTGTCCCTTGGATTGTGTGCAATGAAGTCCCGCTGCTGGAAGTCTTTACAGAATTTCCATTTTGAAGGTACATCTTGTTCGAACCTACAAGCACGTTGGCACTTCCTTTAACTGCTGAGGTATCTGGGAACAAGTTTGTAACTCCAACGCTTATATCTCCAATGGTTACTGTTTGTCCAGAAGTTACAGGCTTGACATCATTATCCACCTGGATATTAGCCTTATCACTTGATACACCCTTAAGTGTAACTGTGTGCTGAACGCCATCAACTGTTACAGTCTGGCTGTCTCCTGTGCTAAGTGGTAATGGTGGCACTGCACCTGTTAACAATACAATTCCGTTTGTCTTACTGCTGTCAGTCCCTACAGTATAATCCTTTCCAAACAAAGTGATTGTGTCACCTTGGTTGTTGGCATCTGTAAAGTTGACAGGAGTTGCAAATTGTATAGTTGTGTTGTACAAAGGTGTTCCTGTGTTTGTGCTCATCTGAAGCAAATATTCAGGATCACCGCTTGTTGAGTTCTGCTTGTCGAAGATAACCTTGTTTCCGCTTGAAGCGGGGTCTAGGTCAACCCTAAACTGAACACTGGAAGTATCTGTACCTCCACTGAAGGTTGTATCTGCGAAAGTTGTTGGAAGCTGTGCACTTGTTATGGTGCTGTATCTTCCTCCAGCTACAGAACTATTAAGGTAAATCTCGCTATTTGCTGAGCCTAAAGGCACAACTTCTCCCGAAAGAGATGCACCGCCTGAGCTTGACAAATATGTCTGCAAGTTAGCACTGATAGGGTTTGCTGCGCTCTGCGTGTCTGTAGGGCTAGCATTGCTACCAACAACAATTGCGACATTTGCGACTCCACCCTGTACAAAAGGTGCTGGGTAAGTAGCTGCTGTAGCCATTCCCATGCTTAAACCTGTTAAAAGTACGCTCGCTCCTAATGCTGCGATTTTCTTAAAGTTAAATCTCATTTAATCAAAACCTCCTTTCAACAATATAATATGTTGCCGAAAGCAACGATTCATCCAGCTTTGTAGTTGTGGGGTAGAACTATCCCGCTGGGTGAGTATACATACACGCGTTGATTTTTTCATCATTGCCATTTATTCCCCACTAGAACGCCTTTAGAGCGTGATAATACTTTATTGAATTTTGTTTAAAAACCTTCCTATTCCTGCTAATAACATAGAACTTATTTAAGCTATTTTAAAGGTTTTACTTATAAGTTCTTCGATACCATTACATCATAGGTACAAATAAGAGTTTTGAGCAAATGAAAAGATTTATTAACATATATTACTTTAGCACCATATATTATAAGATTAACATATATCTAAAATATGCTCTCAAAAGGATGAAAACAGATGGCAAAGGAAAGGACAAAAACAAAGGAAATCTCAATCACCCAATCAAAAGGAGGAATCTTCTTATTCAAAAAACAAGGCGATGCAAAAAAGGATTATAACTTCAAGGACATCTCTGATTTAAGACAAATTCTAAGCAACGAAAAAGCAAGAATGCTCTATGTTATAAAAAATCAGAACCCTTCTTCAATATATGAACTGGCAAGGAAACTTGACCGTAATTTTAAGTCTGTAAGCGATGATATTGCAGTTCTCAAAAAATTTGGACTTGTTGAAATAAAAGAAGAATATCACAAAAAAAGAAAAAAACATAGACCTAGCCTAGTAGTGGACACACTGTCTATTACTATAAGATTGTAGTGTCTAAGAATAAACAACGAACACAACTCGGATAACACCCCCACCCTTAACCGGAAATGGTTGAATTGCCCCCTTTGAATCACTTGTCACGTTTCCTTCTTTCAGGTATATTGTATTTCCATTATCTCCTGTTATATTAAGTGAATACCCTTTGTAAGGGCTGCCATTGCCTACAGGCCAAGTTGTATCAAGTATTCCTTTTAAGGTTGAATTGAGAGCATCACAACTATCTCTCCCGTCATTAACGCAGGGATCCCCCGATTCGCACATTGAGACTAAATCTTCCACAGAAACATATCCAAAATAATCTTTGCATTGTGTCGTATATTGAAGGGCAGACTGAACAAAACTCTCTGCCTGATAACTCTCAACGGCACTTGGATGCTTGTTCAGAGATAGTGCCAAAAAGACAAGACCTATTACTGCAACTAAAATTACAATTAACGCAAAACCAACCATTTCTTCCTGCCCCCTATGCTTAATCTTCTTAACCATTGTAAGTCACTATAACATCTGCCAAAGCACATTTATTGTATAAGATCCCGCTGTCTGAAGCCTTCCAGCACAATGAAACAAAGTTTGACACGCCTGTGCCGTTGTTGCTTGGGACTAATGTAATGGTATCGCAATTTGGGAAATTTGCAGAAGTGCATTCTATTCCTTTGTTTTTGGGATAGACACTTACTATTTCGAGCCCCTGAACACCCCAGAATTTTCCGTCTCCATATTTTTTTATGTTCTTTTCAAGACCCATAACCTTTGCTGCATCAACGCAAAGCCCAACACCTGTGCCAAAGCTGTCTCCGCAAGAGAATTCAGGAGAATTTGCAATCTTGGAAACAAGCAATCTTGCATTATCCTCTTGAAGAACTGTTGCCTTTTGTTTGAGCCCTGAGACCTGTGTCATAAGAACAAACAGACCAACCATAACAAAGAAAATAGTCACCACAAGTATCATTATCGCCATTTGCTGTATTTTTAATTGTGCTCTTGAGTTTTTTGTTACCATAGTCTGCAGGTGGAGATGCTGTTTTGTTGGTCTGTTGATGTTTCAATTGGGGCAAGATTCCTCAAGTCTGATGAATCCGAAAAACTTTGCACATATGATTGAAGTCCCGTCAGGTCAGTATCCTGGGGGCATCCTTCCTGCACTAAGAGAGTTTGTTTTTCTTCATAAAGAGAGATAAGTTGGTCTTCCCTTTCCATAAGCCTTTTAATTTGGCACTCGTAGATAACAGGACTCGAGAATATAGCACCATACATCAATGAATTATCAAAATAGTAAACAGAGGTATAATTTTTTGTTACTGTTTGTGAAGATGTATCAACATTTACATCGCACCTGTCTCCATAATTAAAGCACACTTTTATGCTTTCTGCAGGGCATTTATTCTCCTGTCCTTGTGACACATTCATTATATTTGATTGATTCAAATTAGACAGTTCTTCTGTCACATCTGAAGGTGCATTTATGAAGCAATACTTGTTCGCATAAGAAATCAGGTAAATCAAATCAGAAACTTTGAATGGGAAATTAAATGGCTTTGAAAATATATAAAATTGCTTCCCTTCACTTACAGGGTCTGAGAAGATATATTTATTTTCGAAGGCTTTTCCTTGGCCGGGTTGGGGCCACTGATTCAAGCTGTATTGCGAGACACTGATAACATCTTTTCCAAAATATCCACTGTTGTTGTAACATTGGTTGTAAATCCTTGTATTGGTAGGCATTACCATTGTAGTCACTTGCCCACTTTGAAAGCCGGTCTCAAGAGGATTAAGAAGTATTCCTATCTGATTCTGAGCCTGCGCTCCTGTTTGTGTCTGTCCAAGATGAATGACTTTTGTTGCTGCAAATATTGCAAGGAACAGGATTATAGCTCCTGCAATAATAGCAAAAAGCCACGCAAAAGACATTTCAAAACCTTTATTGTCCATTTTGGCCTGTTATTGTAACAAGATTTTCATTAAAATTCTTCTTGAGAACAAAAGTTACTTTGTTATTATTTGTATTAAAACAAACTTCACCTTGTCCGGTGGGAATCATTGCAGTAAGATTAAGATGGTCTATGTTTGCTGCTTGAACAGAATTCTGTGTATACATCTTTAAATCATTGTTCCCCCCATCGCTGAAACAGACTTGCACGATTGAACTTGGAAGATTGTAGGAAACTGTTCTGGATGACTGTGCTGCTAAGTATGCACTTGTAACATCTGTTTGAAGGTCATCCTGAAACTGTTTTGTCTGCGCAATTTTCTGTATGCCCAAAAATTTCTGGATTGCAAAAAAGGCGAATCCTATAAACGCAATTATGAGAATTATTGAAAATATCATCCCAAAAGACATTTTTATCTGACCCCTTTTCATGATTAAACAATATTACTATTGCTTATAAATTTTTAGAATTATTCCCTTTTTACTCACAAGTCTGATGGTTGGACTTCAATACTGCAAGACCCCGGAGCAGGTAGCCTTCCGAATTCATCCTTACACAATATGTACAATGTTTGTCCCGAATTCCATGCTACAGAGTGAGTTAACCCATCAACAGTGGTCATTGGTGTTCCGTCACTAAACTGATAATTGCAGTCTGTTACATCATAGACACATGTTGCATTTTCATTTGTTACAATACTCAGGCTCGTTGTATCATGGTAAGCTCTTACAACCAAAGGGGGCGTTGTATCAACTTGTGTTGTGAACTTTACTTCAGAATAATCTGCATTTCCTGCTGCATCAACACATTTTATGTCATAGTTATAATTGCCATTCACAAGGTACAAGTCCTGGGAACTTTTGTATGTTCCTGTATTAAGGAATTCTATATAATTTGTGACTTGCTGAGGTGTTGTAAATGTTCCCGCGCTATTATCATAATAGTAACAAAATGCAGCGCCCTTATCCGCCCCTGCAGAAGTTTGAACATTAAGAGCCACTTTTACAGGACTTGTTGAATCCTTTATTGTTGTGCTGTTTGGAGTTACAGAATCTATATGTAATGGTTGCGTTCCTAAGAGACTAAATGCATATGCAGGATTTGCTGTATTTACATTCCCAATAATGTCCTTGCATCTGAAATAGAATGTATTCTTTACGCCATCCTTTATTCCTGTAAGATTTGCAAGGCAGGTATAAAGCCCTTCACTGTTCATATCCAGTACATTATTTGCATGAGAACAATCCATCGTATATGCCATATGCTCATAGGTTTGATCACTGTGATCCCACTTACAACTGCTTACAGGTTTGCTTACATAAACCCCGATCTGCGCCCAACTGGCATTAAATGCAACAGGTGCACCATTAGCAACACTTGTGTTCACAATAACAGGTTGTGTGGTGTCCTGCATTGGACTAATTTTCATTTGTATAACGAAATATGTGCTATCAACATTGCCGTTTGCATCTTCACATCTTATGTAAAGATTCATTATTCCATCCGCTGAAATTTCAATTCCGCTTGCATTTGCGGCTTCAGGGCTTGGAAGGCTTAATGTGAATGAATGATTGTATGCAAATAACCCGGAGTCCATAGGAATCAGGCTGTCAAAAGTGTCTTTTCCAGATGAGTCTTTCAATGGGAGTCTTGAAGTATAGATTCCACACTTTGAGGGTTCATCCTTTGTTTGTATTCCTAATGTAACTGGTGAAAATGGAGGTACATCTCCGCCTTTATACAAGAGCCTTACACCAGTATCTCCACTTGTTGTGGGTATTGTTAAGGCGGAAGGGCTATAAGTATAACCTGGTTGCAATATATCCAAAGTACTTATTGCAGGAGCCACTGTGTCGCCATTCTTAACATTCGCACATATCTGCTTTCCTTCCTGGCCTGCATTAAGAAGTTTACACCCCTGTCCAAGACTGGCACATTGGTACTGGCTGCAAGGTAGTCCATTGCTTCCACATTGCTGACATTGGCTTCCCCCTGTTGGTGCTTGCCATGGAACACAACTGAAAGTTGTGAGCAACACACTATTTTGCCTGTAAAATATGAGAAATGCCAATACAGCTACTCCTGCACCTATTCCAATTGCACCAAGCCCAGAAATTCCGAGAGTACCTAAAAGACCGCCTGAAGGTATTGTTGTGGATGCAACAGCACCAAGCCCGTTTCCTGCCAGCATTGATAATGTAACTCCTGCAGCAACCCCTCCGCCTACATAAGCTCCAAGTTCAAGCCATGCAGCTCCTGCTCCATTTCTGCTTGTTGCTCCTGGGAAAATCGATTTTTCAATAGATGAAAGCAAAGCATGAATTGCTAAAGCGCTTCCTACCGCAGCAGCTAATTGGGCTACGGTACTTAATATCCCGCTAACAACAGTTCCAACATCTTTGCCGGGCACACTTGGACCTGCACTTGTTGAGACAACGGGTTTTCCTGTTTTGCAGGCAGTTAAGGCATCTCCTGTTTGACCCATACAAGGATTTGGGCCACACAATGTTGA
>CAZJIV010000017.1:13445-15158 GCA_964546165.1 Candidatus Woesearchaeota archaeon
CAGTTAAGGCATCTCCTGTTTGACCCATACAAGGATTTGGGCCACACAATGTTGAATCAGCTCCAGAATTCATGCAACTTTCCCAAGTTGAGTAATCGGAAGTTATAGTCGGTTGGGCATTGTTATTCCCACTCGTACCCGTTCCCCCCAATCCCAGTTTATTTTCAATACAATTAAAATCTGATCCACATTCCGCGAGCAATTGTGCAGCTTGACCATAATTAGTTATTCCGAATTTGTTCATAATCGTTTGTGGTGTAATTCCCAAAGCACCTGTTGGCAAGTTCGTATTTGATGAGGCTGGTGGAGCAGAAGGCGCTGTATTTGAAGGGGCAGTTAATTCACTGGCAAGCTGTGCAAATTCACTTGCCCCACTTTGGCTATTTGCGGTTCCAGATAAAGTCCCCGACGAGGTCAAACCGGGAACTGCATCAAGAGGAACCCCTTGGGTTGTATAACCATTATTAGGATTATATTGGGCAACAGTTTTTCCATCAACCTGTTTAGTCCAAAGAACCCAACTACTTCCTTGCAATTTAAATGTGGACCCTGCCCCAATACCACTCGTTTGTGTTATTGTACCATCTGCTATTTGTTTTACAAAAGTATTTCCTCCATAACAAAAAGAATTTGAGTCAATTACCTTGTTGGTGCTACAATCAGTTGCACTAACAAAACCAATTTGTGCCCCAAGAGCATAAGAAATTGCAATAGTTCCCACTATCAAAACCAAAATCTGGCCAATTGCCATTCCTCTTTTTCTGCTCATGTTTTCTTTTTTCATCTTAACTTGAACTGCCGCCCGAATTTCCACTCGAATCTGAAGGTGCGGTAGGAACTGTTTGTGAGGAAAGATTTCCTAATATATTATATGAATTCTCTTTTGTATTCAATCCGGGGGTTCCTGCATAATTTTCGCTAACCCCGCAATCCCCCATTGAGTAACAGAGGTTTGTATAATTTTGAAGCCAATTGCTTACAATTGTGCCATTGTCATTCAAACAGGTTATAACTTCATTGGTTACATGCCATCCCTCATTGTCGCTTCCTGAAAGATGAGCAGCCCCTCCACTCAGACTTGCTAATGCACCCCTTTCAAATTGAACATAACAATTTGTGCTTGCAATGCTGCACACAGTTTGGGCATCAGCTCCGCCACTGCTGGAGACAGAAGATGAAGGATCAAATCCGGGAGGATATTTTGGAACACATGCCGCCTGAACAAAACCACGGTCATCTTTTGCATCAGGACTGTTTCCTAATGTTCCTGCACCTTTCACATCTTCCATTGGAACAAGTTGATCTTTTGTCTGGTCCCATACAAATCCTGTTCCGTTTGAATCTTTTATCACACTAATTCCGGTAATCCATGTGCAGTCTCTCTTGTCTGTATTAAGACAGTCAGTCTTGCTTTTCTGTGAATAGCAGTCCTGCCATCTGTTAAGAACACAGTTCCCTGAATAAACTCCGTTTGTAACTCCCTCTTGGCAAATCTGGCTTCTGTAATCTCCGCAGGCTTCAACAGTCACATGTCCATTGTAACATAAAAATCTGTAATCTCTGCTTCCGGGTAAATCTTTTGCCTTTGATAATGTGGCTACCAAAGTGCCACTGCTTCCTGATGTCCCGGTCAATCCTGTATTATTGCCAAGGATCAAATTCTTACCCTGCAAAGTTCCGCACCATGTCTCCCCATTTACAGGGGTTCTTCCT
>CAZJIV010000018.1:0-12049 GCA_964546165.1 Candidatus Woesearchaeota archaeon
ACTTTCAAGGAAGAGATGGCTCCTGCATGGAGCAAGTATGAAAGATGGTGCCACAGCCTTGGAAATGTCATAAAACTCAAGGTTGCTCCAAAAGATGCGCAGAAAGTGAAAAGATTTCTAGACATTGCACATATAGATGTGGAACCTTGGCAAGCTCTTGGATTAAGCGCAATAACTTTCTTTGCAGTTTTCCTTTTCGGGATTCTGTTCTCTGCAATTGTTTATGCTTTTACAGGAAATCTTCCTATTTTGTTCTTTATGCTGATAATTGTATTTTCACTTTTTTTATTTTATTATGTAAATACATATCCTGAGAGATTTGCAAATCAATGGAGATTGAAGGCCAGTAGTCAGATGGTTCCTGCAATTTTGTACATTGTTGTTTACATGAGACATACATCAAACCTTGAAAAGGCGGTTTCATTTGCTGCAGAACATCTTGAGCCTCCGTTGGCGCTTGATTTCAAGAAAATTTTTTATGATGTTGAAGTTGGGAAATTCTCAACGATAAAAGAAAGTCTTGACCATTATTTGAATGTCTGGAGAGATTATTCTCCTGAGTTTATCGAATCATTTCATCTTGTTGAAAGCAGTCTTTTTGAGCCAAGCGACAGCAACAGAATTGCAACTCTTGACAAAGGTTTGCAGGTTATTCTTGATGGAGTTTATGACAGGATGCTGAAGTTTGTTCATGATGTCAGAAGTCCAATTCAAAGTACATATATGCTTGGCACAACACTTCCTGTTTTGGGGCTTGCACTGCTTCCAATGGCTTCTCTTATGGTTGGCGGAGCCTTGAAAGCGAGTCATGTTTTCATACTTTATGATTTGATAATTCCCTTCATGGCTTTTTTCCTTATGAATAAATATCTAATGATGAGGCCCGGTGGTTATGGCGAAACAAGCTTGCTTGAGAGAAATCCCCGTTACAAAGAGTTCATAAGCAAAAAGCCTTATTCGAAAGCTTTGTTGGTTGCTTTGCCTTTATTTCTATTGGGGTTTTTACCTTTAATTTTCCAGTACACTCCTATTCCTGGGTGGTTGGGTCTGCCTAGCGATTTTACTTTTGCCCAAATTGGACTTGGCGCTTTTGGAAATGATAATTTTTTTGGGTTTATACAAAATTCAACAACCGGCGGTATCTCAGGACCATTTGGTGTTGGTTCTTTGATTTTAAGCATGTTTATTCCTCTTGGGATTGCATTGTTCTTTTCAATTGTTTACAAAGAGAGAACAAAGAATCTGATAAAAGACAGGGATGGCACAAAGAGCCTTGAGGCTGAATTCAATAATTCTCTTTTCCAGTTGGGGAACAGAATTGGCAACGGAACTCCTCCTGAATTGGTTTTTGGAAAGGTTGCGGAATCCACTACAGGATTGAAGACTGCAGATTTTTTCAAGAGAGTTAATTATAATGTGCAGAGTGCCGGCATGAGTGTTGATTCTGCGATTTTTGATTCAAGAAGAGGGGCTATAAATTATTATCCTTCAAATTTGATAAGCACAAGTATGAAAATTCTTATTGAGGCTTCAAAGAAAGGTTTGAAGGTTGCCGCTGTCAGCCTTATGTCAATTTCAGAATATGTGAAGAATGTTCAAAAGATAACTGCTAGACTGAAAGATTTGCTTGCAGAGATAATTTCTGATATGAAGAGCAATATAACTTTCCTTGCACCTTTGCTTGCAGGGGTTGTGATAGGGCTTGCCGGCATGATAACGTCAATTTTGAATAAGCTTAACATTCCCGAGATAACAGGGAGTTCAAGCGCCTTGGGAAATGTTGGGGCTTTCTTTGGGCTGTTGGATATGACAAATATGATACCTCCTTATTTTTTGCAGATAGCTGTTGGGATATACCTTGTTCAAATAATTTTTATCTTGACTGGTGCGCTTGTGACTATTGATTCCGGGGAAGATAGGCTCGAGAGAGCAAATACGATTGCGAAGAATCTTAATAAGGGAATTATGCTGTATTTCGTTGTTGCATTAATATCAACTCTTGTATTATTTATTTTATCGTCAGTTGTGCTTGGAAGTCTTACATCTTAAACCGAAAAGATTTATTAATAATATTTATCTCTTTTTTACATGAAAAGAGGAATAAAAGGGAATGCTGTAACTGACGCTCTTCCATGGATTGTAATTGCAGTTTTATTGTTGGTGTTGATACTTGTTTCTATAGGTCTTCTGAAAGGAAGTG
The DNA here is from genome assembly GCA_964546165.1 of Candidatus Woesearchaeota archaeon. GTDB lineage: Archaea > Nanobdellota > Nanobdellia > Pacearchaeales > GW2011-AR1 > JAKLIN01. The sequence goes on from CAZJIV010000018.1 coordinate 2,201, forward strand.
GTTTTTCTCTGATAGACAAATTTAAATCTGTTGTTGGAGGTTTGGGTTAGATGTCGGAACTTGCAATAGACAGCATAATAAAGATTATTCTTGCTGTGTTGATTATAGTAGGAATTGCGGTTTTGCTCTACCTTTTCTTTAGAGGGAATGCCTTCGGATTTTTTAAGGGGCTCGGAGTTTCAAATTCTTCAGGTATATTTTTGTCGCTTTTAAAATGAACAAAAAAGGGGATTTTTGGCTAGGAACTGAAACAGGTAAATTGGTAGTTGCTGTAGCATGCATTATCCTAGCGTTAATTGGTTTATTCTTCGTTATTTCGCACCTTTTCTTTCATACCAGTGATTTGGATTTGGCAAAGGCCTCCCTTGATAAAGTTATAAGCGACGCTAGTTCGGGTTTTACTCAAACGCAGGTTCTTAATCCGGAAGGTTGGGTAATAACCTCTTATCCTCAAAATTATCAGGGAGGGGATTTGACTTCCAGTTTGTGCTCTATAAACAAGTGGAGCAGTTGCATATGCATTTGTCAAACAAGTGTGGATAATTGTGATAAAACTTCCACTGCATATTGCAAGGAGACAGACTTTTCCGTATCCGGCTTTTCAAGTTATAGAATTATTTCTCTTACAGGACGTCTTCCAATTATTTTGCAAATAAATCAAGATACGAAAACTATATCAGTAAAATGAGCATAGATGTTTTGGGAAAAATAGTTGTATGGATTGTTGTTTTTGCTTTAGTGTTAGCGGGCCTATATTTCATGCTTAAGAGGTTGGGGGTTGGAATTTAAAATGAACAAAAGAGGAATGTCATGGGAAATGCTTATTGGAATTATAGTGCTTGCAGTTACCATAGCCATATTACTTATTTTTTTGTGGAGGGCTGATTTCAAAAATATTCCGAATTCACAGATTTGCCATGATTCTGTTGTTCTAAAAACTACGGGAGGAGGTTATGTTGGAGGTCTTAATTGCAAGACAGATTATGTTTGCATTTCCGGAGGGGGGAAGTGCACAAACATGAACCCTACAATTACCATTAATGTAGACCCCACAAACAAGACTCAAATTATGAAAGCAGTTTCAGACCAGTTAGCACAATGCTGGTGGACTTTTGGAGAAGGGAAACTGGATTATCAGGGTGTTTATGCACACATTTTTGCAGGGTTGGGATCCTCTCCTGTATGCGGAGTTTGTTCCATAGTTGGTTTTGACAGCACCATACAAAGTCAGCTTTCACCAGGGTCGGTTCTTTCAGATTCATCTAAGTTTACTTCTGTAGAGGCATGGTCGGATAATTATGCTCAATTTTCATCTCTTTTTGACAAGTATTCCAAAGAAGATGTTCCGGAAGGAATCAGTCAGAATTATTTTAAGGCATTACTTGTAGCAATTGCTCAGGAAAACAATTGGGGGTCTGATTCTGACGGCAGCTGGTTAATGGGATATAAATCGGGTGATGGCAGTTACCGAGATCCTGAAAAACAGATAAGCACTGTTGCAAAAATACTGAAAACCGCTTTTGAAACACCAAGTGTTCAAATAGAAGACCAGACCGGAACTGTTTCGAAAGATTATGCCTCATGTAAAAAGAATTCTAATTTCGAAAAACAGGCTACATGCATATTGAGTGTTTACAAAACAGGAAGAGCTCCTGCGGGTGGTTTTCTTAAGTGGCTTAACGATAAACTTCATTATCAGGACACTCTTTTGAATGGGATCTTCCATCCCAACTTCAAGGGCTCTCAATATGCTTCAAACGTTTTGTTCTACTGGAATGTTCTTCAAGAATATTTTAATCAACAGGCAACTCAGACTCTTACAGGTTCTACTGTTAAAGCAGCATTAACCTATCAGGATTTATTTTATTATATGACAACGCACAGTGTTGTTGAAGACCAGCAAAAACAGCCTTATCTGACTTTCCTTTATGGGGTTTCTTCCCTTGCTGAATTTGTACAGGGCGGCTCAAGGATTTCTCAACTTTACAATTCAGGTTCAATACCCCTAAATGGGCAGTATGCAATAGTAACTGCAGAAGGCAAAAACATAAAATTGCTAAAAGATGTTTTTGTATTCACAATAATTTCTCCAAATGCTGTGCCTGACTTTGTGCCTCCTCTTTTCGTTCCTACTGAAAAGGTTTCTGATTACTTTGGTCCTGTATGCGGAAACAATTTTATAACTTCTGCCTGACTTAACATTTATTAATATTAATTCGCTGTTTATAGAATGAATAAAAGAGGTTCGGAATGGCTTTTGGAGAATGTTATATTCATATTGTTAAACCTAATCTTTTTTTCAATTATGGCATATTTTATCATTTCGAATATTAACTCTGCTTCGGTGATGCAGGAAGAATACGCAAAGAGCATAGCTTTAGCGCTTGATTCTGCTCATCCCGGAATGAATTTTACGATAAAGATGGCTGATGCAATAAAAGCTGCAGAAAAGAATCTTGGAAAGGAACACATGGACCAAATGGTTACAATAAATGGCAACCGAGTTACAGTTAAACTTATTGATAAAGGAGGTTATACTTATTCTTTTTTCAATAACTTGAATATGTCCAAACCGACTTCTAATTATTACCTTGATGAAAAGAATAATGATTATGTATTTTTTGTAGGAGGTTACAATGAACCGAAGAGCAATTGAGAAACTTATGTCTTTGTACTGGTTTGCTGTACTTACTCTGGTGACTTTGGGGATAGTTTACGTTTCACACATCTTTTATGGGGCTCCATACAATGTCCAGACTATTGAGAGTGGTGTTCTTGAGGACCAAATTCAGAATTGTCTCGCTCATCAGGATTACGTTGTACCATCTCATCTCAATGATACCTTCAGGAACAACTTTCTGAAATATTGCCACCTGAATTTTAGCGTGGAAGACGTTTACGGGTGGAAAAACAATTCGGAGTATTATGTTGAAGTTAATGTATACAAATATGACCAAGGAAATTTTGGTTCTGTAGGGGATGAAATTTTTAATGTCTCTGCAGGAAATATTAATCTTAAGACTGCTTGGCAAATTTCTTCCAATGTTCCCTCTTCTGGAATTTTGTCTCCAACCAGGAAAGTAAATACAATAGTCATACATTCGACAGAGGGTTCTACGACAAGCGGTGCCTTAGAAAGGATAAGCAATGAAAAATTGAGCGTTCATTATTTGATTGACACCACGGGCCAGGTTTATTCTCAGCAGAAACCATATTATGAATTTCAGGATGCTTTCAGGTCCCCAAATGATCCTGCTTCTCATGCAGGATGCGGCACAGGGGTGGATAAAATCCAAAAATGTTCTTCAAGTTGTGTTGATTCAAACGGGAAGGGGATGCTTGGACTTCTTGATTCAAACTGCCAGCAGCTTACAGGCACTCTTTCCAAAAGCCAATGGTGTTGCATTCCAGGTTATAATACAAATTCTATTGGGATTGAACTTGTTAATCTTGGAGCAAGATGCTCAACAGATGCAAAGGGGGCTTCTTCCTGCCAGAATTCGGAGACTTTTGATGGAGAACAATGGCAATCTTTCTCACAAGCTCAAATAAATTCTCTTGTAAATCTTGTTTCTGGAATTGCTTATGTTTACAATATTCCTCTTGACAGAAACCATATCATAGGTCACTATCAGATAACAACTGAAAAGACTGATCCGGGACCTGCTTTCCCCTGGGACGAGTTCATGAAAGAGCTCCAAGCAAAGGGTGCCGTTGCCCCTTCGGCCACTGCAAGTTCATCAGATCAGGTTCAGAGAAGTTTTTATGCTCTTGACAAAGATGGGAATCAATACCTTGTTACCGTTTTGGGATTAATCGGAAAAAATGAGAAAAATATTGCATCAGCGTAGAGGACAGATAGGAGAAACTCTTACTTGGATGGTTGCAACATTGGCGATAGGTCTGATTGTTTTTGCTTCTGTAGCTGTGGCCTCAATTTTTGCCGGAAAGACAACTCTGCTTGGGCAAAATTCAGTAAAAGTTTTCACGGAGACAAATTCTATAGATTTATTTGCCAAAGAATCTCTTGTATCTTTTCTTTTAACAAAAGACTCTTCAGGTGTTCCTGTTTATCAACAGATAATCCAAGAAAATTCTCCCTCGGCGAGTGGGGGCTTTAATGACTTTGACGGAAAACTCGCGGCAAATATTTTTCAGACTTTTTATGGAAGTTATTATGATTATGTTGTTCTTGGCATAATAGACTTGACAAAAAGCAACTGTCCGATGCCTAACACCTATTTTACCCCTCCTCTTGCGGGTGCCATGTGTTCTTCTTCGAAAGCATCAACAAAACACGAAGTTAATTATATATTCCCCCTGAGTGATACTAAAGAAATTAAAATGTATCTATGGAAGCTTTAATATGAAAAACAAAAGAGCTGATATACCCGTGACAATGCTTGTGTTTGGGGTTTTTGCACTTTTTCTATTTGCAATTATAAGTTTTTTTGTGTCCAGCAATCACGTTCAAAATAACACACCGAACCTTGAAGTCTTCGAAAATTTGACCTCAAGCCTCCAAAGTTTCTACTATTATCTGCACGCGGGTTATTCTCAACAGGAAGCTGCAAAGATGGTTGGAGGGGTTATTAAGAATAATAAGCTTACATTGAATGCAAATGACGGAAAAACTATTTATGTTACTTATATTATCGACTTAAATAAGTGAGAAAGTTTTATAAATAAATTAATCTTGATTTAGACATGAATAAAAGAGGACAGGGGCTCAGCACAGGAGCTATTGTATTGATAATTTTAGGAGTTATTGTTCTTGCTATACTTGCATTCGGGTTCAGTTTAGGATGGAATAAGTTGATGCCTTTCTTGAGCACTAACAGCAATGTTAACACTGTTTCAACACAATGTTCAACAGCATGCGCAACGGGTGTAACTTATGATTATTGTTCTCAACAGAGAAATGTAACTACAAATGGGAAGACTTATCAGGGAACATGTGCTGCTTTTGCGAGTGCCAGTATTGGTAGCATAAAAATTTATGATAGCAAGAATGCGGGAACAACTGCAACGTCTTCAGATGCTGCTGATATACAATCATTTGCAATCGCGAAATGTTCTTCTGTTAGCTGTTAGTAAATTCTGATTCTGGTTAAAATGTCTGATTATGGATATTCTGAGAGGAGAAATAAGAGCAAGGATAAACGAAGAGATAAAAAGAAGCATCCTTACAAGCACGGAGGCAATAAAAGGACTTCCGAGAAAACAGGAAAGTAATTTAAACAATAATTCTTAATTTTATCTATGATAGAGGTGATTGTGCTTTTAGTGTTAGCTTTTATGTGGCTTGTTTTTGCAACAGTTCTTGATTTCAGGACAAAGGAAACTCCTAACTGGATTCCTTTTTCACTCATAATTTTTGCATTGGGATTCAGGTTTTTTTATTCTCTTTTCTCAAATGCGGGATTCGGTTTCTTTTACCAGGGGTTAATTTGGACGGGGATTTTTATCATAGTTGGAAATTTGATGTATTATGCAAGAACTTTTGCAGGCGGAGATGCAAAGCTGTTCATGGCTCTTGGCCCTGTTATAACGTTTACAGCAAGCTTTTTGACAAATCTTGAATTGTCTGTGCTTTTCCTTTTCCTTTTCCTCGCTTCGGGCGCTGCTTACAGTTTCCTTATGACTGCTTATTTTGCAATCAAGAATCATAAGAAGTTTGGAGACCATTTTGGGAAAATTCTAAAATCGAATTTGATGTGGGGGATTCCTGTGACTCTTTTTGGGCTTGTGTTGGTAATTATTGGAATTATTTATGATGTTCTGTTAATTTGTCTTGGAGCAGTTGTTTTCATAATGCCTCTATTGTATGTTTTCACGAAGTCTGTTGATGAGTCTTGTATGGTGAAGAAGAAACCTGTAAAAGAGCTTATGGAAGGTGACTGGCTTTACAAAGATGTTAAGATTGGAAAAGAGACCATAAAAGCGAATTGGGATGGGCTCAGCAAAAAGGATATTGCACTTATGAAAAAGAAGTTAAAATTTGTTACAATCAGAGAGGGGATCGCATTTGAAGTGACTTTCCTTATAGGGTTCCTTGCACTTATTTATGTTTATTTTTTTAATCCTGTGCTGTGGAATTTATGGAATTCTTTTTGGTAACCAGGTTTTTTTAGAATCTACTTTTTTTGCACGGGGCTTCTTTATGATTTTTTGTTTTATTCTGGGCTTTTCGGGAGATTTTGTTTTCCCGAGAGAAGCAAAAGTTTCTTCAAGTTCTTCTTTGCTTGCATGATGCCTCTCTGACTTGATACTCTCATTTGTGTAAACAGGTATTAAATTAACTACACCATGTCCCTGGAAGTCAAGTGATGCAAACTCCACATCTTTCGGAGAGAGTTTTGCTTTCAGAATTGTTGCAATATTTTTTGCAAAGTCCATAATCTCCCCTGATTTTTCTAAAAGGGCATGTTCTTTTGGAATTATTAATGTGTGTCCTTTTGAAATTGGGTTTATTTCAAGAACTGCAACTGCAGATTCTGTTTCTGCAATTTTGTAACTTTTTGATTCTCCTTTTGCAATTGAACAGAAGATACATCCTGAGTCGGCTCCTTGGCTTCTTTTCACCACATTTTCAAGTTCTTCATTTGACATTGCTTCGACCTGTTTTCTTGCTTCAGCTTTTTTGTCTTCAGGGAAAGTTGACTCAATTTGATTCAGAAGTTGCTTTTTGACTTCTTTTGATTGTTCAGGTGTTAACATAAAATTATTACAGAAAAAGAGTTAATAAGTTTTTATGAATCAATGGAACTCTGCAACATTCCTGTATTCTTGGATGTATTTGACATATTCGTCAACGCTATTAAGTTCATTGACTTTTCTGTCAGATATTTGCGTTTTTAGAGTTTCTTCTACCTGTGCAGCATATTCAAATCGATGCATACTGTCTAAGTTAAGGTCTTTGTCGAATAATGAAGAACCAGTCGCCTTTTCTGTGTAAGGGGGGTTGATGTCATTCAGTATTTCAAGAAGCTTACCCGAAAGTATTTCTCTATTTGTTGTTGTTTCAAGTGAATCCGACATTTTAACCAATTGCTCTTCTCATATCAACTACTTCAGAAGATTGTACATTTTCTATTTTCCTGAACTTTTCTTCAAGTTCTTCAAGTTCTTTCTCTTCAGGCCACATAAATGTTGCATATACTGCCTTTAGCCCGAAAGCTATTGGTTCTTGTTCAAATCCAATGTTTCTTGCTCCTTTTTCTTCGAGAAGTTTTTTTGCGTCTCCCTCAACTTTTTCAAGGTTTACTTCAGGAGATGTTGGCATCATCTTAATTTTTACTATCGCGTTACCCATTATCAATTCTAACTCATGAGTTTTATAAATGTTTTTAATAACTGGCTTGCAGAATGATAATGCTTAAAAAACAAGGGGATTTTAAGGTTTCATGATTGGAAATTATGAAAAGTTGGTGGAGAGGATTGCAAAATCTTCAGGTCTTGAAATAAGCGAGATAGAACGAAGAGTTGAGGCCAAGAGGGCCAAACTTTCCGGATTGATAAGCAAGGAAGGTGCTGCTCAGGTTATTGCTGCTGAACTTGGAATAAGTTTTGACAATGAGAAGATGAAGATTGGGGAACTTGTTTCAGGTATGAGAAAAGTTAATACTGTGGGCAAGGTAATCAATACTTTTCCTGTAAGGACTTTTGTAAGAAACGGAAAAGAGGGAAAAGTCGCAAACATGATAATTGCAGATGAAACTTCAAATATAAGACTTGTTTTGTGGGATGTTAATCATATTGCTTTGATTGAAGACGGGAGAATTGGGGAAGGTTCTGTTGTTGAGATAACAAACGGGAGCATGAGGGATAATGAGATTCACCTGGGGAGTTTTTCTGAGATAAGACCAAGCAATGAAAAATTGGATAGTGTCATTACAGAAAAGATTACCAAACAGAAGACCATTGATGATGTCAAAGTTTCTGACAATGCAAGTCTCAGGGCATTTATTGTACAAACTTTTGAACCACGGTTCTTTGAGACTTGCCCTGAATGCAACAAAAGAGCTGTTCAGGATGCGGATGGTTTTTTGTGTGAACAACATGGCAGAGTAACGCCAAACAGGAGAGCTCTGATTAATCTTGTTCTTGATGATGGCACAGAAACTATGAGAACAGTTGTGTTTTCGGATAATTTTCCAGGGCTTGGAATTGTTGATTGGGAATCGGGTGACGCAGAAAAACTTGCTATGCAAAGACATGAACTTCTTGGCAAGGAGATGGTTTTTTCAGGTAATGTCCGCACTAATAAATTCTTTAATAACCAAGAACTTATTGTTGACAGTGTTAAAGAGCCTGATTTGGATGTTGTTATAAAGGAACTAGAGAAAAAATAGAATATTCTGATTATATATCTACTAACTAAATAATCTTTATAAACTGGGCACATCTCGGGATAATATGGCTGAAGAAAAAGAAGAAAAAAAGACAAAAAAAGAGGAGAAAGTGGAGAAAGAACCTCAGCTTACTGATTTGCCGGGAATAGGGCCTGCGGTGGCTGCAAAGCTTGAATCTGCCGGGGTTTTTGATATGATGTCTTTGGCTGTTATGAGTCCTGCCGACTTGTCTGATGCTTCTGGTGTAAGTTCTGCTGTTGCAAGGAAAGCTATACAGGCTGCAAGAGAGATGTTGAAACTTGGTTTTATGTCTGGAGACGAATATGCAGAAAAGAGGGGGACTGTTCATTATATCTCAACAGGAAGCAAAAATCTTGATGAACTTCTTGGAGGAAAAGGAATAGAGAGCAGAGCCATTACTGAAGCTTTTGGAGCTTATGGAAGTGGGAAAACGCAGTTGGGTTCAACACTTGCTGTTAATGTTCAATTACCTGTGGAGAAAGGTGGTGCCAACGGGAAATGCGTCTTTATAGACACTGAAGGCACTTTCAGGCCTGCCAGAATAAGGCAGATTGCTGAAGGAATTGGTGCTAATCCCGACAAGGTTTTGAAGAACATTCTTGTTGCGAGGGCATTTAACTCTGACCATCAGATTTTGCTCTTGGACAGAATCACTGAAATGATAAAGGAAGGCGAGCCAATTAAATTAATGATAATAGACTCGCTAACCGCACATTTCAGAGCAGAGTATTCCGGAAGAGGGCAACTCGCAGATAGGCAACAGAAACTTAACAGATACATTCACAACCTCATGAAACTTGCAGAACAGCATAATCTGGCTGTTTATGTTACAAATCAGGTTATGGCAAACCCTGCACAAATGTTTGGAGATCCAACAACTGCTATCGGCGGCAATATTGTAGGACATGCTTCAACATACAGAATGTACCTTAGAAGAGGAAAGCAAGGCTCAAGAGTTGCAAAGTTAATTGACTCGCCAAATCTCCCCGATAACGAAACTGTCTATTATGTGACAGAAGCAGGAGTCAGGGATGAAGCTAAATAATTGTTTAAGAGAATGGATTTCTTTACAAAAGATTCTGGTGAAAGAAAAGATTTTGACTCTGGAATGAGAAGGGATTCTGATGGTAATAAGCCGAGATTTGATTTATTGATTCCAAAGGATCAGAAATATGAAGATACTCTGCTTTTTCGATGGGCGATGCTCATGAAGAGAGGAATTGACAAATACGGTTTAAGGAACTGGGAACTTGCTAATTCTGAGGAGGAACTTGAGAGGTTTAAGGCATCTGGTTACAGGCATTTCATTCAATGGATTTCTGATATTGATGACGGAGAAGACCATGCCGCAGCGGTTCTCTTCAATATAAACGCTGTTGAATTCTTGAAGCAGAAACTGAAAAATAAAAAGGATTTTAGCGGTAATTCTAGTTTTGGCAATGCTTTGAGTTAAAATTCAAAACGCCCCCACGAG
>CAZJIV010000019.1:0-11551 GCA_964546165.1 Candidatus Woesearchaeota archaeon
TCTTAACTGTGTTTTCGTTTTTTGAAAATGGGATCTCTCCATTTATTCCAAAATTTGAATAATTTGGATCTCCAGGATTCTGTGCTGTTACCCTTAAATCTGGAAGTTCTATTGGCGGCTTTGCATTATAACTGGGCAGGTCCACTTTTAGAGGTTGTGCAGCAATATGTCTTGGCGTAAATATGCTTAAGAGTGCTCCTGCTAAAAGGGTTGTTAATCCTACTTTTGTTACTTTTTTCATAGTAGAATTTCTCACGATTAGTTTATAAATATTTAGTGTTGTTACTACTATCAGGTTACTTAATTAAGGTAAAAATACAATAAGCTTAAAAAGTCATTATATCTGGTATTTTTGTAGACCAGGCTGGCGGGATAGTCCTCCGCCGATTGCAAACGGACTTTAGGCAAGCTGCAAGGAGGGAAGTGATGAACGAAGTCAGAAACCCTTATCCGGACGTTGACGCTTTGTCTGTCTCGATCTTGCAGATGCGAAATGGGTCAGGCCTTGATCGGAGCAGCCCTAAACATTTGTTGAGGTGCTTGGCAGGTAGCAGAGCTGAGAAAGGCTGAGGATACTTTTTGATAAACTTTTGAGCAACCCTTCGGGTCTACATAAATTTATAAGAATTATTTTCTAATTTATTAAATGAATAAAAGAGGTCAATTCTACCTTATTGCAGCAATGATTATTGTGTCTGTTGTGATGGGATTTATAGTGGTTACAAATTCCGCATCCAACAGCAATTCTCCTCCTGTTCAAAACATCCAGAACGGAATAAGAATTGAAGCAGACAGAACTCTGGATTATATTGATTACAATAATCTCAACAGCGTGCAAAGCAACCGCGTCTTAACAAATCTGTCTGAATCTTATATAGCATCACAAAACGGAACCGGAGAAAATCTTTATTTCATTTTCGGGAATTACAGTGAGATCACTACAATAATATATCAGGAAAGAGCAGCAAGTTTTCTTGTTGATGGAAAATACTTCAATGGAACCGGAGAAATTTATTCTTTCACATATCATCCAGACTCTTACAGCGCAACAGTCAGCCTAAATGGAAATGATTACGTTATTGGATTGAACAATGGAACGAGTTTTTATTCTATTACCGCAAGTTTAAATAATGGGGAAGATTATATTTACAGTGGGTAAGATGAACAAAAGAGGGGTTAGTGAGATAATAGGATATGTGCTTCTTATGGCAGTTGTGATAACAATAAGTGTTATAGTTTACCAATGGCTCAAGTCCTATGTTCCGCAGGAAGCGCTTGCTTGTCCGGACGGGGTTTCGGTTGCGATTCCAGAACTCATCTATAATTGCTCTGCAAACTCTCTTAATTTCACACTTGAAAATACAGGAACCTTCAGCATTACAGGATATTACATAAAAGCCACGAACAGCAGCACGCAGGAGATTGCAACAATAGACCTTGCCAAATATTATGCGGGTGACGCCGGATTTGTCGCGGGTTCTGCTGTCCAATTTGCCGCAAACAATAATACAGTTTTGCCCGGCAATATAGAAGATATCAAAAAGAATGCAAATTTCTTTAACCTCAACAAATTCACAAATGATGTAAAACCATTCCCAGGAACAATAGCAAGTATTGAAATCACTCCAATAATGTATGTTAATTATAATGGCAAAAAAAGGGTTGCAAGTTGCACGAGTGCAATTCTTGATGAACCAATAGCCTGCTCGTAAAATCACATTATATTTATAAAGTAAAATTTATTTTAATAGATATGAATAAAAAAGGGGTTTCACCCATAATAGCAACAGTTTTGCTTATAGGAATTGTCGTTGCTTTATCTCTTATTGTATTCTTCTGGTTCAAGAGTTTTACACAGGAAACAGTAACAAAATTTGGCGGACAGAACATTCAGCTCTTCTGTGACCAGTTGAGTTTCAAGGCAAGTTATTCATCAACGGATTCCAGTCTTGCTATTTCCAACACAGGCAACATTCCAATCTATGATTTCAACATTAAGGTTGAAAGGTCTGGGGGTGATTATTCAACATACTCAATTAAAGATTTGCTCACAAATTGGAACGGATTAAAATCGTCTGAGGCTTTTTCAGGAAGTATAGGCTCTAAAGTAAGCGGTGCAAATGACATAGTCCTTATCCCGATTCTTAGGGGAACAACAAGCAGTGGTGATGAAAGATCATTCACCTGCCCAGACCAATACGGGCAGACAATTTCCCTATAAAATGATTTTTAGAAACAAGAAAGCACTCTCGGGGATTATCGTGGCGTTTTTGCTTATTATGATTTCGGTTGTTCTTGTTGCAGTTGTTTGGGTCATAATAAATAATTTGGTTGGACAAAAAATTAAGGAATCAAGCGCGTGTTTTGGGAATTTTGACAAGGTGACATTAAATGATAAATACACCTGCTTTAATTCCAGTTTAGTTGCAATCCAATTTTCCCTTAAATTGGGAGATATAAGCCCTGATGGAGTAATTGTCTCCATAACAAGCGCAGAACAATCCAAGACATTTACGATTAATAAAACTTCATCTACAATAACAGATCTGACAAACTACAACGGGAGTACAGATGTTTCTCTTCCTCAGAAAAATTCAGGAAGAACTTACATATACAAGTGGAGTCAACAGGATTCAAAAGATATACCTGACTCAATAGAGATAGCCCCAATATTGGACGGACAGACATGCAGCAGTTCAGATTCTCTTTCACAAATTGATGACTGTAATTTGATTTACTAATAATTAACTATTTAAATTAAGTCTCATTCAGAAACTTATGAGAAAAAGAGGACAAGTATGGGTCGAGACTGTTATTTATACTCTCATTGCACTTGTGCTTATTGGCTTGATATTAAGTTTTGTAAAACCAAGGATAAATCAACTTCAGGATCAGGCGGTTTTGCAGCAGTCAATCACCATGTTGAATGACATAAACAATGTTCTTTTATCTCTTTCACAGGGCGGTTCTGGGAACAAGAGAAAACTTAGTATAAATCTGAAGAAAGGCACACTAACAATTGACAGCATTAATGACCAGATAATTTTCAGTATGGACAGCAGTTTCCAATATAGCCAGCCGAATACCCTTGTGAAAGTGGGGGGGATAGATGTATATGACCACCCTGAAAATAATATAGACTTAATAAACATGACAATTAACTATGACCAACTATACAACATAACTTACGGGGGCAGGCAGGTTTCAAAATCAATATCACAAGCTTCTACGCCCTATTCACTTTACATAACAAACAAAGGAGGCTCGGTTCCAGTAATGGATTTCCAGTTAGGATAAATGGCAGTTCAAAAAGAAAAGATGCCTGAGATTCAGGACTATCCAAAAGTTGAGATAGATTTTAATCCTGAAATCCCAAAAATGCAAAAGATTACAGACAAGACAAAAATAGACGTGAGATACTGTCTCATTTCGCCTTTTGCTTTTGCACATATACATTGGGATGAAAAGAGGTATGAGGTTGTTTATGAAATAGAAGAACCTCTGCTGGACACAAAAGAGGAAACATACAAGAACAGAATAATAAATGCCATGAGAGAGATAATAAATTTCGATTCCATTGTAGAAAAAGATATTAACGGTTTGCTTGATTATCTTGACAAAAGATTCAAGTTTCTTGCAATTGAGCTGGGCATGAATATTTCCTATGAAAGTTATAAGAAGATATACTATTACCTGTGTAGAGATTTTATAGGATTCAATGAGATTGAGCCTCTTTTGAGAGACTATTTTATAGAAGATATTGAGAACAACGGCGCGGATACCCCTGTATTCATAGTGCACAGGGTTTACAGGAACATGAAGACCAATCTTATCTTCAAAGATACTGAACTACTTGAGGGGTTTGTTGAAAAACTTGCTCAGAGATCAGGACAATACATATCATACGCAAATCCCATTTTGGATGGCACACTGCCTGATGGTTCCCGTGTAAATGCGACTTACACCAAAGATATTACCAGCAGGGGCCCAACGTTCACAATCAGAAAATTCACAAAAGAACCATGGACGCCCCCCCAGCTTATTTCATTTAACACCCTTAGCCCTGAAATGATTGCATACCTTTGGTTATTGATTCAATATAAGATGAACATACTTATCACAGGCGGAACATCTTCAGGAAAAACAACTTTGCTTAATGCTATAGCCTTTTTTATTCCCCCTGAAGACAGGGTTGTTTCAATTGAGGATACGCGTGAACTTAATCTCCCGAGAGACAACTGGCTTCCAAGTGTCTCAAGGTCATCATCAGGAATAAGGGGTGTCGGTTCGGTCAGTCTTTATGATTTGCTTAGAAGTTCTTTCAGACAGAATCCAGATTATGTTATCGTTGGTGAAGTTAGAGGTAAAGAGGCTTCTGTTTTGTTCCAAGGAATGGCTTCCGGGCACTCTTCCATAAGTACCATACACTCTGATTCTGTTGAATCTGTTATAAGAAGGCTGGAAACGCCGCCAATAGAGCTGCCCCCAACGCTGTTGAATGTCCTTGATTGCGTATGCATCATGACTCATGCTATTGTCCAAAAGGAAGAAACGAGAAGATTAAGAGAGATTGTTGAAGTGCTTAATGTCAGCCCAGAAGGAATTGCAATTACAAATACTCCTTTTGTGTGGAATGCCTCTGATGATGGATTTTATTTTAAGAAAAACAGCCGTGTTTTCCAGAAAATATCAAACAGATATGGAATATCAATATCTGAACTGGAGCAAGAATTCAAGAGGAGAACCCAACTAGTTTACGAACTTTTCAGAAGGAGAATCTTCGGATTCAAGAGAGTTCAGCAGATTGTAAATGAATATTACAAGAGGCCCCTTGAATTAATGAAAGAATTTGGCATTCAGGGTTAACAAAATATTTAATAAGAGTTCTGACGTTTTCTGGTTATGGCAGAAAGAGGTGGTAGGTCAAGGCATGATGTTGAAGAAACAATATCACTCTTGAGGCAACTTGTGGGTTCCATGGACGAGTCTGAGAGTAGGCTTGAGGACTTTTATAAGGAAAAAGATGTTGACAATTTTAACAAAACAAAGAAGTTTATTGTGGATATAGAAAATAAAATTTCTGAGGCACTTAGATGATTTTAAAATCAACAGACAGTTTTATCGAGATAAAGAAAACAATCTCCAGGGAAAAAAGAATTGTTGAAGAGATGGATTCTTTCTATAGAAATTACAAAAATGAAGGCGCCAGTGAAAAAGACCTTATGTCACATGTGAATTACCTAAAAGCTCATATGAAAAAAGAGAATGAACGTCTTAAAGTCATGATAAGTAGGATAGAACTGAAGAAGCAACTCGAAAAAACAGATAACCTCAAAAAGGCAAAGTCCATTAAACCGGGTGAAAAAGATATTGAACAAACTTATTTTGATAAGAGAAGAAATGAAAAAAAACTCAGGAGATTCAACATATCTTCAAATGAGAGAGGGGCCATAAAGAGGATTGAATCAAAGAAGAGCCACATTGTTCAAAAGAAGAGCAATACTCCAGAAACTTATGCAAATATTTCGAGCAAGTTATTTCTGAGAATATCGAGAAAACTTGTTTCCAAAAAAGTTTTCAACACTCTTGCAAGAGACCTTCCAAGAACAAATATAAGATTTATCCCAACTGTTTACATATCCATGATTTTGTTTTCAACAGGCATTGCACTGATTCTTGCAGCATTAATATTTACATTCCTCATATTTTTCAAGTTAACACCATCAACACCACCTTTCATAGTTCCAAACACTTCTGATATAACATCCAGTGTAATAAGTGCCCTCTGGGTTCTATTTGTTTTCCCAATAGGAATTTTCCTATCATTGTATTTTTATCCAACTCTTGAGAAGAGGGGGATTGAAAGCGGAATTGACCAAGAACTTCCTTTTGCAACAATAAACATGTCCGCAATTGCAGGTTCTCAGATAGAGCCAACAAACATTTTTGGAATTATAATAACAACAGGAGAATATCCTTACCTAAAAAAACAATTCACAAAAATATTGAATGAAATCAATATTTATGGGCATGACCTTGTGACTTCATTGAGAAGCGCTGCATCCGAATGTCCAAGCAAGAAACTTTCAGATTTGTACAATGGACTCGCAACAAACATAACATCTGGAGGAAATCTTGCAGAGTTTTTTGAAAAAAGGTCACAGAGCCTTCTTCTTGATTACAGGCTTCAAAGAGAGAGACAAACAAAGAGCAATGAAACCTTTATTGACATTTACATAAGTATTGTTATAGCTGCGCCAATGATTTTGATGCTTTTGCTTATGATGGTGCAGATAAGCGGACTGGGATTGTCAGTAAGTCCATCAGCAATATCACTAATGATGGTTCTAGGAGTTGCTGGTGTGAATGCAATCTTCCTTATGTTCCTTCGTATAAAACAACCAAACCAATAAAATGGAAATAACAAAAAGTCAAACAGCAGGGATAATAATTGGAGTAATTTTAATAGGAGCCTCGTTTGTGTTTTTTGGCACGCAATTTTTCTTCCTTATTATGGGGATTGGTATAATTTCTGCATCCATACCTTTTGTTCTTGCAATAATGCGCTCCAGCAGAATTGACGCCGAAAAAGAGGATATGTTCCTTGAGTTCTCAAGAGACCTTGTTGAAAGCGTAAAAAGCGGAACTCCAATAAATAAAAGCATAACAAATGCAGGCAACAAACCTTACGGGGCTTTGACACCGCATATAAAAAAGCTCTCTAATCAGATTTCTCTTGGAATTCCTCTGAGACACGCACTGCAAACATTTTCAGACGACATAAAAAACAAAACAGTCTCAAGAGCCCTCACACTTATTGGCCAGGCAGAAAGAGCAGGAGGGGATATAGGAAGAATTTTGGAATCTGTTGCCTCCGCAGTCAGTTTATCTGAAAAATTGAACAAAGAGAGGAAATCTGCAGCCTCTACACTTATCACCCAAGGATATGTCATATTCTTTATCTTCCTTGTTATCATACTTGTAATGCAGTTCAAGATTCTTCCTCTTCTTTCCGGCTTTGGCGCTAGTGGTGGAATCGGAAGCCTCAGTGGGGTTATAGGAGGAGTGGGCGGTTCGACAGCACAGAAAATAAATCCTGCGGAACTATCAAACTCTTTCCTTTTCCTTCTTCTTGCGCAAGGATTTTTCAGTGGACTTACAATAGGAAAACTTTCTGAAGGAAAAGTGAAATCAGGAATAAAGCACTCTTTCACCCTCATGATGGTTGCATTTGTGATATCGATGGGCGCAAATCTACTATTCGGGTAATTGTAAGATTTTTATAGGATTATAATTTTATAATAAGATGAATAAAAGAGGTTCTCATGTTGATGTTATTATATCGTTTGTTGTTTTTGTAGCGCTAATTATTTTTCTTTATGCTATATTGCAGCCCACTATTACGACCCAACAAAATCAAGCGAATTTGCAGAGTTCAATTCAAACAAAACTTTTGAACTCTATGTCCGACACTCTTACAAGCATTAATCTGAAAGTTTATGAAACTGAAACGGGATTAAATTGTGTAAGGCTGATGAATCTGCTTAATTCTACAGGACTCAACCCCGCAAAGCTTGCTGTCCTTAACTCAACAGGCCCTCTAAAGAGTAATGATGTTTTTACAAGCATTCCAAATCAAGGGCAAAACATGGCTAATGACCTTTTTATAGAAACTTCATTTTCAGGCACTTCGGGAGGAAGTCGTGGGACTTACTTCTTTAAGATATACAATGCTTCCGAATTTTCGCAATTAGATTCAGGAAACCAAGGACAAGGAACATGCCCTGAAGTCTATCCTGCAGGAAGCGAAAATTCGGGTCCGGATTATTATACTCTTGGACAAGTTAGAAGTCAGAGAATTATCTTTGAATCAATCATTGAAGAAATGGCTGCAAGCTATTCCACAAATTATGGTGCATTGAGGCAATCTCTTGGAATTCCCACAAATGAAAATTTTGGATTTGAATTTATTGACCCCACATCAGGCATTGACAGGAAAGCGATAGGAAGTATTCCCTCAAATGCCAATGTCTACTCTGAGATGGTTCCTATAGAATATGTATCTATAGGCCAGGAAATTAAAGAAGGAAAGCTCATCATACTCACATGGTAAGGTTAAACAAAAAAGGTTGGATAAAAATCGTGGAAGCGTTTTTTGCAGCAGTGCTTGTAATAGTGGTTGTTATACTTGTAATTAACAGAAGCATTCCAACCCAGCAGAATGAATATTCAGGAATTTACAATTCTGAGACATATCTTATCAGAGCAATACAATTAAACAACAGCATAAGAGCAGAAATTCTTTCCTCAAAGGTTCCTGTGAATTATGATAGCCAAGTTAATTTTCCACAAACATTGAGAGATTTTATTGATGCTCAAACTCCTGACTCGCTTACCTGTGAGGCGCAACTTTGTCAAGTTCAGGACCCATGTACTTTTTGGGGAAATGTTCAGTCAAACATTTATGTTCAGGATACATTGATAACAGCCAACTTTACAGACTATAATCCTGTAAAACTAAAGATTTATTGCTGGAGCAGAAACAGTTAGAATTCAAAAATAATAAAAATAAAGGCGGTTTGTATGGATATTAAAGAGGTGTTAAAATATGAGGGATATTGATAAACTTAAGATAAACATAGAAGGGCATCAACTTTACGGTGCAGGGGTTCCTAGTTTTCCGAGGAATTTTTCAAGAGATGCAATAATTTCTGCAACACTGATGCAAAACATGGATATGATGAAAAATCAATTAAATTTCTGCGCACTTAAGCAGGGAAAGAAAAAAGACAAATTTACAGGAGAAGAACCAGGAAAAATATTTCATGAATACCCTGCGGTTAACAGGCGTGGACTCTCGCCGGAGTTTAACGCCTCAGACAGCACTGCAATGTTTCTTATTGGACATGAAGTTTACCAAAGAATGACTAATGACAAAGAACTTGCAATAGCCCATAAAGAGCATATTCATTCTGCAGTAAATTATATCAAAAGCCACATAAAACATGGGGCTTTTATTGAATCACCAAAATTCTGCGGGGCTGAAAAATTTTCTCTGAGAGTCACATACTGGAAAGATTCGGAAATTGTTGACAGGGTTGAAGGAATTCCAAAATTTCCTGTGGTTTACCTTCTTGCACATGTCCAAAATTTAAGAGGTTTAAGGAGCGCTTATTTTTTGCTTAGAGATGAAGAGATATTAAAAATAATTTCCAAGATGAAGAGATATCTTATAAGGAAACTTTACAACAGGAGGCGCAGGGATTTTCACATGGCTATCGATAAGAAAGGAAAAATAAATGCAATAAGCACTGATTCGCTCCATGCACTATTTTACCTCAATTCAGAAGACCTTCAGCCGGAGATGCTTGATGGGATTGTAAAAAACTCCGAAGAACTTGAGACCCAATTTGGTTACAGGTGTTTGTCTGACAAAGATACAAATCGTGTTGGAGACCCCTACCATTCCATTACCCTATGGCCCTTTGAACAGGCAATAATAAACATCGGAGCAAAAAAATTTGGTCTGAGAAAAGTTGACAATGTTAGTTCAAGAATAAAGGAACATCTTAGTTCAAATCCAGAAGTCTATGAAATAATAGACACACCAAAAGGCAGAAAATTCAAGGGGGGTGGATGCGATCCTCAGTTGTGGACAATAGCCGCAAGGCAGTATTTCAAAAATCCAAAGAAATACAAAATGATTGTCTAAAATTTAATTCTCCGATGAATGATGCCCTGAAGGTTCCTGCCAGTTTATTATCGGCTTTAAGTGTTTCAGAATTTTTACAGAGGCTTTTTGCTTTTCCATTACCTCGAAAATATTTTTGTATGCTTCAGGAGCTTCTTCGATGACAAGATTTGTTTTTATGCCACTCATTTCTTTTTTCAATTCTTCAGGATTTATCTCTTTTTTTGCCTGTGTTCTGGACATTGCCCTCCCTGCACCATGCGAAGAAGAATTCAGGAATTTTTTGTTTCCTTTCCCGACTACAAGGAAAGAACCGTCTCTCATATTTCCGGGAATAATTCCCCTCTCTCCCTTTTTAGCAGGGGTTGCACCTTTTCTGTGCACAAGATTTTCTCTCTCGGGGAGTGCATGATTGTGAGTTTTGTTTACCCAAAGAGATGACTTTGTTTTTTCTTTAAAAAGTTCTCCCAATGCTTTTTCAATTCTTCTGCTTATTTCAATACGATTCAGCAAAGCGTATTCAAGTCCAAAATCCAGTATGTTGAGGTATTCTTTTCCAGTTTCTGAATTTATCTTTAGGGGAAATGTTTTTTCAAAGTTTTTTTCGCTTCCAGAAGTTTTTATCATGTATTTTTTTGCGACTCTGTGTCCCAAACCACGAGAACCGCAGTGAATTACAAGCCAAACAAAATTTTTGTTTTTCTGATTTTCTTCTTCATTCAAAGAAATAAAATGGTTGCCTGCTCCGAGAGTCCCCAAATCTCTCAGGGAAACGGATTTTATGAATTGATAAATTGATTTGTCGTGTGGCTTTGATTCGAATTCTTTCAGAAGTTCGTTCAATTTTTCTCTGCTTTCATTGGAAATTTCATGTTTTTTGTTTATCTGGCCAAGCCCCATTGGAACTGCCTTTTTGACTGAGTTGTAAATTTTCTCTTTGTTTGACTTTACTTTTTCAAGTATATTCTTTCCTTTGATTTTCACCGCAATCATGCCGCATCCAATGTCATATCCAACCCATGCTGGGACCACAAAATCGCGTGTTATAAAAACAGAACCAATTGGAGCCACATAGCCCATGTGAGCGTCGGGCATTAGAGCTGCCTCTAGGACAAAATTCTGAGAGTAACATTCTCTAAACTGTTTCTCACTTTCCTTGTCAAGGTTTATCGAATAGTCATGTATTTTCTTCATTTTTAAAGGAAATCTGGGAAATTTATAAAGCTTGAGCAGGCAGTCTAGCCATATTTATAATTTGTTACTATCAGATAGGAACTACAATTCACAAAATTTATAAATACAAAAAAAGTATATTTTTATGACAAAAATGCTTGAAAAAAGGGTCTTGAGAAATGATACTCCTATCTTGGATTCTGAAGAATATTATATGACAAAGCATACTCCAGAAACACTTGTGCGCGCAAAGAAAAAGAGCAAATTCAGACAGGGACTTACAAAAGTACTGGGAGCAGGAGTTCTCGGACTTGCAAGTTTAGGATTTTTTGGATGCCCAAATCCTGTTATCCCAAGCCCTCCAAAACCGACACCCCCAAAATTAGAGTATACACTTGATTTAAGTTCTATACAGAGCAATTACCTGCAAAACCTTGATGAAGGGCAGACATATACAGGGATAACTCTTCCAGCAACTGCAACAGATAGCAGTGGAAATACTGTTAATGTAACTTACACAGGTGTTGAATCTCTTGATTCAGGTGTTGCAGCTGCAACATTCTCAGGGGGAAATACATTTGATTTAACAGGAGAATCAACAAGCACAGACCAATCATATACTGTAAGAGTCTCATTTGTTGCAAATGGAGAAGCGCAAACCCAAGATGTGACAGGGGAAGAGTTTGA
>CAZJIV010000020.1:0-9243 GCA_964546165.1 Candidatus Woesearchaeota archaeon
ATTATTTTCGCATTAATCTTCTACATTCTTGACATCTTCTTTGCGAACTTCAAAACTTTAATAACCCTTATGAAAGATAAAGGATTTCTCACAATGCTCTCTCTGTTTCCTTCATTTATGGCCAGCTATCCAAGATTTTTTGCAACAAGATTTTTTATTGCATTGGTTATAATAAGCATTTTATTTGGTATATTGTTTAGTTTAATAGCTTATAGAACAAAGATGATAAAAACGGCTTCAGGAAAAACCAATGCATTAGTATCTTTGGGAATCTTTCTTGGCATTCTTGCTCCAGGTTGCCCTGCATGCAGCATAGGAATCCTTTCAGTCCTTGGACTAAGCTCTGCGGTGGTAAACTTCCTACCTTTCAACGGTTTTGGTCTTGTAATAATCTCTGCATTAGTAATGCTCTTCTCAATTTACAAAATCTCAGGAGATATAAACAAAGGCATAGTTTGCGAAGTCCCAATAGCAATTGACAAGAAAAAGGCAGGATAGATTTAATGTCTATAAAGTATAAAAAGATATAAATAGCCCTATTCATGTCCCTAAATAACAAACTGCTGAAAGGGGGTTAAAAAAATGAGTGAAGAAAAAGAAAAGCATGAACATGAAGAGCATCATAAGGGTGAAGCAAAAACTATCACCATAAAGAAGGATTCTCTTTGGAAAGGTTCTGTCTTTGTCCTTTTGGCATTGCTTGTTGTAAGCATGTTCACCGGAGGATTTGGAATCGGGGGACACGCAGTAGCCAACACAAACAATGCGAACACAAACACAGGAACAACTGCAAATACTAATTCTGGATCAGGCGGAAATGTTGACACAAGCATCATTACTGCAAACTCAAATTTGTATCCAGAACTTGGACCTGCTAACGCAGCCCACACAGTTATAGAACTTGCAGACTTCCAGTGCCCATATTGTGCTCTTGCATCAGGACTTCCAAATTGGACAAGCCAATACGCAAGCCAGTATGGAGACTTGATAGGCTCGGCAAAGACAATGGAACAATTGGCTCAGCAGGGGAAGATAAGATTTATCTTCGTGCCTTTGGCATTCCTTGGACAGGAATCTATAAGCGCTGCTCAGGCTGCATTCTGTGCTGAAAAACAGGGCAAATTCTGGGATATGCATGATGCAATCTATGGTGCAAGTGATGGACCACAGGAGGACACAGGCAAATATAGTGTTCCAAACCTTGAAAAAATTGCTGCAACAATATCTGGACTTGACACAGCTAAGTTCAACAGTTGCCTTGAAAACAATGATACATTGGATCAGGTAAATCAGGCAATGACAGATGTTCAGAAGGCTGGATTCCAGGTAGCAACACCACAGTTCTTTGTTGATGGGAAGTCAGTTACGCCTTCATCAAGTGCTTTAACAGCAGCCATCGGACAATAAATTTATTTTATTTTTTTATTTCTGTTTCTTTTATTTTTTATTTTTGATTGGAAAAAAGACTAAACATCCACAATCCTTTTAAATTAATTTACAGGTTCTAGTTTATGAATTCTGTAACTTTTAAGAGAAAGTTATTTGGCGGTGAAATATCAATTATAGTATACAATCCCCCAAAAAACATTAAAGATGCTATAGATAAAACATATTCTAAAGCTCTCAGACTTCAGAAAATCTTCAATTTCTTTGATGAAGAAAGTGAACTATCAAAACTGAACAAAAATCGCAGTATGAAAGTTTCAAAAGAACTTCTTGAAGTTTTGAAAAAATCTCTTAAATTCTCAAGGCTCACAGGCGGAAAATACGACCCAACACTCGGAAAGCAGATTCTCCAAAGGAAAACACAAAAAGAAGAAAACAGACTCAATTGTTCCTACAGGGACATAAAAATTTCATTTGGAAGGGTATCACTGGAACATCCCGACATAATGATAGATTTAGGAAGTATTGCAAAAGGTTACATAACAGATAAAGTTGCAGACTTTTTGAAAGCCGAAGGAATAAAGAGTTTCATAATAAATTCGCGTGGAGATATAATCTTCTCAGGAGACCTTGGGCACATAATAGGAATAGAAAATCCACGAAAACCCGGAACCTCCATCATGAAAATAAAAATAAAAAATCAATGTATTGCAACCTCGGGAGATTATAGGCAATTTTACGGGAAACATGAAAAATCCCATATATTAAACAGCAATGATGCTATTTCTATAACTGTGCTCGCAAACAAGCTTGAAAATGCAGATGTTATCGCAACATCACTTTTCGTTTCAGATGATAATGAAAGGAGCAGAATAATCAAAAAATTCAAAGATTGTAAAATCATGATTTTGAAGGAAGACTTAAAACCCCGTTATTACAATAATTTTCAGGAGATAATAAAAGAATGAAACAACAGGCAAGAACCTTTGCGGGAGTTTTTGTATTGCTCCTGTTGATTGCAACGCCAACAATACTTTGGTTCATGCTCGGAAGCGGTTCAGAAGAATTTCATAATTATGGCTCATCAACGCACAGTCTTGGAGAGATATTCGGGCTTACAGCAATAACAATGATGGCTCTGACTTTTGTTCTTTCCACAAGAATGAAATTCATTGAAAATATCTTTGGAGGTCTTGACAAGGTTTACATAGTTCATGGAATAATGGGGGGAAGTGCATTAATACTTGCTCTCTCACATCCAATCTTTCTTGTCCTGAATAAAATTCCTTCAAACATAGCCCTGGCAGCAAATTATCTTCTTCCCGGTTCCTACTGGTCAACAAACTTTGGAATAATCGCACTAACCGGGCTAATGATACTTGTTTACATAACACTCTTCAGTAAAATGAAATATCACAAATGGAAATTCACTCATGAATTTATGGGATTGATTTTCGCATTTGCTGTTCTTCATATGTTCATGGTTCGCGGAACAGTTTCTGTAGACAACATCTTTAATGGATATTATGTGTTTGCGGCAATCGTGTCTGTAATCGGATTAAGTTCGTTCTTTTACAGCCTGTTTCTGAAAAATCGTTCGACAAAAAATGCAGTTTACAGAATAAAAGATATCAAACTGAAAAATAATAGCCTGATACTCGACATGACACCAGAACACAAACCAATAAGTTACAAATCCGGCCAGTTCATCTTCCTGCGTGTTTATAATGAACATCTTATTCGCGAAGCACATCCATTCTCTATAGCATCAAAAAGTGAAGACAACACAATAAGAGTTGTAATAAAAAAACTTGGAGATTATACAGGAAAAATAGATAATTTGCAAATAGGAGATAAAATTTCCATTGAAGGGCCCTACGGAAAATTCAATTTCAGAAATTTTGAAAAAAAGGACCAGGTCTGGATTGCGGCAGGCGTAGGAATAACGCCTTTCATAGGCATGGTAGAAGATCTTCGTTCAGAACAGAAAATAGAGAACAGCAAAATAGATCTGTATTACACATACAAAAATGAAACTGATTTCATAGTTGAAGATTTAATCAAATCGCACGACATAGAAAACTTCCGATTCCTGCCATGGGACACTTCAAAAAGAGGTTACATAAAAGTTGATGACATAATTAAAACATCAGGAAATTTGGAAAACAAGGAAATTCTTATATGCGGTCCTCCAAAATTTAAGGAAGAAATCATAAATAGACTTTTGGTCTTGGGAATAAAAAAGAGTAATATTCACGAGGAGGTTTTCGATTTTAGATGAGATTTAAGAGACTAAGAAAAGCCGTAGGGATATCAATTGTACTTTTCATATTGATAGTGGGAAGCATAATTCTCATAGGTTCAATAAACCAAAATTCTGTGAACAATATTGCACCTACAACAAACAAGAATCAAATATCAAGCGCACAGACCCCAACAACAAATACTCAGGCAAACACACAAACACCCACACAGCAACAATATTATCAACCACCGGTCGTTTACCATCCTTATATGGTATCAGGAGCATCATAAAAATAAAATATAAAAAGGGTTCTGCTTTTTCGATAAAGTGTAAAGTTACATCAGAGACTTTCAAATTTAAATTAGGTGACAATGGAAACTGTACAAGTAAAAAAGCTCACAAAGAAATTTGGAGAACTTACCGCGGTAGATGAGATATCTTTCGAGATAAAAGAAGGGGAAATATTTGGACTCCTCGGACCAAACGGTGCAGGCAAAACAACCACAATTTCTATGCTGTCAACAATTCTAAAACCAACATCCGGGACTGCGAAAATAAATGACTTTGACATAGTAAAAAATGAAGATGGGGTAAGGCACTCAATAGGAATTGTTTTTCAGGACCCAAGCCTTGATGACCAGCTCACAGCCTATGAAAATATGGACCTTCATGCAAGATTATACAATGTTCCAAAAGAAGAAAAGAGGAAGAGAATTAATGAATTGCTCAAACTTGTAGGACTTCAGGACAGAAAAAAGAATCTTGTGAAAACTTTCTCAGGAGGAATGAGAAGAAGGCTTGAAATCGCACGTGGTTTGCTCCATCACCCAAAAGTTCTCTTTCTTGATGAACCCACAATAGGTCTAGACCCACAAACTAGAAATTATATATGGGATTATATAAAAAATCTGAACCGCGAGAAAAAAGTCACAATTATTCTGACAACCCATTATATGGATGAAGCAGATAAGCTCTGCGACCATGTGGCAATAATAAACAAGGGAAAAATAGTTGCAATGGGAACTCCGAAAGAACTCAAAGAGAGCATTGGCGGAGATATTATCACAATAAAATCAAAAGAGCATAACAAGATACACCTAAAAATAAAATCATTCCCTTGGATAAGGAGTATCAAAGAACACGATGGAAGCATTACAATTAACTTAGAAGACTCAGAAAAGCACATAGCAGAAATTGTAAAAGTTGCCGAAAGAGAGAAAATACCAATAGACTCAATTTCAATGCACCAGCCAACACTTGAAGATGTATTTCTTTATTTCACAGGCAAAACAATTTATGAAGAGGAAGCAAGTTCCAAAGACCGTATGAGATTCAGGCACGGAGGTTGGAGAAGATGATGAACGGAATCTTTACAATTTGGCTAAGAAGCATGAAGCGTTACTTCCGTTCTCCAAGCAGAATAATAGGAAGCCTCGGACTTCCAATTTTTATTCTTGTTATCGTGGGATTTGGTCTTGACTCTATAATGGGTGGAAACGGCGGGAGCTATGCTGGATTTCTTGGTCCCGGAATCGTAGCAATATCTGTTTTATTCGCTTCTGTTTTTGCAGGAATCCAAATCATTTGGGACAAGCAATTCGGATTTCTCAAAGAAACTCTTGTAGCGCCTGTTTCAAGATTGCAAATAATGCTTGGACAAACTATAGGAGGGGCAAGCACTGCATTCATACAGGGAATATTGGTTATGGTCATAGCTTCTCTTGTTGCATTCCCTGTTCACAGCATTGTTGGATTTTTCATAGCATTTGGATTCATGATACTGATTGGGCTTGGATTCACGGCATTTGGAATCGCAATAGCTTCAAGAATGGAAGACATGAACGGTTTCCAGTTAATAATAAACTTCGTCATATTTCCGATATTTGGGCTCTCGGGAGCAGTCTATCCGCTAACCTCTGTTCCGGAATGGCTTAAAATAATCACATACTTTGACCCATTAACTTATGGTGTTGAAGGAATAAGATATGGTCTTTTGGGCGCGTCATCAATAAATCCTTTAATATGCCTTGCAGCACTGGGAGGGTTTGTCGTCATAATGATTACCATAGGTGCCCTTCTATTCAGAAGAGTAAAATTCTAGAATTCGCTTAAAGGTCTTAATTCTTTGTGTTTCCAATCAACTTTTCCTGCATTTACTGCATAAATCTCCTCGTAAAACATCACACCTCTCGTAGTGGGTGTCACATAACCGCTAGTTCCAAGATTCCCGGAAGTTTTCGCATAATCGTTTGAAACCAAATCAACCAAACTAGTCCAGAATCTTATTTTATAGTCAATTGGCATTGAAGATTTAAGTACATTAAGCGGGACAGGCTTGTTTCCATCATTAAACCATTCTTTCAACAAAGACTCTAAAATCAAAAAGGACCATTCAGATTTCCCACTTTCCTTAAGTCTGTCATAAGGAGTCTGCAATTTGTAAAGGTCTCCAAAATCCATAAAAGCACTCCTCAACCTAACTTTAAAAAGAAATCTGTTCTGCAATTAATCAAACTTCTCGTAAAAAATCTGTTCCTCACTAAAGCCCTTGTCAATGAGTTTGTCACCAACAGAGTTTATCATTTCCTGCAAACCACATATATAGAAATTTCCCTTGAATCCTTCAGGCAAGTATTTTTCTAAAAAATCCTGTAAATAACCTTTATTTTCAATCTTTCCCTTGGGCCTACTGTAAACATTGTAGAATTTGAAATTCTTGTATTTTCTGGACATCTTTCCAAATTCTTTTTCATAAAGCGTGTCTGCTTCAGTTCTCGCAGATTTCAGCAAAATTATTTTTTTCTTAAAACCATTATTCAAAAGGTTCTCAACCATACCAACAAAAGGTGCAATTCCAACACCTGAAGCAATAAACATCAAATCCTTGTCCTTATCTTTCCCATTCAAATCCAAGACAAATTTTCCTGCAGGTCCAAAGAGTTCAACTTCCTGCCCTTCTTTCGCTTTTCTCAGAAACTCTGAGGCCAAACCTCCTTTAATCAATTTGACGCAAAATTCAATTTCTTTGTTATTGACAGGAGGATTAACAATTGAAAGAGGTCTCCTTATTTTAGCACCATCCTCCCTGAAAACGCTCAAAGACAAATACTGCCCTGCCTTAAATTCAAAATCCTCCGGAGCGGACAATTTTAGAACTTTGAGCTCATTTGTAATGTTCTTTATCTCATTAATTTTTGATTTGAATATCCTAATCATTTTGTCTCCGGTGTAATGGCTTCTTTTTCATTTTCTTCGTCAGTTATCCAACTATATCCTTTCTCTTCAATGTGATTTACAAAATCTCTGCCTTCTTCAAGAACAATCTTTCCGTCTTTCATTACAAAAACTCTGTCAGGCTGAATATACTCAAGAATCCTATTGTAATGGGTTATTATCAAAACACATTTATCTTTATCCTTTGTAAAGGTATTCACACCCTTTGCAACAGTTCTCAAAGCATCTATGTCCAGCCCTGAATCAGTCTCATCAAGAATCGCAAACTTAGGATTCAATGTAAGCAATTGCAAAATTTCAGACTTCTTTTTCTCCCCTCCTGAGAAACCTTCATTAAGATATCTTTCAAGAAAAGAATCATCCACATCAAGCAACTTAGCCTTTTCTCCTAACATTTCATGAAATTCCAGCAATGAAAGTTTCTTTTCAGGATTTACAGAATTATAAGCGGTTTTCATAAAATTTGACATGCTAACTCCGGAAATCTCCCTTGGGTACTGAAATGATAAAAAGATTCCTTTCTTAGCCCTTTCATCAACACTCATTAAAGCAATATCTTCCCCATCAAAGAGTATTTTGCCTTTTGTAATCTTATATTTTGGGTGTCCCATGAAAGCATTTGACAAACTTGTCTTCCCGGAACCATTGGGACCCATAAGAGCATAAATCTTTCCTGTTTCCAATTTCAGATTAACGCCCTTCAGAATTTCCTTTTCTTTGTCATCAACAGTTATCGAAACATGCAAATCTTCAATTTCAACCAGTGCCATCTTCCAATTCAAAATAAATCCTCCTGTTATTTTTTCCGCGATTGTCGATTTTCAAAAGCCTTATTGTTCCGACTTCTTTTGTTGAATGAACATGTGTTCCTCCATCAGCCTGAACATCAAAATCACCTATTGAAACAACTCTTACAATTTCAAGGTGGTCAAAAAGTCCCTTGGCAAGTTTTGATATCTGTGGGATTTTCAGAGCATCATCTCTTGGAAGAAAATCAACTTTAACATGCAAATCTCTTGCAAGTATTTCATTTGCTTCCTTAATATACTTCAAAATTTCTTCTCGGTCATAATTTTCAATTGCAAAGTCCATCCTTGATTTGTCTTCTCCCAATTGTCCGCCCGTAACAAGAGCATTTGTTCCTCTAAAAATGACCTCGCTTAAAACATGAATTCCTGTGTGCATTCTCATCAGTTTGTATCTTCTGCCCCAGTCAATTCTACATTTCACAAGGTCTCCTTCTTTCAAACCAGATTCAGAGACTTCATGGCTCACGCTTCCGGAGAATTTCCCAACATAAACAACTTTGAATTCTTTGCCGTCAGATTCTCTTTTTATAATACCTGTGTCATTTGGCTGTCCTCCGCCCGTGGGATAAAATGCAGTTTTATCAAGGGCAACAAACTTTCCTTCTTTTTCTCCTTCACCACTAACAGAGATTACCCTTGCTTCCCATTCTTTAAGATAAGAATCTTTTTGGTATAAAAGTTCAGTTTCCATTTTCATAATTTTTTAAGGGCCTCAAGAGGCAATAACTCACATGCAGTCCTCGTTGAAATTATCTCAACACCCAAAAACCTGTCAATATCTTCCTTTTTTAATCTTTTAATTTCGTCCACAGACATTCCCAATATATTCTCCATAAGCGCTTCAGCAGAAACAGTGCTGATAAAACAAAGCTTTCCCCTGAATTTTGCTTCTAGAACATGGCCATTTTCAATCTTGACATCAATGATAACTTCATCCTCGCAGACAGGATTTATGTGCCTTACTTCTTTTGTCTTGTCTTTAATCTCTCCAAACTTATCTTTCTTTGAATAAAGTTCTATCAAATGTTCTTTGTATAACGGGTTCATATTAACAAACAGAATTCTCTATCTCGAGTTCAATCAACCTGTTTAATTCAATTGCATATTCCATGGGTAATTCCTTAATAACAGGCTCTATAAATCCTGCGACTATCATTTTTGTTGCTTCTTCCTCACTTAAGCCCCTTGACATCAAATAGAATAATTGTTCTTCTCCAACTTTCCCAACGGCAGCCTCATGTGCCACTTCAACATCATCTTCAGAAACCTCCATGCTTGGAAATGTTTTTGCCTTGCTTTTATTATCCAGCATCAAGCCGTCACATCTTACAGAAGCCTTGGAATTCTTCGCCCCTGATTTTATCTCAACAAGTCCCCGATATGAAGTAATCCCTCCATCCTTGCTTATGCTCTTGCTGATAACATTTGACTTTGTGTTTGGAGCAAAATGATAAACCTTGCATCCCGTGTCTTGATTTTGCCCATTACCACCATAAGCAATTCCAATGTAGTCTGTCTTTGAACCTTCACCTCTAAGCACACTGCAGGGATAAAGCATTGTAAGCTTGC
>CAZJIV010000020.1:9343-10751 GCA_964546165.1 Candidatus Woesearchaeota archaeon
GTCTTTGAACCTTCACCTCTAAGCACACTGCAGGGATAAAGCATTGTAAGCTTGCTTCCCATATTTCCGTTAACCCATTCCATTATTCCGTTCTCATCAACAACTGCTCTCTTAGTATTAAGATTGTAAGTATTCTTGCTCCAGTTTTCTATGCTGGAATATCTTACCCTTGCATTTTTCAAAACATGAATCTCAACACAACCGGCATGGAGTGAATTTTCAGAGTACAACGGGGCAGAACAGCCTTCGATGTAATGGACTTCAGAACCTTCATCAGCGATTATCAAAGTATGTTCAAACTGCCCGCCTTTCTTCGCATTCATTCTGAAATAAGCCTGCAAAGGCATCTCAACTTTCACGCCCTTTGGTACATAAATAAAAGTCCCACCACTCCAAACCGCAGAATGCAGTGCAGAAAACTTGTGCAATGCAGGAGAAACACAATTTGTCATAAAATATTTTTTTACCATGTCAGGATATTTTTGAACCGCTTCATCCATATCAAGAAAGACAATTCCCTTATCCTCAAGGCTCTTCTTTAAATTATGGTAAATGACTTCAGACTCATATTGCGCTCCAACACCAGCAAGTGACTTCTTCTCAGCTTCAGGAATCCCGAGACGGTCAAAAGTCCTCTTTATGTCTTCCGGAACAGAATCCCAGCTTTTTGAATTCTTGTAAGCATTTGGTTTCATGTAAAAGTGAATTTCATCAAGATTCAAATCAGAAAGGTCAGGGCCCCATGTGGGAACCGGTTTTTTGTTGAAAATTTTCAAACCAAGAAGCCTTTTTTGAAGCATCCATTCAGGTTCATTTTTATCCTTGGAAATCTGTCTCACAAGTTCTTCTGTCAAACCTGCCTCAGCCCTAAATTTCAAATCTTCTGGATTGTAATGGTCAAATATATTTCTGTCCAATTCTAAACTCTCCTGTTCCATTAAATTAACTATGGTTAACAATTTTTAAGGATTTTGGTATGCTTATCAAAAAAATTTCAAAAAGACTTAAATATCTCTATGTTTTATTCCATACATGAAAAATGTCATGCCACAGGAACTTGAAGTTTGGTATCTAATTCCTGCATTAAGAAGAGAGCTTGCAAAAACGTTCATAAAGGAATATGGCTTAAAGCAAAAGAAAGCAGCAGAATGCCTTGGGATCACAGAGGCAGCAATTTCACAATATCTCAAATCAAAAAGGGGAAATGAAATCAAATTCTCTGAAGACGCAAAGAAAAAAATAGAGGAAGCTGCAAAAGAGATTATGGAAAAAAAGAAAGACATAATTGAAGAAATTTACAGTTTATGTGTCATGATGAGGAAATCAAAAGCTCTCTGTGATTTCCACAGATTACAGGACAAAAGAATTTCCAAAAACTGCGATATTTGCACAAAAGATTAACAAAAAA
>CAZJIV010000021.1:0-2781 GCA_964546165.1 Candidatus Woesearchaeota archaeon
GAAGGAAAATCAGGAGCATTGGTTATGTCACAGGTTGTTTTAACACACATTGTATGTCCATAGTTTGGCTGGTCTTGTGCGCTTGCTGGGATCTGAGAACAGGTTGAAGAACTTGGAGAGTTGCAAAGCCCGCATTGCGCTGGATTTCCCGTATTTGGGTCTCCGTTGCATATGGAGGGATCAGAGAGACTAATCACACTGTTCCAATAATTTGGATCTATGTCGTAGGTCTTTTGTGAGTTGTAGATATTCGCCTGTTGCCCTTCACTGTCCACAAAATAAACATTTCCATTATCTGGATTGCAAATTGTATTTGTTGTTGGTTTGTTGTTGGCTCCCAGTGCAGGATTTGTACATAGAGATTTTGAATAAAAGTGAACACCTCCTTGACTCTTGCAATCAGCAACAGTTGTGAACCTGCAATCCTTGTTTGAAAACATGCATGCTCCTTTGTCCTCAGACGGAACAAAACATCTATTTGGGTCTGTTATTGTTGTGTCTGGGCTTCCGCCTTCTGCTTGACATACTGGCTGGGGCATCCATTCTTTTGTCCTGTCCTGGAGATTGCAGCATACAGAGGTGCATTGAAGAATGTGTGCGGGGTTATTATCTCTGTTCCATGTCCCGCCCCCTTGTTTGCACTGCGTTTCTGTAGACCCTGATGAACAGGTCCCTGATTGGGTAATACAGGTACCCAACGAAGTGCTTCCACAGAAACTTGTTTGCGAACATTCCACTCCTCCCTGTTTCTCATATGGAGACCCTACACATTGGGATTCGGGTTGGTTGCTCTGGCACCATTGTCCACTAAGTGTTTTTTCACAACAGTAATTGGATGCCGCGCTCACAACTCCAAATTGTTTTATTGTGAGAAAACCAATCAAAAGACTTCCGACATCTGAAAGAACTTTTGAAACAAAAGAATCTCCTGACGAGACTTCTGTGACTGCTCCAAGAAGTTCAGATGTTCTGCTAATATGATAACTGTTTGCGGGTGTAAACATTACCATCAGGATAATTTGCAAAAACACAGCAAAAATTATTATCCCCTTTTTTTCTGCTTGCAATTTCTTGATTATCATCTGTTGGCTAAGCACCCCCTTGTAGCAAACCTGAATGTGTATCTGTTCGCCTTGTCGCTTACAACAAATATTGTGGATTTATCAATAGTATCGATTATGTCATTAACTTTAAAATTTGGATATGCTGTTGTATAATCTGTAAAAATTCCACACCCTGTCGCCTCGCTATTTAGAATATCCTGCACAGTCCAAAGCAAATTATAAATTCCATACTTATCCATAGGAATGATTATTTTGAACTTGTTGTATCTTTCTGTACTCCCTTTTGTCAACGTGAGCTGAGCATCAACATTCACCGAAATGGAACTGTAATTAATATTTAGGTTAAAATCATTATACTTTTCTGTGACTTCATAACCTTGAGTCTTAAGACTTGCCACGAGGTCGTTGAAGCATCCTTCCACATCCTGATGCTGCTCCATTGACTTCTTCAGATTTGCCGTGAAACTTTCAACAATAAAAGGATTTTGGTTTATGCATGGTGTCATACTTGCCTCACTCGTGTAACATAGGTAAGGAACCACAACAGGATCCTGGTTTGGATCAAACTGGAATGTTAAATTTAGTGGATGCTGAAAAGCACCCCCATTAATTGTAAGGTTTGAAATTTCCGGATTAATTTTCTGGCTGATGCATTGCGCCAAAAATCTCTCGGCGTCAGTTGTTCCTGAAGGAGTTGCAATATTTGGAATTTGGTTTGTGAACATCAAGACAACAACAGAAATCCCTGCAACGACCACAACTCCAAGGATTATAAAAAGTGCAACCTGTCCCCTCTTTTCCATGTTCTAAATAGAATTTATTTCCTTATAAATTTGTTTATTAAAAAGGGAATTAATCAACAGTCTCAACTCTTGGAGCGAGAATAAAACTCAATTCAAGTGCAGGAGATTTAAGATCCATTCTTAATGGATGGTCATCCGAAAACTTCAGAATTGTTTTATCAATCAGTTTGGAGCCTTTCATGAATTTTTGGAGATATTCAAGACTGTAACGCGACTTGCAATTTTCAACCTCTGTTGTAATCTCTGCTTCATCTCCTGAAAATTCGGACCTTGCGGAATTCAATCCACGTGACTCAATAACAAAACTTTTGTCTCTTATCAAAAAAGAGCAGGCGTCTGAAACAACAGCACAGTCCTCAACAGAGTCTATGAAATCAACAGAATTAAGTTTCACAGCGGTGGTGAATTTAAGGTTTGGAATTTCTTTTTCCTCACGCTCCACTTCTATAAGATTTAATGTGAAGTTTCTTTTTATTCTGTCCTGAATTTGGATATTCAGAAGGTTTCCTTTCCTCTCAAAGATTACAGAACTGCCCGAGCCGCATCTTCTCAAAATTTTCTTGAGGCTGTCAAGATTTATTCCCAAGGTTTCTTTGTCTGTCTCAAATTGTGAGAAAGAGCTTTTTGGAATCATAAAGCTAATCATTGCAACATTAGCAGGGTCTATTGCAGTTATGCTTATTCCTGCTTCATTGACTTTCATCCTTACCTCTGTAACAAGTTCAGAAATTACATCAATAGCCTTTACTATCAAAGCAGGGTTGTCAAGTTTGAACAGCATTTTATATTAATAAGGGGAGTCTCTTTTAAGTATTGTTGTTTTCAAGGATAGAGTAATTATATAAATATTTCTCATCAATATTTTATATGTCTGAAGTGCCTAGTTCAAGGGAGGAAAAGATACGAAAAATAAC
>CAZJIV010000021.1:2881-10323 GCA_964546165.1 Candidatus Woesearchaeota archaeon
CTGAAATTTTCCGGAAGCAAAGGATTTCATATAATAATTCCATGGAAATCCATTCCCAAAGAGATTAATGAAATAAAAACTTCAGATATGTTCCCAGACTTGGCAAGAATTGTTGTTGAATTTATAATGGAGACTACAAAACCAGATTTGATTGACAAAATAACAGATTTAACACGGCCAAATAAATACATCAGGGATTATCAGGTATCTGAAGAAGTCATGCCTGACCTTGTTCTTGTTTCACCGCGGCATCTTTTCAGAATGCCATATTCTCTTCACGAAAAAACCTCGCTGGCAAGTGCTGTAATAAGCAAAGAAGAATTGAAAGATTTCCAGATGACTGACGCCAACCCATTAAAAGTTTCTGTAAAGGAATTTATGCCAAACCCTAAAGAGGGAGAAGCAACAAGGCTTTTTACAGAAGCTCTTGATTGGTACAAGATGAAAAACCAAGACAAAAATCTTAACGGGGCCAAAACCAATGTAAAAAGGGAATTTCAGAATAAGCCAATAAAGTTTGAAAATCTTTCAGAGTCACAGTTCCCCCCTTCAATACAAAAAATTCTCAAAGGGATAAAAGATGGCAAGAAGAGAGCCTTGTTCATTCTGATAAATTTTTTCAGGTCTATTAATCTTGACAAGGAAGAGCTAGAAAAAAGAATCTTTGATTGGAACAAAAAAAATACTCCTCCGATTTTGGAAGGTTACATAAGAACCCAGTTGACATGGAGTTACAGAAAGCCTCCGGTAATGCCTCCGAATTTTGACAAAGATTATTACAAGGGAATCGGTGTGATTCCAACAGAAGAAGAAATTAGGACAAAAAATCCTGTGAGTTATATGGTAAAGAAAAATTTCAGGCATTCTGAAAAACCAACCAAAGACAAAAAACATGGATAATTTTAAAAACTTGAGTTGGCTGATTTTGGCATGAAAAAGGGCGTGTTTATTGTTGTATTGTTAATGCTATTATTGTCTTTTATGCCTGCAATTTTTGCGCAAGGAATTAATCAAAGCCAGATAGACAGCGCTTACTCCTGCATAAACACGAAGGTGGGGGATTGTTCTTCAAGCTCTCTTTCTATATCAGATAAAATATTCACTTCTCTTGCAACAGGCAAATGTACCAGCCAGATTCAGAGCAAAGAAACAAGTGCTGGATGTTGGGCCTCAGCTTCTTCAGGTTCATGTGATGTTAAGACAACCTCTCAGGCTCTCATTGCTCTCAAAAACTCAGGAGTTTCATCAAACAATACAGTTGACTGGCTCCTGTCAAACAAACAGCCAACAACCTCGATAGATTGGTACATTCAGGTCGACAGCAATTCACAGACCTCTTGTACAATTTCTTATACTGTTAATTCAAACAAATTCTCACAGAAGTTCTCTGTGGGAAGTGATAAAACCATAACAACTTCAGGAAGTCTTGGGAGTTGCCTTGAAGTGGGTTATAACAGCAATGATTATTGGATTCATATTAAAGACCCTGCAGACTGCTATGGTGTAAACTTCACAACAACCTGCGACCAACCATTCACCACAACAAAACTGTATCAAAAGTCAGGAGATAGCACTGTATATGTTTCAAAGACAACCCAATCTGCAAGTGCAGGCGGACCTATCTCAGACATTGTAAACTCCTATTGCTTTGGAGGTTCATCAGGATGTGACTACGAATCAACAATGTGGGCAGCACTTGCATTGGACAGCCAAGGTCAGGATGTAACATCTTACCTGCCATATTTGACAACTTCTTCAGGAGATTCTTCAAACATCAAATATTTACCTTCTGCAATTTTATATTATCTTACAGGTTCAAGTGATTATTTGCAATCGCTTCTTAATTCTCAGATATCAGTAAACCAGTACAATTATTGGAGTGCAACAGGTTCTCCCTACACCCCTTATCATGATACAGCACTCGCTTTATTTTCATTGACACCTGCATCAAGCGTTCAGCAAAAACAAGACGCGGAAGACTGGCTCGTTAATACCCAAGGCTCTGACGGGTGTTGGGGTTCAATAGCAGACACTTCTTTCTTGTTGTATGGACTTGAAGGATCTACAGCACAACCTGCTTCAACCCAAGACTGTACTTCTGCGGGTTATTATTGTATGTCTCAGGTTAGTTGTAACACACAGGCAAATGGAAATGTTCTCAGCAGCTATTCATGTAATCTTGGGACTTATGTTTGCTGTGACCAACCCGTAAAGGTCCTTACTTGCCCAGAACAACAAGGTCAGTTGTGTCAAAGTGGTTACACTTGCAGTGGTGGGAAATCTTTACCTGCATCTGATGCTACTAATGGACAAATTTGCTGTGTTGGTGCTGGAGCTACATGTAAAGAAACAGTACAACCAACAGTGAGCAGTTGTGAAAGTGCAGGATATACATGCCGAAGTTCATGTGTTTCAGGAAGCGAGCAAATATCCTCTTCCGAAAGCTGTACTGATGCAAGCCTGTTCTGTTGTGAACCAAGCACCAAGAAAAGTTCTTCAGGTGTTATCTGGATAATCCTTCTGGTAATCCTGATACTGCTTGCAGCACTTGGGATAATATTCAGAAAGAGACTTATGCC
This sequence comes from Candidatus Woesearchaeota archaeon, assembly GCA_964546165.1. Classification (GTDB taxonomy): domain Archaea; phylum Nanobdellota; class Nanobdellia; order Pacearchaeales; family GW2011-AR1; genus JAKLIN01. Next base: position 5,461 of record CAZJIV010000021.1, read on the forward strand.
CATTTGGATAAAGATAAAGAGCAAGTTTAAGAAAGGTCCTGGAAAAGGAAAAGGACCTGGAAGACCTGGACCAGGAGGCCCAAGACCTCCAGGAGGGTTCAGACCCGGACCTGGAAGACCAATGCCACCCAGGCCAATGCCTCCACGTTCTATGACTCAGAGGAGACCAATGCCTTCAAGACCAAGGTCTGCATCAGATGTCAACGATGTATTGAAAAAGCTTAAAGAAATGGGCAAATAATTTATTAACTCTATTTTTATAGTTAAAATATGAGACGTTCAATTGTGTTGGTATCCTTATTTTTGCTTATACCCTTTATATCAGCGATTCAAATCAATATGGATTCTTCTTTGAGTCAGGGGCAAACTTTAATTGCGCAAGTCTCGGGAAATTTTGTAAATCCTCTTCAAAGTCAAAATGTTTTGCTTTACAATGGGCATGTAAGAGTTTCATTTATTCCAACCGTTCAAAAACAGGGAGATAAATTTTACATTTATGGGCAAGTGTCTGCAGGTTCTCCTGGGAATTACTCCTTAAGACTTGTTAACATAAAATATTATGAAGCCGGAAAAATCCAAACAGCAGATGTTTTCCAGAATTTCACTCTAACAAACCAAACAGCTGATTTTTCAATAAACCCTGGAATTATACAAACAAGCGGGAGTTTTTACATAAATGCACAGAGTCTTTCTGGCAGTACAATAACAGTTTCATATTATCTCGACAATGGAACTTCTGTAAATTCTCCTGAAAACCAAAGTACAGGATTTTTTGGATTTTTCAGCGGAGGTTCTTCCCAAACTTCAACCACAAATTCTGCAGAGACTATCTCAATTGACCCTGGACAAACCAAAAAAATTCACTTTGATGCAACAGGATCCGGATTTTCAGAGTTAGCAGCTGTTTTATCTTCAGCTAATACCTCTTACAGAGTTCCGGTGTTTCTGCCTTCGAATTCAACTTCAGTCTCAAACATCCCTGCATTATCCATAGAACCTTCTCAGGCAAATATCTCCCTTTCAACAAATTCCAGCACAACAAGATATTTCTATGTTTCAAACTACGGAATCACCGACATAGATAATGTGTCTTTTTCTATATCCAACAGCTTAAAACCATACGTCTCTGTAATCAATGATTCAGTGAATTTGTCTGCAAACTCTACAGAAAAAATTGTCCTGAATATAACTTCAGGAGATAATGCAACTTTTGCACAAGGTCAGATAATTGCAAAATCCACAAACGAAACAGCTTACATAAATCTACTACTGAACTTCTCTAAGGGTTATGTGCCTTCACAGAATTCTTCTTCCGGTTCATTATTCCCAAGCTGTGCAGAAGTTGGTGGAATTATTTGCACTGGCGGTCAGGTTTGCACTGGAGATTTACAGAACACTGAAGACGGGAAATGTTGCCTGGCAACATGTACTGCACAAAAAACCAACAGCAACGCAGGAAAAATAATCGGATGGATTCTGCTTATTCTCTTTGTAGGGTTTATTGTTTACTTCCTGATAAGAAAATACAAGAAAGCAAAAAAACCAATGAACCCGATTGAAGCTCTTAAGAAAAAGAAAAATTAAGCGTAAATGTCTACTTTTTTGCCTTCTGTTTCCCTTAGAGGGGCAATGGTTTTTCTGGCTTTTATTGATTCCTCTTCAGCCTCTGCTTCCAGGGATTCTCTTGTTCTCTTGCCTGCATTGTAAGCCCTGTTAACATAAGGTCCCCAGATTCCTGCATAGGTGATATTGGTTTCATTTACTCCGTCAATCATTCTTTCTTCTCCTTTGTTTTATTCTGCTTTTTAGGTTTCTTGGCTTCAAGCTGTTTAACATTTTCAGTCAAGGCTCTAATCTTATTCTCAAGAATTGATTTTTCAACCTGCAAAACTCTTGCAACTTCATCATATCCATGAAGCTTTTGTATTAATTCGCTTAAAATATCATTCCAGCCTCCGTTCGTAAGTCCTACAACTTCGGGAGTTATTATTTCAATATTCGCAGGCATGTATTTGAACAAGAGGACTATCATGTCCGTCATTTTTTCAAGTTCAATCTCAATTTCTGAGAAACATATATAGAATTCTTCAGTTACTTCTGCCTGATATTCTCCTTCTTTTTTTCCCACAAAAGTGGGGTTCTTTTCGAGCTTTCTTGGCTCCTTGATATCATGTCTTACAATCCTAATGCCTCCTTCCTTTCCCATTTGCTCAATAAGGGTTTTCATAGTGTTGATAACATGTTCCTTTGGCTTTCCAAGTATCTCAAGGATTACTCTTGCAACAATTTTCTGATTTTCTTTCATTGTTCAAATTCGGTTTTTGGCCTTTTTAATCTTTTCATAGCAAATAATCCTCCCAAAACAAGAGCAAATGCAATAAAACCATAAACAGCCAAATTACCTGAACTCAAGACACCATTTCCACTTTTTATATCTTTTGAATCATTATTTTCAGGAGTAAGGTCAATGACGCTTGCAGTTACTGTTCTCAATTTTTTGAGATGCTGTGCATTTGCGCTTGAGACTGTTTTAACTGGCGTGCTTAGATTTTCTTCTTGTGTCTGGTTTTGCGTTTGATTGCTTTTGATAATCGTAATTTCTTGTCCAACACAGGCGAGTCCCTGACTTTTTATATTTGACAATGTAACACTCCCGATCCCTGAAACATTTGTCAAATCCTCAACAGAGTTAAATTTTGTAATGTTTCTGTAATCAATTATGGCTTGTGCTTTTGCAGGTCCGATTCCATAAAGATTGTCAAGCTCTGCAGCGGATGCAGTGTTTATATTCACTTGTGTTGAATTGCATTGTGCGTAAATGCCCATTAAAAGAAAAACAAAAATGAAAAATGCAATATGCAGTCTGTTCATTATTTTCTTTTAAGAAAAAAGCCACATTTAAGTTTTGTTGTATTTCTTTCCGTATTTTTCTATAAAATCATCGTACTCGACTTCAATACGATTGCCTTTTTTCACTGGTTTTGCAATCCATATCTGAGAGAAGATTTTGTTCTGTAGATACCACCAGCATTTGTCCTTTTCAATCTTTGAAAGCGTGCCGTTTGTTTTCACTTCAACTCCTATGACTCCATACATTTCTCCCATCACATGTTTTATAGAAATAAAATCAGGAAATCCCGTCCCTATGGACATAATCTTTGAATAAGGATTGAATTTTCTCTTTGCTCCGAAAATCTCACCCTTTTCAAGGTCCACATTATTTGTCCATTTATCAACAATTCTTCCTTTGCTTTCCAAATCTTTCCTTACTTTCAATTCAAAAGCTGCTCCTTTAGAACGGGATTTCCTCCCGCGTTTTATGTTGCTTTTACTCTTCACCCCTATAAGAATCCCATGTTCATCGCGTTTTGGTTCAAAGTTCTCAGAATCTATTGCCTTTTCATGTAAGTCCAGAATTTTCTTTTCATGTTCTTTTTTCACCTTGTCCATGAAAACTTAAAACCTATGAACTATTTAAATTTTCAAGAATTATCTCCAAAGAAAATACCAGGAAGCAACTGATATTAAAATGCCTGTTAGGTAACCCAAGGGGATTATCTTTTTGCTGCCTATTCTTATCCAGGGATAATAATCTGAAAATTTGCCATAAAATTCTTTGAATTTGACTTTGGGATTTACAACATACCACATGAAATCTTCAATAACATTCCCTATGAAATATGCGCTAACAAGAATTCCAAAAAGCTTTAAATCAAATCCATAAACAACAAGAGGCAGAGAAATCAGCAAGGGCATCATTACATACCAAAGATAAAAATGATATCCTGTAAATTTGAACTTTCCAAATCTTATTTTCCATCCTGCTTTACCCTTATCCCACGCGTTTCTTTGTTCAGCATAAGATTCCCAGAATGACATGGCAATCATTGCCACGCAGACCCATGCAAAAATAAGAATCACATTCATTTTAATCGCTTTCAGTTACCCAAGTGTTGATTATAATGAATATGATTCCAAGGATGCTTATTATCCCCTTAATCGCAAGGAAAGACGGATTTTGCAAATTAATTTGTGGAAGGCTGATAATTCCCGCAATGATTGCAATCCCCCCTACAATCTCCATTGTTATTTTTCCGAGCATTTCAGGAGTTAATCCAACCTTCTTTATCATCTTAAGCTCTTTTATTGAAGTCTCAAAAACGAGTCCAAGTCCGAGAGTAATCAGCCATGCTGTGCCCATGTAAGCATCAAGATTTATGTAAAAAAGAGTGTTGAACATAATGCTCAAAAACCCGATTATGCTCACCACAGAAAGTGCAATAACAAAAGTCTTAGACGCTTTGCTTGTCTCTTTTTCAGGAACAGATGAATTTGAATCTGTCGGTTTGATATCAGGTTTCACACTAACAGCAGCCTGCGCCACAGTTTTGTCATCCTCTTTTTTTGGCATGATATATTATGAATTTTTTATTTTATAAATCTCTCGCTTGCAGTGTTTTTCTGTTATTTGCTTTTGCTCTCTTTATTCCCTCAGACAAAATCTCTTCAACTTTTCTTTCAAGAGCAGTTCCGACTTCATCAGCAACACTCGAAATAGCATTTTCCTTGTCGAGTTCTTTCACAACTTTCCTTATGTTTGATTTTATTACAAGTGCCATAGTCTCAAATCTGTTCCAAAAGTTTAATCACTTTTTCTTTTCCTATTGAAAATATTAAAGGTGCCAAACGAGGGCCACGCGTTTTTCCGATTAGGACAAGATAAGCCGCTTCAAAAAATTCTGGGGGCTTTATGTTTAGGGCATTGCAGATATTGTAAAATTCATCAAACAATTTTGTTTCATCAAGTTTTTCCACAGAGAGTATCTTTCTCAATTCCTTTAATGCCTGTTTTTGTTTCTTGTC
>CAZJIV010000022.1:0-10229 GCA_964546165.1 Candidatus Woesearchaeota archaeon
CTGTCATCGCCGTATTTTTCCTTAAGTGCCTTGACTTCTTTTGTGATTATCTTAAGAACTTCTTTTATATCCGAAAGAATCTTTTCATATTCTGCAATGCTCTCTTTGAGCTTTTTATTCTCTTCATTTAACTTATCCTGCTCCAGTGCAGAGAGTTGCCTAAGCCTCATCTCAAGAATAGCTTCTGCCTGCCTCTTTGTGAGATTGAATTTCTTCATGAGATTCTCAGCAGCTTCCTGCCTTGACTTTTTGATTATTGCAATAATTTCATCTATATTCTTTAGCGCAATAATAAGCCCTTCAACAATCTCAAGCCTTTCCTTGGCTTTTTTCAAATCGTACTTCGTTCTGTTTGTAATTATCTCTTTCCTGTGCTTGACATATTCTTCAACTATCTGTTTCAAATTCAAAACTCTTGGCTGAGTTCCGACAAGAGCAAGGAAATTTGCATTGAAAGAATCCTGAAGTCTTGTATACTTGTACAGGGCATTGTTCACAAACTTTGAATTTGCGCCTTTCTTAAGCTCAATAACAATTCTTATTTTGCCTTTTGAAGATTCATCTCTCAAATCTGAAACATCCCTAAGTTTTTTATCCTGAATCAGTTTAGCAATCTGTTCAACCAAAGTGGACTTGTTCAACATATAAGGAATTTCCGTAATTACTATTCTCTCTTTGTTCTTCGCTGTTTCTGATGTGACTTTACCCCTAAGAATCAATCTTCCCTTCCCTTTTGTGTAAAGCTCGTTCATATCTCCTGAAACAACACCCCCTGTTGGGAAATCAGGGCCTGTAACAATCTGGGCAAGTTCTTCAATTGAAATCTTTTCATTCTTAATGTAAGCAGTTATCGCATCACAGACTTCTGAGAGGTTATGCGGAGGGATATTTGTTGCCATTCCGACGGCAATTCCGGAAGCTCCGTTTATTATAAGATTTGGAAGTTTTGCTGGGAGAAGTTCAGGCTCTTTAATGGAATTGTCAAAATTAGGAGCAAACTTTACAGTTTCTTTGTCTATGTCCTCAAGAATTTCGGAAGATATCGCGTTAAGTTTTGCTTCAGTATAACGCATAGCTGCAGGAGGATCCCCGTCTATGGAACCAAAGTTTCCCTGTCCGAAAACAAGAGGATACCTCAGTGTAAATTTCTGGGCCATTCTTGCAAGAGCATCATAAACGGCCATGTCTCCATGAGGGTGGAATTTACCAAGAGTATCCCCGACAATTGTAGCAGATTTTCTTGTAGGTTTATTACTCTGCAAATTCAAAAGATTCATTGAGTAAAGAATTCTTCTCTGCACGGGTTTTAACCCATCTTCAATGGAAGGAATCGCACGTGAAACAATAACAGACATTGCATAATCAAGATAAGATTTTTTCACCTCTCCGGCAATCTCTGTATTTATCGTGCTTTTCTCATCGTCAAGCCTTCTCTGTTCATATTTGTCTGATTTGGAATCTTTCTTTGCCATTACAGAACCTCCTCACCTTTGTCATCAAGATATTTCATGAATTCTTCTTCAGTAATTTCATCTTCTTTAATGTCCTTGCCTTTCCATCCACACTTCTTACACTCCCATTCACCTGTCCCCTTTCCTTCTTCTCCATTTAGAACAATTGCAACTTCATCACTATTGCACTTTGGACATCTTCTTAATCGGAATGTTTTCCCTTTCTTTTTCTTCGGAACCTCATCCTGCTTGCCTTCCAAAATCCAATCAGGCGTTTTAATCTTAGATTTCTTTGCCATTATATATCCAACATGGCCTCCTTTGCATTGATTTGTATAAAGTGTTTCCTTTCCTGAACATCGCTCCCCATGAGCATGCTGAAAACATGGTCTGCCTCGACGGCATCTTCAATGAAAATCTTTTTGATCCTCCTTGTTTTTGGATTCATTGTTGTTTCCCAAAGCTGATTCGCGGACATCTCTCCCAAACCCTTGAACCTTGTCACGTTGCTCGTTCCAAGTTCTTTTGAGACCTTCTTTAATTCCTCATCGGTGTAAACATAATGGTCTTTCTTTTTTCTTATTCTGAAAAGAGGAGGAACTGCAACGAAAACATTTCCGCTTTCAATGAGCTGGGGCATAAATCTGAAAAAGAAAGTCAAAAGAAGGGTCTTAATGTGTTCCCCATCAACATCAGCATCTGCCATAATAATAATCTTGTTGTACCTAAGCCTCGAAAGGTCAAATTGGTCTCCGCTTCCTGTGCCTATCGCAGTAATAAGGTTTGCAATTTCTTCGCTTGAAAGTGCCTTTGCAGGATTTGATTTTTCAACATTCAAAATCTTACCCCTTAAGGGAAGAATTGCCTGATACTCTTTGTCACGAGCTTGTTTTGCAGAACCTCCCGCAGAATTTCCTTCAACAATGTAAAGCTCAGTATGCTCTGTTTTTTTGCTCGAACAATCTGCAAGCTTTCCAGGAAGTCCACTGCCCGTAAACGCATTCTTTCTCCTTACAAGGTCTCTTGCTTTCTTAGCTGCCAATCTTGCTTTTGCAGCATCAAGCGCCTTTGAAATGACTTTCTTTGCAACGCTTGGATTTTCCTCAAAAAATTCAGAAAGCGAAGCGCCGACAAGCGACTCCACAAGCCCTTTAATCTCAGAGTTTCCGAGTTTTGTTTTTGTCTGTCCTTCAAATTGTGGATCAGGTATCTTTGCGCTTATAACAGCGGTAAGACCTTCACGAACATCATCTCCCGAAATGCTCCCTTCCTTGAGCATCTTGTTCTTCTTTGCATAATCATTTATGACTTTAGTCAGAGCAGACTTAAATCCTGAAACATGGGTTCCTCCTTCAACAGTGTTAATCGTGTTTACAAAACCGAAAATATTCTCCTGATAGCCTGAATTGTATTGAACAGAAACTTCAAGAACAATCCCATCCGTTTCTCTCTTGAAATAAATTGGTTTGTTAAGGACATCCTTTGATTTATTTATCCATTTTATGAATTCTATAATTCCTCCTGCATAATGGAAATCAATCTTCTTCTTCTGTGCTTCATCTTCCAGCACAATCTTCAAGCCTGCATTGAGGAATGCAATCTCTCTGAATCTTGTTTCAAGAACACGATAATCAAAATCAATTACAGAAAAAATCTCAGGGTCAGGCCAGAAAGTTACTTTAGTGCCTGTGTCATCATCATTTTTTGCCTTGCCCACAACTGCAAGTTTTGTTTTTGCATTTCCGCGTTCATACTCCTGCCTGTAAACTTTCCCGTCTCTTTTTACTTCAACAATGAACTTTTTTGCGAGAGCATTAACAACAGAAGAACCTACGCCGTGCAAGCCTCCTGATATTTGGTATGATTTCTTGTCAAATTTTCCTCCTGCATGAAGTTTTGTCAAAGCGACTTGAACTGCAGGCATTTTGTAAATCGGATGCATATCGACAGGGAAACCCCTTCCATCATCAGTGACTGTTACAGAGCCATCTTTGTTTATGGAAACAAGAATTTCCTTGCAGAATCCTGCCAGAGCTTCGTCTACAGAATTGTCAACAATCTCATAAACAAGATGGTGAAGTCCATCTTTTCCGGTTCCTCCAATGTACATGGCAGGCCTTTTTCTGACGCCTTCGAGACCCTCCAAAACCTTGATTTGTTCACCACTATATTCTTTTTTGTCCATATAATCTCAAACGAAATGGAACAGAAATTCTGTTCAGATTTAGTTTTCTCTGAAAAAAGACAAGGTTGCTTTATAAAGATTTCTGCCCAAAAATTCAGATTTGTCGTCGAGAAATCGTCGAAAAACTATTTTTAAGAAATTATTTTTTCTTTCTTGTAGCTGCTTTCTTTGCTTTGGTAACTTTCTTTTTTGTGACTTTTTTAGCCTTTTTAGCATGAGGATTCGCACTCGATTTTGAAATCCATCTTACCTTTCTTTTCTTCATTTCCATATTCTTTCTGCACTTTGAAGAGCATAAATACAACACATTTCCATCTGTCTTTACAAAGGTTAATCCGCGTGGAAATTCATACATTTTCCCGCAATAAGAACATTTAGGCATTTTAACTGTAAGCCCCCTTTGTTACTTTTGAACGAATTCTACGTGCTTCAATTTCAGTTTCTCTTAACATTAATCTGTCACCAGGCCTCACAGGTCCTTTGACATTTCTTCTCATGCTTCTGCCACGATCACGACCATCCTCAACCTTACAACGAACTTGTGTAATCTCGCCTCTGAAACCTGTTCTTCCGACTATCTCTTCAACAATTGCCGGAACTGCTTCTCCAAGAATTTTTTCACTTCCTTTTGTACCTCCGGACTTTTTTTCCTGCTGCTGCTTTTGCTGCTGTCCAGACTTTTGGGTCTTCTTCTGCGCTTTGTTTTGTTTTTTTTGAGCTTTTTTTGCCATTTATTTACCTCATAAATGCACCAGTAATTATTTTATCTGAGAAATATCAACTTTGCCTGCATCTATAACAGCAATTGAAGAGGCAGAAACAGGCAATCCTGCAGCAATTCCCAATTTCTTCTTGCTGTCAGCCTCCCTGCATAGCACACCTTTTTCCTTGCATAATGCAGGGATGTGCTGTGTGATCTCCTTAGGCTCGACATCGGCAGCGTAAACTATAAGCTTTGCTGTGCCTCTCTCGATAGCCTTGGTAACTTCATTCGTTCCCTTCTCTATCTTGCCTTCTTTCCTGATTTTCTCGATAGCTTCGTAAACGTCCATCTTAAAGTCTCCAAATTTAAATGAGGAATAGTATCCTCGTAAAGTCATCGGATAAATAATGGTGCTAAAATCAGTTTATAAAAGTTTTGATATCTATTTCCAACTTACTTTAACATCGTCAGTTCTCTGCCTTGGTTTGATGTCAATTTCATCAAAGTCCTTTGGAAGAACCTTAATTCCGGATTTAAACAAAATTTCTCCTGCATAAGCAATCATCGCTCCATTATCAACAAGCAGGGAATTTTCAGGAACAAAAAATTTTGTTTTTTCAATTCTGTCAGAGCACATTTTCCTGCACATTTCTTGAAGTCTAGGATTGCATGCAACTCCGCCCGCCAAAAGCAACTCATTCTTTCCTGTATAAGCCAAAGCTCTCTCAGCAACTTCAATCAACATTGGAAAAACAGTCTCTTGCATGCTGTAAGCCAAATCCTCTTTGCGGTATTTTCCAGATTCAAATTTCTGTTTCAAGTTTGTAAGAATCCCAGAAAGAGCAATATCCATTCCTTTCACAGTATAAGGAAGTTCAACATAATTCTCTTCAGAAGAATTTTCCGCAAGTTTCTGGATTCTCGGACCTCCTGGAAAACCCATTCCCATATATCTGGCAAAAGTATCAATAAAGTTTCCGACACCCAAATCCAAAGTCTCTCCAAAAACGCGATATTTTCCTGAAGCATATGCAATAACCTGTGTATTTGCCCCGGAAGTATAAAGCATCACAGGGTCCTTAACACCGACAATTTTCCCGATTTCCTGATGAGCTATGCAATGATTGACCGGAACGATTGACTTTTTTAATTTCTTGGCAAGTTCCTTAGTAAATTTCATTCCCTCAATCAAACAAGGCGCCAAACCAGGACCTTGGGAAAATGCAACTGCATCAACATCCTTTTCGGAAATTCCTGATTCTTTCAAAGCTTTATCGTAAATCTCCTTTGAAAGTCTTTTATGGTGCTTCGCAGATTCCATCGGAATTATCCCACCAGTTTCGGTTGTATAAGTGTCTTTAACATTGGCGAGAACCTTTCCATCCCTAACAATTCCAACTCCAAAAGTGTGTGCAGTGCTTTCAACACCCAAAATTATTGTCATTAAACACAAATAAGAAATTACTATTTAAAATTAATCAGAACACACCCTGGCCCATTCAGGCCGAGATTACAAAATATCAAAAATAAAAAATTAAATCAATGCAGCATGCCTATTTCTTCTTCTTTTTCTTCTTGCCGCCCCTTGACATCTTAGCCTCGCAAACGTTCCCCTCACCATCAACATAGTAAAGGAAGCCATGCTTTCTTTCAATGGCATGCTTCAAAACAACTTTCCCCATGTTTTACCTCCTTTGATTTAATGAGTAAAAATATCACTTATTGTATTTAAACTTTTCTATATCGTCGACGATTTTCTTATAGTTTCCATTTAATGGAATTTCCACAAAATTCCTGAATTTCTTTTTAGGACAAACATAAAATCGAAAAGGTTTGACTTTTCTTATTTCAACAACTTTGCCCTTTTCATTTAACCAAATTGCAACAAAAGGAAAAAATACGAAAAGTGAATGAATTGGTTCTCTTACATCACCTGAAAAAGGGAAAAACAATGCCGGAGCACTTTCTCTGCTTCGGAAAGTCAAACCTCTCGCTTGACTGAAAACATTTTTGCAAACTTCCGCTTCAATTGTGATACTCTTATTACCAAAATCCAAAACGACTCTTTTCTTTTTCATCCTTCCTCTTTTTGTACTCCTTGTAATACATATTAATATTTCTCTCGCAGACAAAGTCATGATGTTTGAACCCTCCGCCAAAACTTTTCGGAATGTGCATCAGCTCATGAAGTATTACTTTCAGCTGTTCTTCTTCAGGCATTTTGTCAAATCTTTCAGAAATAAATTCCAAGGCATAGTAAGCATTAACACCAATCGTCTTTTGCATTATCTTCGCAAGCGCGTGACACCGAGCAATAGTCCCTCTTGAAGAACTTCCATAGCTCCTGAAACACTTTACTCTTTCAAGTTTCACGTGCGGAAACAGCATGCGTGACATTTCTTCAGCTTTTGCCTGTATATCAGGAGCAGGTTCATATCTCATTTTTCAACCTCTACAATTTTTTTCTTTGATTTTAATCCTGATTTAATTTTTACTTCAGCCCTAAAATATTTTTTCAAAAGTTTAACAAGTTCAATATTTGCCTTGTTGCTTTCAGGTACTGACTTTAAACTAACAACAAAATGTTCCTCATCCTCTTTGACAATTTCCTCTTTTCCTGAATTTGGTCTGACTTTGACATGAATCTTCATGATAACTGGTAAATTTCAGAATACTTTTGGGTAAGATAGCTTATATAATTGTCGGAGTTAAATCCTTCACCGCATGCTTTCTGAACTATCTCGTCTGCAAGAAGAAGCCTCCCGTATTTGTGAATGTTCTCTTTAAGCCACTTTGCTATTTTTTCGAATTCCCCTTTTTCAATTTGTTCTTCTGCGTCATGAACATTCTTTTTCATTGCTTCATAAATCTGCGCAGCGTAAATCGTGCCTATTGCATAAGTGGGAAAATATCCAAAACTTGCATGCGACCAATGAATATCCTGCAAAACACCTTCAGAGTCCTTCGGAACATCAACGCCAAAATATTCCTTAAACTTCTCGTTCCAAATTCTCGGCAAATCTTTAACCTTTATTGAACCTTCAAGCAATCCTTTTTCAAGCTCAAATCTCAGAATTATATGAAGACAATAATGAACTTCATCAGCCTCTGTCCTGATAAAACCAGGATAAACTTTATTTACAGCTTTATAAAATTCTTCAAAACTTTTGTTTGTGCCTGTCAAGCCTTTAAATTTTTCAAAATAAAACTTCCAGAAACTCTTCCCTCTTCCGATCATATTCTCCCAGAATCTCGATTGAGACTCATGTATTCCAAGACTGGGGGCATCATGAAGCACCGTAAACTCAAATTTCTCAGGAAGATTAAGTTCGTAAAGCGCATGTCCTGCTTCATGAACTGTTGAAGTAAAAGAATAGAGTGAGTCCCCAACAATTCTGGTAGTTATCCTCACATCTTTGCTTCCAAGTGAAATGGTAAATGGATGCGGAGCAAGGTCGACTCTTGAAACAGAATCATCAAGCCCGATTCTCTTTGAAACATCTTTCACAAGTTCAAATTGCTTTTCTTTTGGAAAAGAGCCTTCTGCAAAAAGAGGTTCATCTTTGTCATTGTAATTCGGAGAAGCTTCAATCTTTTTTATGAGATTAATGAGCTGAGGCTTAAGTTTTTCAAAAATATCAAAGACTTTCTTGGTGGTCATTCCCTCTTCATATTCATCAATAAGTGCATCATAAGGATGCTCTCTGTAACTAACATACTCAGCCTCTTTCTTTTTCAGTTCAACAATATTCTCAAGATCTTTTTCAAAAATTCCAAAATCATTATTTTCCTTTGCTTTCTTCCACGAGGAAAACGCTCTTGATGAAACTCTTGAAAGTTCTTCAACAAATTCTCTCGGAAGTTTTCTCTCTCTTTCAACATCATGCAAAAGCCTCTTAACCATAATTGCATCTATATCTCCAAGTTTTTCACTTTCAAGCCCCCTAAGAAGATTATAAAGTTCATCAGAAACAAGTCTGTCATGAACCATTGCACTAAGTGTCGAAATTTGTTCTGCTCGTCCCTCTGAACCTTCTTCAGGCAAATAAGTCTCCAAATCCCATTGAAGAAGAGCGGCAGAACGATTAATCAGAACAATCTCTTTTTGAAGTTGTTTGAGTTCTTCAAGTTTACCCATTCGTGAGAAAAATTTCAGGACTTTTTAAGTTTTTATCTGTTCCAAGGCTCTTTGTAAGGTCTTCCCAATACAGAATAAATTTCCTTTTCATTTTTTCCTGCAAGTCTCTTTCCGTCAGACAACCGGAAAAGCCCATGATTTGTAAGTTTCATTCCTTTCTTTCTTGCAACAATTCTTAACCCAATATTGGGGCCTTTGTTTCCTGAATAAGCCAAAAGCGTGGCACCCCATTCATTTGGAACAGAAAAGAACAACTGCACCCCAATGCCCTCAATTTTGAAAAACATCTCCTTGTCTCCACCCTGCAAAAATCTTCCCTGTTTTGAAAGTTTTTTCTTAATGTTCTGTTTTGCCTTTTCAGACTTTGGAATAAGGACAATATCAACATCTCCTGGATTCTTCTTTTTCCTTCTTATGCTTCCCGCAACCTCAACACGAGAACAAAAAGGCCCCAATTCCTTAACAATTCTTGCTGCAAGAGAATAAACTTTTTCCCCTCTTTTCATATTAATTTCAGGTTTTGAGAAGTTATAAATTTATACAAATAAACCTTTAAATAATCCTTTCTTAATCTGAAGGTATGTTAATAGGACTTGTTGGAAAACCTTCTGTTGGAAAAAGCACATTTTTCAAAGCTGCGACACTCGCAGAAGTTGAAATCGCATCATATCCCTTCACAACCATAAAGCCAAATCACGGCGTAGGTTATGTTAAAGTCGACTGCATTGACAAGGAGTTCAACACACAGTGCAATCCAAATCATGGATTTTGCATAAATCACAACAGATTCGTTCCAATAGATATTCTTGATGTTGCAGGTCTGGTACCAGGTGCAAGTGAAGGAAAAGGACTCGGTAACCAGTTTCTTGATGATTTGCGTGAAGCAGATGTTTTCGTGCACATAGTGGATGCCTCCGGAACGACTGACGAAGAAGGAAAAGAATTGCCTGAAGATGAAAACCGAGATGTCTCAAAAGATGTCGAATTCCTGGAAAATGAACTTAACGCATGGTATTACAACATATTCATGAAAGTCTGGAAAAGTTTTGTCAGAAAATCAGAAATCGAAGATGTAAATTTTCCAAAAGCAGTTGCAAAACAATTTTCAGGACTGAAAGTAGATGAAGACCAGATAAAAGATGTAATAAGAAAACTGGGTTTCAGGGAAAAGCCAATTCAATGGTCTGAATCACAGGTAAAAGAATTTACTTCAGGATTAAGACATGAAAGCAAGCCAATGATAATTGCAGCAAATAAAATTGACACTGATAGAGGCCGTGAAAACTATGAGAAACTTAAAGAAAAATTCCCTGAAATGATTATAATTCCGTGCTCTGCAGATTCAGAACTCGCATTAAGAGAAGCTGCAAAAGCAAATCTCATAGACTACATTCCGGGAGAAAATAATTTTGAAGAAAAAGGAAATCTCAGCGAAGCTCAGAAAAATGCATTGGCAAAAATAAAACGTAATGTTCTTGATGTTTTTCCTGAGGGAACTGGCGTACAGGCTGTTCTCAACAAGGCGGTCTTTGAACTTCTTGGATATCTTGCAATATTCCCTGCAGGTGCAACAAAACTGAAAGACAGCAAAGGCAGAACATTGCCTGACTGTTTCCTTCTCCCTCCGGGAAGCACCGCTCTGGATTTCGCATATTTTCTTCACACAGACTTCGGAAAAAATTTCATTCGCGCAATAGATGCGAGAAGCAAAAAAACTCTCGGGAAGGATTACAAACTCAAAAACCGAGATGC
>CAZJIV010000023.1:0-4190 GCA_964546165.1 Candidatus Woesearchaeota archaeon
GAAAAAGTTCTTCACCACATTATGAGGATGAGAATCCCAAAGAACGTCAACATCAAAATTGAAATGAAGGAATAATTACAAATTTTCTCTAACCCCCGAATAAGGGTTTTTCAAATCAACTATTCTGCCTTTTCCTATTTTAGCCGATTCTTTTACAATATATTCATCAGAATCCAAATGCTTCTCGATTACGGGCAAGGCGCTTTTTCTTCCTGTTGTTCCCAAGGCAAAAAGAACTTCATGCTTAACAACAGGAGAACTTTCTGTTTCAAGAGCTTTTGCCATTAATTCAACAGCATACTCGCTGCCAACTTCGCCAAGAGCATAACCTGCTTCATGCCTTACAACTTCTGAAGGGTCATTTGTCAAAGAAAAATAAATCGCATCTGTCGCTTCCTTGTTTCCCTTTGCTCCTAAAATCATAAGTTGGAATATAATCTGAATTCTTCGGTTTTGTTTTTCAGGAGAGAAATCCTTCAATTCATCTGCAAACAAAGCAGGATTTTTTTTGACTTCACCCTCATAATCAAAATAATCTTGAATTCTCTGCAGGGCCACAAGGGCTGAATCAGAAACAATGGGATTTTCATGTCCAGTATATTTTTCAATAAAAGGAATTTCTCCCCCTTTTCCAATTGTCCCCAAGCTCACAAGTGCTTCATGTTTGACAAGCGGCTCAGAATCTTCTTCCAGAACTTTCTTAAGAAACTCTATGGACTCTTTTGAAGGAACTTCGCTGATGCAGTAAACGGCTTCATGTCTGACAACAGGACAAGGATGATTCTTCGAAATGTCTTTTATTCTTTCAAGAGATTCATCGCTCCCGTCATTCATCAAACCAAAAAGGCTCGCAATCAGTTGATAACTTTCCATTAAGACAAAAATTCTGAGGGATTTTTAAGAATTTTGATTTTTCATGCAAAAAATTTATATACCTGTTTTTTTAATCTTGAACGTTAAAATGAAAATTACATTACTCGCGCCAATTTCAAACAACAATCTCCTGGTCAACAATCTGGTTGCAGGAAGGGAACTGCCCGAAGTTGAAAAAAGAATGGCAAGAGCAATAAGAGGGAACTCTGTTATAATGCCTGCACATCTTTATAACTCCATAGCAAGGCATTCTTATCTTGGTTCTGTTATGGAGCTTGGAAAAACAAGAGTAATGGCAATCTCACCAATAAAGAGGGAGAGAATGTTGCTTGGTGCTTACACTTTCCCCGACCTTGAAAGTGCGGTAAATTCAGTTAATGAAAAGGCAGGTGACATTTATGTAATGGGTGACAGCTGCCTTTTGGGTGAAGCTATGAACATTGCAAATTATATAGAACTTGCAAAGGCAAGAAGGTTTGCGCACGGAACAGATTATCTGCCTTCATTTAATGAAGGTTGGGAAAGAGCTCATCAGGAAAAACATTCAGATTATATCTTTGAGAGATACCAAAGAGTCAAAAGTGAAGGTCTGGAAGAAGAAGTCAGTGCCTAAGGGTCTTGCTTGTATCCTTCAATAATTTTAAGTTTATTCTGTAATTCTTTTCCCTCGCCAGTCAATTTTGGAATTTCAGATTTTTTGCTAATGAATCCTGTTCCCTCATAATTGCTTAAATCATCAGACCTGAATTCTGGCTTTATTATCCCGGAAAGCATTTGAAGGTCTTGTACAGAAAATGTTATCGCATTCTTTCTGTAATCTTCAAAGGCTTCATAAGCCAAAGGTGCGACTTTTTGCGTTATATCTGCCATGACATTTGCATAGTCCCTTATTTCTTTTTGAGCATGGGCATCCATTCTTAAACCAAGGAAGTGGAAAAGATTATGCAAATCAATATTCCAATACCATTCTGTATATGTTGAAACAGGAAGATTAATTCTTGCAAGTTCCCTTGCCAACCCATCTTCTATAAGTCTCTTGTATTCCTTATATGCATCCTGTTGTCCAAGGTCCATTCTTAATAGGATATCTGCAAGCTTTTCTTCAGAATATTTTTCATCGCTTCTCCCCTGTTTGTTGTCTTCACTTTGTGGATGCACATCTTCAGGAGAAGGGAGGTAAAACTCATCCTTCAAAATAGAGTATCTTCCTGAAATTTCATTAAGCCTTGCAGTCCTGTGCCTTACCCATTGTCTTGCGACAAAAATTGGCATCTTTGCATGAAATGTCAAAAGAACCTGTTCAAATGGGCTCGTATGCTCATGTCTCATTAGATATCTTATAAGCCCCCTGTCTTGCCTGTAACTCTTGGTGCCCGCACCATAAGAAACTCTTGCCGCCTGAACAATTCTTTCATCACCCCCCATATAATCAACGAGCCTCACAAAACCCTTATTATGGACAGGATATTCCTTGTCAAGAATCTTTTCCGCTTCCTTAACAACAACATGGGCCATTCTAAAATTTCAATCTCTGATTTTATATAAAAATATTGACTGCAATATATATTTCACAGGATTATATTAATTATAAATTAAGCATGCAAAAAGTTTTTCATGTATAGTGACGGAAGAGGGCTGTTTATTGTCTTTGAAGGCATTGATGGAAGCGGTGCAGATACCCAACTGAAAAGGCTTTATGATACCATAAAACATCAGGACAAATATCAGGATATTTTGGCAACTCATGAACCTTGGAAAAATGAGAGAATCAAAGAGATGCTGGCAGGAGACAAGGATGCCTATTCAAATGCAGAAGAGATTTCCCAACTCTATGTTGGTGACAGGACAGATCACTCTTATAGTCTAATAATTCCCAACCTCAATGCAGGAGTTTTTGTTTTGAGTTCTCGGTATAAAATGTCAACGTGTGCGTTTCAGCAGGCTCAAGGAGTTCCCCTGGAAGTTTTGCTCAGGATGCATGAAAATAGAGGGATACTGACCCCCGACCTTACATTCTATTTGGATGTCCCCAAGGAGGTTGCAGCGGAAAGAATAATGAAGAGGGGAGATTCAATAGAAAAATTTGAACGCGACCCAGAATTTGTTGATAAGGTAATAGGGAATTATAGAAGTCTTGTTGAAATGTCATACAATGAACCAGGATTATTTGGAGAGGTTATTCAGATAGACGGAACTCCCTCAGAAGATGAAGTTGCTGAAAAGATATACAAAACATTCATTCCTTTTTACAGAGAATGGAAAGGTCTTGATGTGCATTGGGGAAATTTATTATATCTCCAAAAGAAATTTGAAAAGAAGAATAAACCAAACCAATAAAAAAACGCCCGCACCAGGAATCGAACCTGGGAGCCCCGAAAGGCCTGGCTCTCCAAGCCAGTGCAATACCATTATGCGATACGGGCATTATGCCTTATCGCACTAGCCCAAGGGAAGGGTTAGTGTAAGGGAAACCATTGGTGTCCCTCATATGCGATACGGGCATGTATAAATCTGTAATTAGAAACTGTTTATAAAATATTTGATGTTATCCTTGAAATATTTATGCAAGAATAACAATCTTTAAATAAAAAAAGAGTTCTAACCTTTACCATGGCTGAACAAAAAAGAGCAAACGACGATTGGGTTGCTGTTTTGAGCGCCGATTGTGAAAAAGTTGGGTTGCCTGCAAGAATCCAGTTTACAGGGCTTGATGGAGACAATAGAATGAGCCTCCTTTATGCAGATGGTTCAGTTGTTGAAGCTCCCGGGGAACTGGTTGCAAAGTTTTACAGGCGTAACAATAAACTGGGAAGATATCTGGACAATTCGATGCCCGAGCCAAATGAAGAGGGCAATGGTTATGATTTGAATCTCGGACCTGCCGCATTTCTTGAATATGCCGAATCTTTCGGAATTGAGAGAAGCGTTATCTTGAGAGACTATGAAACCTTGTTCCATGAACCATTTAAGGCATAAACGGAATATTAATAAACGACTTTTCTAAGAACATGAAATGACAGAAGGACTGCAGGAAAGACTTACAAGATTTTATCAAATTCTCCAAGGATTAAATGAACATGACCCCTTATTATACTATGGATATATTGAAGACGGTGAGTTTGTATTAAAAGGGGATGTTGAAGGAGACACTGGAATAATTGAAGAGTTCACAAGAAAATTCAATAATATAAATCCCAGAAAAAAGAGACTTGTTTTCAAGGAGGACTACAAAAGATTATTGCTGCAACACAGCATGTGGGGTTATTCAAATGCCCTGGAGAATAAGATAAGGTACATCCTTGTTTGTGATTAATGCA
>CAZJIV010000023.1:4290-9925 GCA_964546165.1 Candidatus Woesearchaeota archaeon
TGTGATTAATGCAATGCTCCCCAAAGAGAATGCAAAAGCAATGCTGCTCCTATAGCAAAATCATAAATTCCCAAAAGCCAGAATTTGTTGCTTCTTATTAATTTCAAAAGCAGGAAGATTCCTCCGACACTTGCTGCAGCAGTGATAATGCACATGCCAGCGATTAAAATTGCGCTCGCTCCGCCAACTGCAAGAGTCCCGGCCGGGAAAAGTGCGATTAATATCAACGTCGGAATTGAAAGCAAAAGCGAAAACTTGAATGCTTCTTCCTTGTCCATTCCGTTGAGCATTCCTGCAGAAATCGTCATGCCTGTCCTTGAAACTCCTGGAAAAAGCGAGAGTACCTGTGCAAGTCCTATTATCATTGAATCCCCCCAGCCCGGAACTTCCTTTTTGCCTTTTACAAATTTTGTTGAGAAAACAACAATTCCGCTGAAGACAAAACCAATCCCAACATAAGTGAGATTTCCAAGAATTCCGTTAGGTATCAGATTGCGCACAAACAGAACAATTGCAAGAACCGGAAGGAACGAAATTATCAATGTCAAAAAATATTTCTGGTTGTGTTTCTTTCTCAAATCAAAAAGATGGTATATGTCTTTCCAAAGAAGAATTATTGCAACAAGCACACCGGCAAGAATAAGAAAAGATAAAAATGGAACCGTTCGGAGGTAAAAAATATCTTGTAGTGCAAGCAGATGCCCTTTGCTGCTTATTGGCATCCATTGTGAAAAACCCTGAACAAGAGCAGTTATTATCGCACTGAAGGTGTAAGCATAAACCATAATTCATCAACGCAAAGTTATTTTATAAATTTTTCAATGTGTAAGGCTCCAGCATAAAACAATCAGCCCCACAAAGAAATTGTAAATTCCGAATAGATGGAATTTATTTCCCCTCACAATTTTCAGGAGAAGTTTTATTGCGAATATACTGACTATAAGCGTTACAACAAAACTCAACGCAAGAATTGAATAACTGAGATTTTGCACAACGAGGTCTTTTGCTTCAAGCAGTGAGGCCCCAAGAATCACTGGTACTGCAAGGAAAAACGAGAATTTTACAGCCTCTTCTTTTTTCAATCCCCTGAAAAGACCTCCAGAAATTGTCGAACCACTTCTTGAAACTCCAGGAAGTATCGCAAGAGCCTGCGCAAATCCTATGAATAAAGAATCAAACCAGTTCATCTTTTTGTCTTTCTTTACCTTGTAAAATTTTGTTGAATAAACAATCCCTCCGCTTAACATGAAAAAGATTCCAAGATAAGTCATACTTGAAAAAAAGCTTGCAATCTGGTCTTTGAATAAAATCCCGACAATCCCCGCAGGAATCAGCGCAAGAATCAAAATTCCCCAGTATCTGAGATTTTGTTTATCTTTGAAATTGAAAAGTTTCTTTATGTCCTTCCGGAAAATAATAATTACCGCGAGAATGCTTGCAAAATGCAAAAATACATCAAAAGGAAGATTCTGAAAACCAAAAATATTTTGAAAAATCGCGAGATGTCCTGAACTGCTTATAGGAAGCCATTCTGTTATTCCCTGGACAATGCTTAAGACAAGTGCCTGAATTATTGAAACCATCTTTTACAAACCTTTATTGATTACGCTTTATAAATTCTGTGAATGATAAATTCTAAAAACCTGAAAACCATAGAACTTCATGCCGTTTCCAAAATTTAAAAACAAACATCTTGAAGAAGCTTTGATTAATCCAGAGGACTTTGGAGTTTACAAAAAATGGGGCAAGAATGCTTTTCCCAAAAAGATTATAATTACTTATCAAACTTCTCCATGGAATTATTTCAAGAGGAAATATCGTGGAAAATACGAAAAAATTACACTTTACAATTCTCATGAGATTCTTAAAATGGGAGATGTTGGATTTATTAAAATGAGAGGCATAGGAGCACCCAACGCTTCAACGTTTATGGAAGAAATGATTGTTGGCGGGGCAAGGGAATTCATAAACATGGGGACTGCCGGAGGCTTGTATCAAGAAGGAGTTTTCCTTTGTGACAGGGCAATAAGAGACGAGGGAACAAGCCACCATTATCTGCCTGACGGAACTTATTCTTATCCAGATAGTGCATTGACAGAAAAACTTGGAAAATACCTCGAACGTGCGGGAATAGATTATCAACCCGGGACTACGTGGACGATAGACGCTCCTTACAGGGAAACAATGCGAGAAATTGAACATTACAAGAAAAAAGGCGTCAGGACAGTTGAAATGGAAGCAGCAGCTTTGTTTGCAGTTGCAAAAGTTAGAAATGTAAAAATAGCTTCAATGTTCGCGGTCAGCGATGTTCTCGGAGAAAAATGGGATCCGAAGTTTCACACAATGAACCTCAAAAAAACTTTAAACAAAATGGTTGATGTGGCTATCACTTGCCTTCAGGGAAAATGAAACAGAAAATCCTTTCATTCATAACAGATGGAAAAAAGTTTCTGGCTTTGAGAAATAGCCCTTACGAGCAGGAAAAGCATGGTGGTGATTTCTGGTTCACTGTCACAGGGGCTATGGAAAATTCTGAATCTAGGGAAGAAGCGGTAAAAAGAGAGATAAAAGAAGAAACAGGTCTTGATGTAAAGAAAACCTTTGACATGAACTGGAGCTCGAGGTACAGATGGTTTGATGAAGATTGCGAGGAACACAATTTCTTGTCTCTTGTCAAGCATACAGATAAAATAATACTTAATGAAGAACACACAGAATTCAAATGGTTGTCTTTGGATAATTTCATTGGGTTAATAAAGTGGGACGATGACAAAGAAGTTCTCAAACAAAATCTACAGAAATTTCTTTTAAACAAGAATATTTAAATCTTCAATTTTCCTAATAAATTAAATGGCAAAGCAAAAGAAAAAATCTTACAAAACAGAAAGAAAAGTTTCTTACAAGTCCAAGAAGAAATCAAAAAAAGAAAAGACAATGATGGCCATTTCCATATCAATAATAATCCTAGCCATTCTTGCAATCTCTTATATCGGCTTTGACCGTTTTGACATCGGTGCGAAACTGAACCATCAGGACCTTTCAGTTATCTCTTACAGAAATACAACTACTAACATAACAGAGAACAGGATAAATATCTCTGGAAACCTTGAAGGAGGTTATGTGGATTACATCCCGTTCGTGGACCACCAGGAGCAAACAAGATTAAAATTGACTTTCCTAAGTGAGTATCCTATAACTGTTTATTTCATCCTGAATGATTCAGATTACGAGGCTTTCATGTCAAACCAAACTTTTAGAGTTTATCCCAATTGTTTCTTTGTTTTCAAAACAAATTCAACAATAAACTGTCAGATTACAACAGGCGGAATAATAATTTATAATCCCACACACAACGAAACAAACTTTGAAGTTATTGGATATTAGACCTTTTAATTAATTCTCAATATCTCTTGCTGTTTCTTGAACTATGATAAGAACCTCTGTAACTGTCTCTTCCTCTATCTTTATCCCTGGGCCCTCTCCTTTTCGAACTTCTCATGCTGTCGCGACCTCTTCCGGAATTTCTTGAATTATGGCCTCTGCCTCTGAAATTATTTTCGGCAACAGAAATTTTTGCTCTCTCAACGTACGGCGCGTCAATAGCTTCCATTTTTATTGATTCATCAATCATCACATTCCTGAAATTTTCATAGTCCCTTGAAGTCAGTATGTTCACAACTCTTCCCTCCTGACCTGCTCTTGCTGTTCTTCCGATTCTGTGAATATATTCTGTGTTCGTTTTTGGGATGTCATAATTGTAAACATGTGAAACTCCTTTTATGTCAAGACCTCTTGCGGCAACATCTGTGCAAACCAAAACTTGAATCTCCTTTCTGTGAAATCCTTTAATTATTGAGTTCCTCTTGTTTTGCTGAAGCCCCCCATGGATTGCGGCTGCGTTTATTCCGTTCAGCCTAAGATTTTTGGCTACAAAATCAGTGTTCCTTCTCGTATTGCAGAATATCATCGCAAGTTCTGAATTTTCCTTTTTCAGTAAGTGGACAAGAAGCGAAAATTTAAGCTTTGAATCAATATCATAATAAACTTGTGTAAGTTTTGTAGGGTCAACATAATCAACAGCAGAAGCTCTTTCGGGATTTTTCATGTACCTTCTTCCCATTTCCTCAACATCCGGAGAAATTGTCGCTGAAAACAGAAGCGTTTGTCTTTCCTTAGGGCAATTGTAAATTATTTCTTCAACATCTTCAATAAATCCCATGTCAAGCATTCTGTCTGCTTCATCAAGAATAAGCGTTTTTATTCCTGTCAGATTTATTGTCCTCTTATGGATGTGGTCAAGAATCCTTCCCGGGGTCCCTATGACAATTTCAGAATCCCTCATATCATCAACCTGCCTGTCAAAATTAACCCCCCCATAAACTTTTGCAATATTTAGTGTCTTGTATGTCGAGAATTTCTTCAAAACAGTACCTATCTGTTCTGCAAGTTCTCTCGTTGGTGTTATGACTAAAACCTGAATGCCTTTTCCTCTGTTGGTTTTTTCGATTACTCCTGCACCAAACGCAAGCGTTTTTCCTGAGCCCGTTGCCGAACCTCCGATTACATCAAGTCCCTGCATGACTAAGGGAATTGCTTTCTCTTGTATTTCACTTGGTTCCCTAATCCCGGCTTTCTCAAGAAGCTCAAGAATCGGCTGGCTAAGGCCAAGCACTTGAAATTTTTCCATTGCTTATAACTAACAAAGAAGAAGACGTAATTATTGTTTCAAATTTATCTTCTTGACATATGTAATGAAACTCTATCAAAATGAGGCTATATAAGGCTATGCTTTATCTAAGATTGTCAAAAAGAGCAAAATTGAGGGCTAAAAAACCCTTTGAGCTAATTTGGCATAACGGCAAAAGAATATCTTTCAAAATCCCCAAACTCATTTCCTGTAATAAGAAAACCATGTTCATCTGCACCGAGAGACGAGAATCCAACCTGTGCTCCTTTAGAGTCAAAGGGATTTGGTGCCCCCGAAAAGGGAGTCATCCTTGCAGCCCTGAAAGATTCATACATTTTCCAAGAATCCTCTCCAAAAGTTGCGGTCATAAATCCGTCTTTTTCAAAATCGCTTCTTGTATAAAAAGGTCCGGGACCGTAACTTTCTTTTGGAGCAAATCTTATTTTTTCATCTTTGCTGAACTTAACTCCCCTGACTTCTTTTCCGTGCTCAACAAGAGATTCCAAAATCCCCATGTGATATGCGAATGCATGCTTGTTAATATTTCCAGAAATTTGAAGTCCGCGTGCAGCTCTTTCATCTGTTTGCAAAATATATATCCCTTTTTCTGTAACAACATTTGTGCCAAAAATCCAGAAAGGAAATTCAAGGGAGTTGTGGAAAACCCTTCCAAATTCAGGATCTCTTGTAAGATTGTCCTGGCAATAAACTGAATAAATAAGGGATGCAAGCTGTTCTCCGTTTGGTGGAACAAAACCCTTATCCTCTATCTGTTTTGCAATATTATGATAACTGCCGGGACCGAAAAAGGCATCAGCAAATGCGATTTCTCCTTTTCCATGAGGAACAAAAAGCTTGTTTCCTTCAACTCTTGGAACATATTCCTTTTTGCGTCCGAATGCCATGAAGATTGTTAATATAATTGATATTTAAGGATTGTTGTGATTT
>CAZJIV010000024.1:0-8906 GCA_964546165.1 Candidatus Woesearchaeota archaeon
CTCCAGGATATATAGACCCAAAAAAGATTCCAAATTTCAATAAACAAATCCAAGAACTTGCAGACATGGCAGACCAAGAAGGAGACGACAATGGTGTGGCTTCTGCCTCTGAAGCAAAGAATGTCTGCTGGGACGCATATGATTGGGGTTACAATCATCAGAAAGAACTCGGCTCTGTTCAATGGGCACAATAAACAATAAGTTTTTATTTCAATTTTTTCTTTTCTTTTTATGTTATACCTAATAGGGCTCGGACTTTCAAAGGATTCAATTTCCATTGAAGGCCTCGATGCACTGAAAAAATGCAAGAAAATTTATCTTGAAAATTATACTGTTGAGTTTCCTTATTCAAAAGAAGAACTTGAAAAAATTTTGAAAAAGAAGATTTTTGATGCTGACAGGAGTTTTGTTGAAAGTCTCGAAATTGTGAAGGAAGCAAAGAAGGAAAATGTTGCACTGCTTGTTTATGGCTCTCCATTAACTGCAACGACACACATCTCGATAATTCAGGAATGCAAAGCAAAGAAAGTAAAATGTGAAATTGTTTACAATGCCTCGATTCTTGATGCGGTTGCTGAGACAGGTTTACAAAGCTATAAATTTGGGAAAGTTGCAAGCATG
The DNA here is from genome assembly GCA_964546165.1 of Candidatus Woesearchaeota archaeon. Taxonomy (GTDB): domain Archaea; phylum Nanobdellota; class Nanobdellia; order Pacearchaeales; family GW2011-AR1; genus JAKLIN01. Next base: position 622 of record CAZJIV010000024.1, read on the forward strand.
CCAAAATGGGCTGAAAGCTTCAAGCCAACAAGTTTTGTGGAACTTCTTAAAGAGAACAGGAACTCAGGAGCACACAGTTTAATCCTGATTGATATCGGGCTTGAGTTCAAAAATGCACTGAAAGAACTTATCGAATCTGCAGATTCAGAACATTTTGAATTGGGTGATATCTTAGTTTGTTCAAGGCTCGGAATGAGCGACAGCAAAATGTTTTATGGAAGCGTTGATACCCTGAACAAGAAAGCCAAGGTTAAAGCCCCTTTCTGTATTATAATCCCTGGAAAAATGCACTTTCTCGAGAAAGAAGTTGTTGAGGGTTTTAAAGCATAAGTTTCTTAATTGAATTAATTAATACAGTAGTTGAGTCGAGAGTGTCCTCATTGCTTATCAGGTTTCCCAAATCAGTACATGCGAGAATTATTTTTTGGGCACCCTTGAATTTCATTTTTTGTATTAGATTCTTAATGTATTCTTTGTCATCTTCTTTGTCAGTTTTTCTTATAACTCTCACAATGATTTCAGAGACTTTTTCCTGTTCTTCTTCAGAAGGATAGATTAAATTAATTCCCTTGAGATTATTATCATAAAGCTGCTGTTTTCTTGTCTGTGTAGTTGAAAGAATTCCAACAGTTTCAAAGTTTTCTTTAACTTCCTTAGACACTTCTTCAACCATATCCATAATCAAAACTCTTGATTTTTTACGCAATTCAGGCAAAAGAGAATGGAGGGTATTGCACGGCAAGACAATGAAATCAGATCCTGCTTTTTCAAGCTGTCTTATAGATTCCATCAGATAAGGAATCATCAAGACCGATTCTTTTTTCCCCTGACTTATTTCTTCTTCGAGGATTTTTGGAAAAGAAGTGTTAGAAATTATGACCCCAGGGATATTCCTTGGAACTTTTGCTTAAAGCCAAAGCTAAGTAAATCCTTGCAGTGGTTTCTGGCCCAAGGCCTCCTATTATTCCTGGTGTTTTCATAATACTCTTAACAAAGAGAATGTTATAAATTTTTTCATGCAGAAAATAAAACTTTAAAAAAGCCATTTCCATGTAAAATCATGGCTGAAAACCAAATCTCAAGAATTGGAATTATTTCTATAGCCATTATTATCTAAGTTGCAAACCCGCACTGGTGTTTGCTTGGAATATTTTAAAAATGTTAAAACATTTTATCAATCCGAGAGAAAATGTACAACTTTAAAGAAATTGAATCTGAGGCCAGAGAAGTCTGGAAAAAGCATGAAAAGAAGATTAAAGAATCGTTTTTAAAACGTGACCCTAAGAAACCGTTATTTTCGTTTCTTGAAGGACCCCCAACTGCGAATGCGCCTCCAGGTTTGCACCATTTGGAAGTCAGAACATTCAAGGATGCAATCTGTAAATTCAAATACATGCAGGGATTTTCTGTTCCGAGAAAAGGCGGATGGGATTGCCATGGTCTGCCTGTTGAAGTTCAGATAGAAAAAGAGCTTGGATTGGATTCAAAAAAAGAAATTGTAAATTATGGTGTTGGAAAGTTTATAGATAAATGCCGTGAAAGTGTCTGGAGGAATATTAAAGATTGGAATGCATCCACAGAGGAGCTTGGTTATTTGGTTGATCTTGAACATCCCTACGTAACTCTCGAAAATAACTACATCGAAAGTGTTTGGTGGAGTTTGAAAGAGCTTTACAAGAAAGGGCTTTTGTACGAGGGATACAAGGTTGTTCCATACTGCCCAAGATGCGGCACACCGCTTTCAAGCCATGAGGTTGCTCAGGGTTACAAAGATGTTAAGGAAGATTCTGTTTATGTTGCATTCAAGCTCAAGGACGAAAAGAGCTACATACTTGCCTGGACAACAACACCCTGGACATTGCCCGGAAATGTTGCACTCGCTGTCGGGCCCAAGATAAAATATGTAAAAGTTAAGTTGCCCGATGGAGACACATTGATTCTTGGAAAAGACAGGCTTAGTGTTCTTGGGATGGATTATGAAGTAATTGAAGAGTTCCATGGAAACAAACTTGTTGGAAAGAAATATGAACCGCTTTATGACATAAAGAAATCACAAAATGAAAATTCCCACAAAATAATCCCTGCAGATTTTGTTACAACTGAAGATGGTTCGGGAGTTGTTCATACAGCAGTAATGTATGGAGAAGATGATTACAATGTTGGAATAAAGGCAGGATTGCCTGCAGTTCATACTGTCGGAGAAGATGGGAGATTTCTTGACATTGTTCCGGAGTTTATCAGAGGTAAATTTGTGAAAGATGCCGAAAAGGACATTATAGAAGACTTGAAGAAAAGGCATTTACTTTTCAAAAAGGAAAAGATAGAACATTCCTATCCATTCTGTTGGAGATGTGATACTCCTCTTCTGTATTATGCAATTACTTCTTGGTACATAAAGGTAACAGAAATAAAAGACAAGCTTTTGAAAAATAACAAGGGAATAAATTGGGAACCAAGCCACATCAAAGATGGAAGATTCGGAAAATGGCTTGAAGGTGCAAAAGATTGGGCATTGTCACGTTCAAAATTTTGGGGAACTCCATTGCCCGTCTGGAGATGTGAATGCGGAAATGATGAAGTTATTGGAAGCGTTGATGAACTTAAGGAAAAGGCTGTAAAGCTCCCGAAAGGAAAAATAGATTTGCATAAGCCATGGATTGATGATGTCAAACTGAAATGTTCTAAATGCGGGAAAGACATGAAAAGAATTCCTGATGTTATAGACTGCTGGTACGATTCCGGAAGCGCGAGTTTTGCACAGTTCCATTATCCATTTGAGAATAAAGAAGAATTTCAGAAGAGATTTCCTTATGATTTTATTTCGGAGGCAATAGACCAGACAAGAGGCTGGTTTTACACACTTCATGTTTTGGCTTCAGCACTTTTTGACAAGCCTGCCTACAAGAATGTCATATGTGCAGGGCATGTCGTGGATGAAAATGGTGAGAAGATGTCAAAGACAAAAGGCAACATGATAAAACCAAGAGAAATAATCGATCAGGCAGGTGTTGACGCTGTCAGGCTGCAATTTTGCTCAACAGATGCCGGAAATTTCAAGCCCTATTCTTACAGCCTCATGAGAGAATCTGTTCTCCCATTCCTTAATGTTCTTTACAATCTTAACAGTTATTATAATCAGCTTGAAGACAAAAAAGGCAAGAAAGAGACTGAGGATAAATGGATATTAAGCAAACTTAATAATTTAGTAAAAAAAGTCACAAAGGAACTTGAGGGGTACAATCTTAACAAAGGATTTGAGGCAATAATGGAATTTGTTGTGAAAGATTTTTCAAGAGGCTATGTTCAAATGACAAGAGACAGGGATGACAACAAGAAGGTTGTGGGTGAAGTTATGGAAAAAGTGTCTCTCCTTTTGGCACCTTTCGCTCCTTATATCTCTGAATTTATTTACAGTAATTTTTCAAAGAATTCTGTGCTGCTTTCGAAATGGCCTAAGCCTGATGAAAAGAAAATAAATCAAAAACTTGAGAAAGACTTTTCAGTTGTTTTGGAGATTATAGAAAAAGGACTTGCTGAAAGGGACAAAGTTCAGATAGGACTTAAATGGCCATTGGCAAAACTCTTGGTTTCACATCCGGACAAGATAAACAATTCCTTGCTTTATCTAATTGAAAGGCAGGTAAATGTTAAATCAGTTGAGATAAAGAAAAATAAGGAAATTTCAGTTGAACTTGACACCGAGATGACTCCTGAATTAATGTCTGAGGGTTATGCCCGCGAACTTTCAAGGCAGATTCAGGCTTACAGGAAGAAACTTGGTCTGAACAAATCTGACAAAGTCAAAACTTTCATAATAACTGATGAGGCTTTCAAAAACACGCTTGAAGGCAATCTTGATTTCATAAAATCGAGGACGAATTCTGACGAAATTGAGGTTTTGGTTGGCTCTAAAGTCGGCAAAGAAAGGTTTAAAAATAAAATCGACTTTAGAATAAAAGAGAAAAGAGGGGAGATTGCAGTCGTTATAAAATAACTACTGGACGGTAATCCATAAAGTTCACCCCTTGAATATAACAATATTTAAAAATGAGATTACCTATCAAAAAACAATGATAGTAAAGGATGAGTTTCTAAGCAGACTGAGAAAAATCTTTGATTTAAATCTATACGAGGTTAAGGTCTGGACTGCTTTGCTGTCGAGAGGTACAAGTACTGCGGGAGAGTTAAGCAATATTTCTGGGGTCCCACGTTCAAGGACATATGACATTCTTGAAAGCCTTGAAAAGAAAGGTTTTATTGTTATGAAGCTTGGAAAACCAATAAAGTTCGTTGCAATCAAGCCGGAAGAAGTTGTTGAAAGGGTAAAAAGGAATCTTGCAAATTACACAAAAGAGAGATTAAGCAGACTTGAGAAGCTTAAAGATGACGAAGTTCTTGGAGAGCTTAGCAGTTTATTTACAAAAGGGGTAAAGTTTGTTGAACCTTCGGAACTTTCAGGGAGTCTGAGGGGAAGGGAGAATCTTTACAATCACCTTGATATGATGATTCGCGGTGCTGAAAAGAGCATTACACTTGTTACGACAAATGACGGGCTCAGCAGAAAAATGGAAGCATTGTTTCCCAGCCTTGATAAGGCAAAGAAGAGAAATATTTCAGTGAGGATTGCTGCGCCTATTGACAGCAATAATATTGAGGTTGCAAGGGAGTTCAAAAAAATCTGTGATGTAAGAAACCTTGAAAAGATTAAAGCAAGGTTTATGATAATTGATTCAAATCAGGTGATGTTTATGCTTCTTGATGATGAAAAATTCCACCCCAGCTATGATGTTGGGATTTGGATAAATACAGAATTTTTCGCACAGGCTCTTGAGCAGTTCTTTGAGCTTGCATGGAAGGATATGAAGCCTGTTAAGTAATTCTTTACAATAATTAATAAAAAGAGTCTTTCTGAATAGTTCTATGACACTTTATGAAATTGATCTTGAAAGAAGGACTTTTAAGAGATATCTGACAATTAATGAGATACTCTCTGCAGATTATGGCGAGAGGATTTATTTTACAAACACACAAAGGGAAGAGATTTCAATAAGAGAGAAGATTGCGGAGAAAAGGAAAGAAATCGCAAGGGGGAAACTAAGCGACTTATGCACGATTCTCAACAGTGTTGCCCTTAAAAAAATGCAGGAAGAAAGTTCTTAAACATTGTTAACAAGGTTTCTTAATGCCTGAAAATAAAGAGGTAAAGTCTATTGAAGTTTTTCGTGAAGGTGATTTCAGCAAGTGGCTTGAAAAGAATCATGAAAAAGAAAACCATGTTCTGGTTGTCTTACATAAGAAACACACAGGGAAAATGCACACAAATGCTGCCAGCCTGATGAGAGAGGCAATCTGTTTTGGCTGGATTGATACAACTTCAAAGAAAATAGATGAGGACAGATGGGCAATAAATTACCGGAAAAGAAGCAAGAATTCAAGGTGGAGTTACAATACCTTAAGATATGGTGAGGAATTAATCAAAGAAGGAAAGATGAGACCTTCAGGATTAAAGGCATTTGAGGAAGGAAAAAGAAAGCCCCCTCATGATTTTGGGCTCCCGGAAAATCCAGACATTCCGGAGGAACTGAAAAAAGCTCTGAACAGAAACAAAAAAGCAAAAGATAATTTTGATAAATTTTCCCCTTCAGTAAAGAGAACTTATTACAGGTGGCTTTTGAGGGCAAAACTTCCGGAAACAAAAAAGAAGAGAATTGAACAAATAATTCGGAGGTCCCTTATCAATGAGAAACCGGGAACTCTCTCCACAATAAATGATTAAGAATCAGTAAAAATATATTAAAAATAAAAAAATAAAGTTAGCTTATTTCTTTTTTCTTGAGGATTTCTTTGCAGGCGTCTTTGCGTGTCTTCTCTTGCCTGAATGAAGTAAAGCACCTTTTCTTGTTGCCTTGTAAGCTTTTGGAACTTGGTGTGATGTAAGCACCCTTATTCTCTCAGACAATGTCTTGGATTCTGAGATATACAGCTTTATGTCCCTATCAAGCCTCTGAAGCTCTTTGTTTGTCTTTGCCACAGATTGGTCCATTGCTTTTTCAGAGATTTTCCCCGCTATAAATCTCCTGGCCTGTTCTGTGAAGTCATCCAAAGCACCTTGCTTCTCTTCCTGCCTCTCCTTGATAAGCTCTCCGGCTACATTGAGCTTTTTCATAAGCTCATTAAAGAAACTCTCATTCATCATTTTTGCGCTTGGCATTTTTCACCTCCTTTTTTAATTGTTAGCATAAATAGGATTTACTTCCCGAATATTACAGACAAAACCCCTACAAAAGTTGCAACAATAACAATCCAACCTGCAATCATGGAAACAATACTGCCTCCAAGCCAGTAAGGCACGGACAGGGTTCCCCCAATCATTGCAAATCCGACTGAAAGAGCCACGATAATTCCTGTAAGCCAAACCACAAAGTTCAACAAGTTCTTAAGAACTCCTGAACTGGATGATTTCTTAGCTGATGATTTTCTTGGCATCTTCAACCTCCTTTAGTTTAAATATAATAGCAATATTCCTTTAATAAGTTTTCCTTTACATCTCATCGAGAGTCTCAATCCCAAGCAGTCCAAGAGAGTTTTTCAGGACCTGCATGAAAGATTCAACAAGAGAAATTCTGAATTTTTCCTTTTTAGAACCAATGACGGGGCAAGCATGATAGAACTCATTGAAAATCTGTGCAAGCTGATATGAATAATTCGCTATGTAAGAGGGGTTTAGTGAATTATAAGCCTTTCCCACAACTTCTTTGAACTCAGACATTTTCTTGATGAGGGATATCTCTTTTTCTTCAAGTTCAAAAGAATTTTCAGAATCTTTCTTTTTTGATTTTTTCAAGATTGAATTTGCCCTTGCATAAGAATAAATTAAGTAAGGTCCGGTATCACCTTCAAAAGTTAAGGCATCATCAAGATTGAAATTTATTATCTTGTTTGAATTATTTTTGAGTATTGAGTACTTGACTGCGCCGATACCGATTATAGGAGCATAAGATTTCTTTTTTGATTTCTTCTCTGCTTTTGCAATTGCATCTTTAAGGAAATCTTCAAGAAGCACAACCTCACCTTTTCTTGTTGCCATTTTCTTTGATTTTCCTGATTTGCTTAATAAGATGTAAGAATAATGAACAACCTGCGGTGCTTCTGAGCCCAAGAGTTTCAATGCTTCCCTTACCTGCTGCATGTAAAGTTTTTGGTCTTCTCCGAGGACGATTATATTAAAATCTGATTTTTTCATTTTGTCAAGGGAGTAAGCAATATCTCTCAATGGGTAGAGACCGGTTCCGTCAGACCTTGTCAAAACGAGCACAGGAGATTTCATTTGGTTTTCAACTGAAGTCCCCTTCAAATCAAGGACCTTCCTTTCATCTTCATCCTTGAACAATTTCCCTGTCTTTTCCAGGTTTGAGAGAACTTTTTTTGCTTTGTCAAGATAGGTTGATTCATAATCAAAAACTTCATAATTTATTCCGAGTTCCGAGAGAATTTTTCTTTGACCTTCAACACAGGTTTTTGTTATCTTCATGAACTTTTCAGTTACATTCTTGTTTCCTTCCTCAAACTTGTAAAGCAGCTCAAATACATGTTTTTCCACTGCCTTGGATTTTTTCACTTTTGCAGCTATTTTTACATATTCTGAAAGCATTTCTGCAAAATTCTTTTTTTCAGCGCCCGCAAGGACAAGCATTGCTATTTGTTTTGAAACATCATTGACAAGGTAATGAACTTCAGGTTTGAAACCTTCAAATTTTAATATTTTAACAATGCTGTCTCCTATTATTGCGTTTCTCGCTCTTCCAACATGTGGCGATGCATTTGGATTTATTGATGTGTGTTCTACAAGAACCTTCTTCCCCTTTCCAATATTCTCAGAACCGAACTTTTCTTTTTGCTTCTTTATCTCATCAATAAGCGAGAGTGCAAAATCATTCCGGTCCAAGAAGAAGTTTACATAAGGACCGTTATTCTTTATTTCAGAGAAATCTCCTGTTTTTCTCTTTGTGAATTTCTCGGAGATTTCTTCTGCTATCTTGTTTGGACTTTTTTTGAGTTGTGACGCGAGAAAAAAGCAGGGAAATGCAAAATCTCCAAGTTCCTGAGAAGGGGGAATTTCAATTTTTTTCTCTATTTCTTCTTTTGTAATTTTTGCTTTATCGTCGATAACCTGCATAAGGGCTTTTGCGACAATTTCTTTTTTATCATCAATTTCAGACATGATTATAAAAGCACAAGAACTTTTTTAAATCTAATCAGTGTGGGAAAAGTGTAAGAATCGCGAG
>CAZJIV010000025.1:0-8822 GCA_964546165.1 Candidatus Woesearchaeota archaeon
TTTGTACAAGTTCTAGCATAACTAAAACCTTAAAAACTCATCATATCTCCAATTTTCATGGTACTCAAGTTAGGAATTGACGAAGCAGGCAGAGGTCCTGTCGTAGGCCCATTAGTAATTGCGGGTTGTATGATTGACAAGTCAGCAGAAACAAAACTCAAGAGAATGGGCGTGAAGGATTCTAAAAAACTCTCAAGAAAAAAGCGCGAAGAGCTTGAACCAAAAATAAAGGAACTGGCAGATGCTTTTGAAATAATGATAATTCCCCCAGTTGAAATTGACATGAAAAACGGCAACGGAACAAACTTAAACAACCTTGAGGCAATTTCTGTCGCTGAAATAGTAAACAGGATAAACAAAGGATTTTCTGAAATTAATGTAATAGCAGACTGCCCGTCGCCAAACATACCTGCATGGGCTGCAGTTGTAAAGTCAAAAATTGTAAACGATTCAAACATAAAGCTTTTCTGCGAACACAAGGCAGATGTAAATCATATGGCGGTTGCAGCAGCATCAATTCTTGCAAAATGCGTCAGAGACAGGGAAATGGACTTTCTTAACCAAAAATACGGTGAATTGGGCTCAGGCTACTGTTCAGACCCTGTTACAATGAGATTTCTCGAAAAAAATGTCCAAAAATACACTGCAGACGGAATTTTCAGGAAAACATGGGCAACATGGAAAACTGCAGTAGCAAAAACAAGCCAGAAAAGCTTGGCAGATTTCTAACTATAATCTTTAAAAATTAACATTCCCTCAAACTAAGAAGGGAAAATGGGGACTTATATTAAAAAATTGGTGATGAAGGGATTCAAAAGTTTTGCGCGTAAAACGGAAGTTCCTTTCACTCAGAATATAAATGTCATTCTCGGGCCAAATGGCTCCGGAAAGAGCAACATAACTGACGCATTATGCTTTGTTTTCGGCCGTTTAAGCGCAAAATCAATGCGTGCAGCCAAGGCAAGCAATCTGATTTTTATGGGAAATAAGTTTGTCGGTGCAGCAGGAGAGGCAATGGTTGAAATTGTCTTTGATAACCATGATGAAACTTTCAGCATTGACAGAAAAGAAGTCACCATAACAAGAATAGTGCGAAAAAACGGACAAAGCATTTACAAAATCAACAACGAAACAAAAACACGTCAGGAGGTTCTCTCATTGTTGGCTCAGGCAGGTGTAGACCCAAACGGATTTAACATAATCCTTCAGGGCGAAATCCAGAACTTTACAAAAATGCACACAGAAGAGAGAAGGAAAATAATAGAGGAAATTTCAGGAATTTCAATCTATGAAATGAGAAAAGAGAAATCCCTGAAAGAACTCGATAAAACGGAAGACAAACTCAAGGAAATCTCAACGATTTTGCGCGAAAGAACAAGCTATATGAATAATCTTGAAAAAGAAAGGCAGCAAGCCTTGAGGTTCCAAAAACTTCAGGAAAATGTCAAGAGATACAAGGCAAGCATAATCCACCATGACCTCGTCAAAAAGAAAAAAGAACTTGAAGCAGTAAAAGAAAAAATCTCAGGGAAAAATTCTGAAAAAGAAAAAATAAGAAAAGTTGTCATGACTCTTGGCAATGAAATAACAGACCTTGAATCCAAAATAATTGCGATAAACTCAAAAGTTCAGAATGCTACAGGGCTTGAACAGGAAAAGTTGAACCAGGAAATCGCAAACCTTCGCGCAAGTCTTGCGGGGCTTGAAGTCCAGTTGAAGAGCAACCAGCAGAGATTGAATGAAACACTTAAACAAAAAGAATCCTTAAAGAAAAGCTCAGAAGAAATAAACGCTGAAATTGAAAAGCTTCACAAAGAGAAAAATCCGAGCGCGGTTGCCAAAAGAAAAGAAATTGAGCTAAAGAAATCCGAACTTGAAAAACTGGAACTTCAAAGAAAAAAGTTCTATGTTACAAAATCTGAATTTAAGACCATCACTGAAAGGCTTGAAGATAAAAAGGCTATGATAAAAAGCTATGAACGAGAATCAGATTTCCTGCTTGAACAGACAAAGTCGCTTTCAAAAGATTTATTTGACCGAAAAACAGATTCCACAAAACTGAATTCTCTAAAAGTTTCGCTTACAGAAAAACGCGAACTTCTTGAAAACCTCGACAAGGAAGAGTCCGAACTGGGAAAAGTTTCCTATTCAAACGAACACGAAATAGACAATCAAAAAGCACTGATTGAAAAAATATCAAAAATGGATATTTGCCCGGTCTGCAAAAGCAAAATCACGCCGGACCACGTGCACCATATCAACGAAGAGACTTCAGAAAAAATAGATTCTCTTGAAACTGAAATAAGCAAGGCAGACGAAAAAATGGCCGGCATCTTCAGCAAGAAAAAACTTCTGAGACAGGAAATTGAAGAAATACAGGCCGAAATATCAAAACGTGAATCAGACATAATGATACTCTCAAATATCGAAGATAGGAAAGAACAGATTAAATCAATTCAGGATAAAATTGATTCTTTGAAAAAAGAAATCGTGGAAATTGAAAGAAAGAAAACATTGCTCGAAAAACAGCTTGATGAAAATTCTGACATTGAAAAAGTATACGAAGAAACCCGACTCAAAATTCAGGAAATTCCGCTAATTGATGAAGAGGACCTGAGTTCTGAGATTTCATTCAAGCAGAGAGAATTAGAAAGGATGAAATCAACAATAAGACAGCTTTCCGGAAGCGAGGAAGAGTTAAAGTCTGAAATCAAGAAACTTACAGAAGACACTCAAGACAAAGAGAAAACTCTGGGGGATAAAAGAACACAAGAAGAGGAGTTATCTGAAAAGTTCAAGAAACTTATTGAAGAACGCGATGAAATGCAGAAGGGAATAAGGGACAGGCAAATTGAACTTTCCAAAAAACAGAATGATATTCACAATATTGAACAGGAAACAAATAATATGAAAATTGAAGATGCTCGATTCACTGCGGAACTCGATAATCTTAAGGTTGAACTCCACGAATTTCATGGAATTGTGAGAGTAAAGGGAAGCCGTGAGGTTTTGATGCAAAAACTTTACAAGACCCAGGAGGTTCTTTCAAGAATAGGTTCTGTTAATCTCAGAGCGCTGGAAGTTTATGATTCTGTGAAAAAAGAATATGATTCCATCAAGGAAAAAATGGAAACAATAGAGAAGGAAAAGGATAGCATACTAAAGATTATTCATGAAATTGATTTAAGAAAAAAGAAAACCTTCCTCAGAACATTCAATGAGCTAAACGAAATATTTTCGAGGAACTTTGCAGAAATAAGCACAAAAGGAAATGTCTCTCTTGAACTTGAGAATAGGAAAGAGCCTTTTGAAGGTGGTGTCAGCGTCACATTGAAGACAGGCCACGGAAAATACTTTGACGTTACTTCTCTCTCCGGAGGAGAACAGACAATGGTCGCGCTCTCATTGATTTTTGCAATACAAGAACTCAAGCCATATCCCTTCTACCTCCTTGACGAAATTGATGCTGCTCTCGATAAAAGAAACTCAGAAAGGCTTGCTCTTCTTCTTAAAAAATACATGGAAAAAGGGCAGTATATAGTAACATCACACAATGACGAAGTTATAATGAATGCGACAACTCTTTATGGGGTCAGCATGAATGAAGGAGTCAGTAAAATAATTAGCCTGAAAGTTTAATTGACAAAAGAACTTTCCATTTTATGTTCAATGCTCTCAATATTTTCATAAAATTTGCTTATTCTTCTTGCGAGCCCTTGAAGTTTAGCAGCTTCACCTGTATCATAAAATGTTCTTGGATTTGCTCTCATCTGTGTGACCCAGTTCGCTGCATCAGCAAAATATTGTGCCTGATGCTGCAAAGCATTATAAGAATTAATATCAATCCATGGATGAATTCCCAAGATTATTTTCCTATTCTCTTCAATTTCATTCTCATCAATTTCATCCGACAACTTCTTTAGGAATGTCCTTGCATTCTCCAAATAACCCTCAACAGTATCATTAAGATTTTTTGTTTTATGGGTAACGTGGTAATCTATGGACTCGAAAGAAACCATCCTCATGAATTCATCTCCGCTCAGGATAAGCCCGTTTTCCATGAAAAAATTATGGATAATCATTATTTAAAGTTATATTTTCACCAAAATATACTTATTTTGTCTGCAATATTGGCTGACTTTTTATCTCTTCCAGTTTTTCCTGTTTCTCCTCTCTCTTATCCTTCTTTCTTCGAATTATTTTGTAAAGCCAGATTTTTACCTGGTCATTTACAAGCATCCATGCTATTGCATAGCCCCAGATCATAAGTGCGTATGTCCAGCCTATAGGGGTTACAAAAACACCATAAACGGCAAAGATTGTTGCAATAAACTCAGTTCCAAGACCCGCTATAAGCAGTATTGGAGCAGGGTATGGCCTTTGCCAGAATCTCTTGTGTGTTCTTGCAACATAGATTGTCGAGTGTCCTGCAACAGCAAGCTTGAGGAATACGATTGTCTGAACCATGTCCATTGGAAGCCCGAAAACAAGTTTTGCAATGTAAAGAGCCCCAAAACTTGCTATAACTCCCATAATCCCAAGGGAAGTCGAAATAGTCAAAACCTCTTTAAGATTCCACCTTACAGGGCGCTTTTCAATCATTGTATTGTCATACGCAATTGCAAGTATAGGCAGGTCATTGAATATCAAAAGGAGGATAACCATAACAGCTGAAATTGGATAAAAACCAAGGGCAACTATTGAAGCAGTTATAAAAAGTATAAGCCTCATTGTTTCAGCTATCCTGTAAGTAGAATAGCTCTTCATTCTTAAGAAAATCTTTCTTGCTTCCTTTATTGCATCAATAATAACAGAAAGACCCTTATTCAAGAGTATAAGGTCTGCAGCAGCCCTTGCGGCATCTGTTGCCCCTGAAACGGCAATTCCACCATCGGCCTTCCTTAATGCAGGAGCATCATTAACACCATCTCCGGTCATGCCCACTATGTGGTCTGCATTTTGAAGGCTTTCGACTATTGTGTATTTGTCTTCAGGATAAACTTCTGCAAATCCGTTGGCTTGTTCAACCTGGAGAATAATGTCACTGTTCAGGTCAGAACTGGACTCTGATTTTACACCTGCGGGAACAGCATTGGATGCTTTCATGCTTTGGGCACTTTGTGCAACAGTTTTAACTTCCTGGTTTTTGCTGCGGGTTTTGAGTATTTTAGCATCAACTATATTTTTTCCTATGCCTACAAGCTGTGAAATGTATTTTGCAATTGAGAAATTATCTCCTGTGAGCATTTTGAGATTCAAGCCCAATTCACGTGCCTCTTTTATTATTTCTGCAGAATCCTCCCTTGGGGGATCAAGCAGGGGTATAATTCCCACAAAATCGAACTTACCGGAGCCTTTTTTAATTGCAACAGCAAGAGTTCTCATTCCCTTGCCTGAAAATTCTTCAACAGTCTTTTCTATTTCGCTTTTCTTAAGTGTTCTTGACATTGCGAGAACAACGGGAACAGCCCCCTTTGTTATTGTTAATTTCCTTGAACCCTTTTGCACTATTGCCTCTGTCCTCTTATCAACAGGATTAAATGGTTTGAATTTTATTTTGGAATAACTCCTTAAGTCATTATACAAATTATTGTTTCTCAGATAATCAAAAATAGGAGTTTCAATGGGGTCTTTTTCTTCCTCGCTTGATGCAAGTGCAGCATAAATCACAAGGTCTTCTTTCTTGTACCTTCCGAAAACAACCGGCTCTGATATCGACATTTTATTCTGCGTCAATGTCCCGGTTTTATCAAAACATAGTGTATCCATGCCCGCAAGCTCCTCAATTGAGGCAAGCTTACTGACAATTGCCTGTTTCTTTGAAAGTTTAACAGCACCAACAGCAAGAGTAACAGATAAAATCGCAGGCATTGCAACAGGAATCGAAGCCACAGTCAATATCAATACAAATCTTAAAATTTCTAGGAATGGTTGATTCCTAATCAAAGAAACAATTAATATTAATAGTGCAAGCCCTATTGCAATGAATATCAGATACTTTCCTATTTCTATTACTGCTTTTTGAAGGTGGCTTCGGCTGACCTTCTGCGCTTTTGCAACAAGAGAAATTGTCTTCCCAAAATAAGTTCTTAGACCAATATTAATTACGACCGCAAGAGCTTCACCTTTTTTTACAATGCTATTCCCATAGGCAATGTCTCCTATTTTCTTGTTTACAGGCAAAGATTCTCCTGTAAGTGCCGATTGGTCTATTTCAAGTTCTTCAAGCTTGAACAATTTTACATCAGAGGGTATTATGTCTCCAATTTTGAGTTTTATCACATCGCCGGGAACAAGTTCACGAGCTTCAACTTCTTTGAATGAACTGTCTCTGAAAACAAGAGCTTTCTTTGCAAGTTCGCTTTTCAAGACTTTCAGGGCGTTGAGAGCCTTTGATTCCTGCCATATATCAATCCCTGCATTCACAAAGAGCAGGGCAAGTATAATTCCAAAATCTTCCCATTTATGTACAACTGCTGAAAGAATAGCTGCAAGTTCAATCATGAATGGAATCGGTCCGTAAAACCTTCTGAAAACTCTGTGAAAGACACTCTCTTCTTTTTCAGGCACTTCATTGTATCCGTATTTCTCATGCCTTGGTGCTATTTCTGAGCTTGAAAGCCCTTTTTTCGGGTCAACCGCAAATTTTGAGAAAACTTCCTTTACAGAGACATCTTTGAAACTCTCAGTTTTCTCAGAACCTTCCTGCTGCTCATCCTCTTTCTTTTTACGACTAAATAAACCCATTCTTATACTCTTTAAAAATGTTCATTATAAAAAACTTATGAATTGTCTGTCAGAGACGGCAGACAATCCAAATTAAGAAAATAAAATAGAATTAAAAAAATAAAAAAATAAATTGGGTTTTTAGTAGTAGCTTTCTCCGAATTCTTCAGTTTGCTGCTTTGCTTTAGGTTTCTTTGTTACAAGAACTATCAGTACAACCAATAGTACAACAAAGATAACAGCCAAAACAATAGTCAATACTGCAACAGGGTTTGAAACACCGCTCTCTGCAGTAAGTGTCAGGTCAACTTTTCCTGTAAGCTGGTTTCCCTTGAGAACATCAACTGTGAAGTTATGATCTCCTGTAGAGTCCGCGCTTGCAGTAACAGTAACGGACCTGCTTGATCCGGCAGGGACAGTAACTACAGATGAATCTGCTGATACAGTCAAGTCTGAGTTCTCAGGAACAATCTTGTATACAGCTATGTCATTTGTAGGGTTAACTATCATGAGGTTGAAGTCTGCTTTCTCGCCAACCTTCGAAGTAACCTTTGACTGGCTTGCCACAACATTGCTCTGGAAGTCATTTGTCACAGTAACTGTTCCAACGCTTGTTGCAACAAGATTGCTGTTCTTAACTTCTGCCTGAACCGTGTATGCACCTGGTGTTACGTTGTATGGCATCTGAAGATATACTGTTCCGCTCTCAGTATCATTTCCAAGAGCATTAGCAATGTCTCCAAAGTAGGCTGTTCTCTGTATGTTCAATGCAGGGAGGCTTACAGTTACGTAAACATCGTTAAGCTGATCGTAGCCTATGTTTTTCAACACAACACTAACAGGAAGCAAATCTCCTGCCTTAACACTGCTTACTGTACTTAGAGACATGACCTGAACATTGTAAGACTGTCTCTGCTGCCTTAGAGTTATAGTCTGTGTTGTTTCAGAAACAGATGCGTCTCCGTTCCATACGTTCAAAACAAGGTGTATGTTATTGCTCTGCACATCTGCCATGTCAGTTGGAACTTGTAAGTTAAATGTTCTGATGTAGGTCTGGCCTGCTTCAACATCGCCTACAAGTATCTCATTGCTAACATCGTTTGTCACACCCTGGAATTCAGCGCTAAGTCTAACATTGGACTCGTTTGCGTTTGCAGTAAATTGTACTGTGACCGGCAAAACGTTTCCTGAAAGAATAGCAGCGCTTCCATTGCTCATTGTTTCCAAGCCGTTGACTTGGATAGAACTAAAGGTGACAATGTTTTGCGCAGAAGCAAAACTGGTCATCACTAGAATACTTGCTATTACCAAAAAAGAGATTAAGAATCTTTTTTGTGTGTTCATTTTAATTCAATTTCAGAACCCGCATCTCGTTTATAAACTTTATCGTGATAACATATAATCGTAATTTCTAAGTGCTAAAAGTTTTCACTTTGTGTGAATTACAGACGGTAACACTTTCACAATTTTATTTTTTTAACTCTTTCAGAATCTTTATTCCTGCCAAAGAATCCTCAATCATATCAGGACTCTCATTGATAATTGTAATTTCTTTATCTTCAGGCAGATGCTCTATAAGTTTTTTCAAGTCTTCTTCAGGGGTTTTTTTATGATGCTTCTCACCTTTGTCTCCATAAACAATTCCCGAGAAATGAATGTGCAAATCCTTTGTATCTTTGAACTTTTCAAGCACCTCATCAAACCTGTATTCTTTGTATCTGGCGAGGATATGTGCAAAGTCTATACAACAACCGCATCCGGTATCTTTTGTCAATTTTGTTATCTCTTCAACACTGCCGAACACATTAATCTTCCCCATCATCTCTGGAGCAAGTTTCGGAGTGTAAGCCTTTTCTTTGCACTGTCTCTGAATGTCCAGAATTGCAGTTCTAACATTTTCATAGGTCTCTTCTTTTGACATTTTTCCATAGAATGCAGGATGGAAAACAACACAATCAACTCCGAGCCACGTTCCAACTTTGCAGCATTCAAGAATTCTCTCTTTGCTCTTCTCAATTTTTTCAGGTTCTGCAGAATTAAGATTAATGAAATAAGACCCATGAATGCTCAACTTGATGTCCAACTCTTTTGCTTTT
>CAZJIV010000026.1:0-8671 GCA_964546165.1 Candidatus Woesearchaeota archaeon
GATTATCATGGAGAGGAATATTTGGTTAATCTAATTGACACTCCCGGACATGTTGACTTCTCAGGAAATGTTACAAGAGCTATGAGAGCAATCGACGGGACAATTGTCCTCGTGTGCGCTGTTGAGGGAATTATGCCTCAGACTGAAACAGTTATCAAACAGGCACTTAGGGAAAGGGTTAAGCCAGTTCTTTTCATCAACAAAGTGGACCGATTAATCAAAGAAATGAAACTTACACCCGAAAGCATGCAGGAAAGATTTGTTAAGATAATCAATGAATTTAACATACTTGTTGAAAAAATAGCTGAAGAAGAGTACAAGCAGAAATGGAAAGTCAATATTGCTGATGGCAGTGTTGCATTTGGTTCTGCAAAGGAAAATTGGGCTTTGTCAGTTCCCTTCATGAAGAAGGGCGGAATTACATTCAAGGATATTTTCAAGATTGTTGAAATGCCAGATGAAGAGAGAAAAGACTGGACATGGAAAAATGCACCTCTCTACGAAGTTCTTCTTGATATGGTAATAAAGCACCTTCCAGGCCCACTTGAAGCACAAAAATACAGAATTCCAAAAATCTGGAGAGGAGAACCCGAAAGTGAGATGGGGCAGGATTTGATTCATTGCAATCCGAAAGGAAAATTGGGATTTGTTATTACAAGAATCGTTATTGACCCCCGTTCAGGAAAAGAAATTTCTGCAGGGAGATTATTCTCCGGAACTTTGAAAAATGGAATGGAAGTTTATCTTAATCTTGAAAAGAAAAACCAGAAAGTTCAGCAAATATTTGTTTACAATGGGATAAAGCCAGAGCAAATTGATGAAATCGGTCCAGGAAATGTTCTCGCAATTTCAGGAGTTACAGGAGAAGCAGGAGAGACTGTCACAGTTGGACCTGAGACTCCTTTCGAGGAACTCAAGCAAATCTTTGATCCTGTTGTTACGAAGTCTATTGAAGTAAAGAAGATGATGGACCTTCCAAAGCTTATTGAAATTTTGAAGCAGGTTGGAAAAGAAGACCCTTCTGTGAAAATTGAAATTAATGAACAGACTGGAGAGAACCTGATTTCAGGAATGGGTGAGTTGCACTTAGAGATTATAGAAAACAGAATTAAGGTTGAGAAAGGGCTTGACGTCAAGACTTCTCCCCCTATTGTTGTTTACAGGGAAACTGTTAATAAAGAATCACCTGCAACAGAAGGGAGAAGCCCAAACAAGCATAATAGTTTTTACATAAAAGTTGAACCTTTGGATGACGAAGTTTACAGCGCAATAAAGAACGGGGATATTCCAGAAGGGAGAGTCAAGAAAAAATCACAGGATTTGGCGAACAAGTTTTCAAAATACCCCGGATGGGACAATGATACTGTCAGAGACATAAGAGATATTTACAATGGGAATATTTTCCTTGATGAAACAAGGGGAGAAGTCCACATTGGTGAGGTTATTGAAATGGTGCTTGACGCGTTTGAAATGGTTATGAACCAAGGTCCTCAGGCAAGAGAACCATGCACAAAGATGAAAGTTTCACTTGTAGATATAAGACTTCATGAAGATGCCATCCACCGTGGTCCTGCACAGGTTTACCCTGCCGTAAGAGAAGCAATCACAGAATCAATGAAGAAAGCTGACGCTTCACTTTTGGAGCCATTGCAGATTCATGTTATCGAAGCTCCTGACAAATTTATGGGAGAGGTTACAAAGCTCGTCGGAAGCAAGAGAGGGCAAATAATCAATGTCGAACAAGATGAAGCAGGCGTTGAAATCAAAGCAAAAATGCCTGTTGCAGAAATGATTGGGTGGAGCAATGACCTTCGTTCAGCAACCGAGGGAAGAGGAGTTTCTTCCTTGTATGACCAACTTTTCGAGAGGATTCCAATGAGTCTCCAGGCAGATGTCATAAGAAAAATCCGTGACAGAAAGGGACTTGCTGAAAACCAGTAAGTGCACAATCGAAAAATTTATAAAGCTAAATTTTCATAAACAACTACACTAAAAAACAAACAAATTCAAATGGCAAAAGAAAAACCAAACATGAATGTTGTCTTCGTTGGACATGTTGACGCTGGAAAGTCAACTGTAGTTGGAAGGCTTCTTTTCGACTCTGGTGCGGTTTCTGAACAGGAAATGACAAAGTTGAGGCAAGAAGCTGAGAAGCATGGGAAGGCAGGATTCGAATTTGCCTATGTTATGGATCAGATTAGGGAATCAAGGGAAAGAGGAGTTACAATTGACCTTGCTTACAGAAAAATTCTTACACAAAAATTCCAGATAACAATTATTGACGCTCCTGGTCACAGGGACTTTGTCAAGAACATGATTACAGGAACATCTCAGGCAGATGCTGCTTTCCTTGTTATCGCTGCTCCAGCAGGAGTTCAACCACAGACAACTGAACACTTGTGGCTTTTGAGAACTATGGGTGTTAAGAACCTTGCAATCATAATCAATAAGATGGACGCTGTTGAATTCAAAGAACAGAGGTTCAATGAAGTCAAAGAGGAAATAAGCAAATTGCTTAAGGGTGTCGGAATAAACCCAGACACAACCCCTTTCATTGCAGCTTCAGGTTTGAAGGGAGACAATGTTGTTAAAAAGTCAGCAAATGTCCCATGGTACAAGGGACCAACTGTTATGGAACAGTTTGATTTGTTCCCAGCACCCGAACCACCAACAAACCTTCCAATGAGAATGCCTGTTCAGGATGTTTACGAAATCACAGGTATTGGAACAGTTCCAGTCGGAAAGGTTGAAACAGGAACTATGAAGACAGGAATGAAAGTTAAGGTATTGCCTGGAAGAACAGGAAAAGGTGTTGAAGGAGAATTGAAGACAATCGAGATGCACCATGAATCAATCCCAGAAGCAGTTGCAGGAGATAATGTCGGAATAAACATAAGAGGAATCGGCAAGAAAGATATTGCAAGAGGAGATGTTATCTGCGATGCAAGCAAGCCTGTTCCAGTTGTTGAGGAATTCACAGCTACAATCACAGTCATAAACCACCCAACAGTTTTGGCAAAGGGATACACTCCTGTATTCCATGTCCACACTGCTCAGGTTCCATGCCAGTTTATTGAGCTTGTCGCACAGATAGACCCAAGAACAGGCCAGACAATAAAGGAACACCCAGACTTCTTGAAGAACGGGGACACTGCAAAAGTAAGAATAAAGCCTCAGGGAAACCTTACTCTTGAAACACAGAAAGACAACCCATTTATGTCAAGATTCGCAGTCAGGGATGCTGGATCAACGGTTGCTGCTGGTGTTTGTACTGAACTTAAAGCTAAAGCTTAAATTTCTTTTTGGCTTTAAGATTTTCTTTAAATTTTCAGAGAGAGATTACTATCTAAAATGGATTATTACAGAATAATAGGTTACAATCCAAAGATTGTGGAAGACTTCTTTAAGGATAGAGGATACTCTTTTCAACAAAAAGCCCACACAATTCATTACGACTCAAAACACCCAATTATAGTTGACCCAATAGCAAGAACTATTTTTACTGCAGAATCGGAGATTGCATTAGCCCTTACACAAAGGCATATAGAAAGCTCTGAAAATGAGAATTTCGGGGTAGTTAAATCGAGATAAAGTAATTTAATAAAATGGATCTTTTTGAATTATACAGGGGAAATAATTTTTATGAAAAGCTCCACAATGTATATAATTCTTTCATAGACGCTCTTCAAAACGAGGATATTGAGAAATCAAAGAATTACGCGGATCTTGTATACTTCACTTATGTTGAAGGAATTTTTGAATGTGGGGAGAGGATTAACTCTCTTAAAGAAGAGCTAAAAATTGGCAAACATCCCTTAAGAAACTTAACTTCAAGAAAAACCCTTTTAAGATTCCTTAAAATGGAAGAAAGAAGGATGGAAGGATTACAGAAAACCCTTGGATGGTTCCAAAAAGTGCAGGAGAAGTATAATTTTACTAATGCGCCTGAATGATTTTACATCCAAAACTTTTAAAAAAGGGATTTTCCTGTAATTTTCAGAAAATATCTGTTAGATTATTTCACATTCACACTTATACTAATTTTGCATTAGCAAGTAAGAAGAGAGTGACCTTAATGGGTATTTTTCTATGAAACTTTAGTTTCATAAAATTAAACGTAAAAATAAGAAAAATGGCAAAAATAAGTCCAGTATCAATCAAATACATGATACATGCGAGCTTCAACGTAGAAGGTTTCCTTGAAAAACCAGATGTCATAGGAGCACTTTTCGGACAAACTGAAGGGTTGCTTGGGGCAGAACTCGAAATGAGAGAGCTTCAGAAGGAAGGAAAGATAGGAAGAATCGAAGTTGAACTTGAAAAGAAGGACAAAAGAACTGTCGGAAAAATCCAAATTCCAACAGCTTTGGACCAGTCAGAAACAGCTTTGATAGCTGCAGCCATAGAAACAATAGAAAGAATCGGCCCATGCGATGCCCAGATAGAAGTCGAGAGAATCGAAGATGTCAGGGGGAGCAAAAGAGATTATATTGTTGACAGGGCAAAGAAACTCATGAAGGATCTCTCAGGAGCAACAGACTCAAGGGAAATTTCAAGTGAAATCAGGGTTTCAACAAGAGCCGCAGATATTGAAGAGTATGGTGATGAAAAGCTGCCATGCGGAGACATTTCCGGAAATGAACTCATAGTTGTTGAAGGAAGAGCAGACGTTGTCAATCTTTTGAGAAACGGCGTAGGCAATGTTATAGGTATGAACGGAACAAAGCTTCCAAGAGCAATAGGAGAACTAGGCAAAAACAAGGAGATAACACTCTTTGTTGACGGTGACAGAGGCGGAAAGTTAATTGCGCAAAATGTGGTTGACAATGCTGATGTTAGGTTTATTGCAAGTGCTCCAAGCGGAATGGAAGTTGAGGAACTGACAGGTAAAGAAATCCTTCAGGCACTGAGAAAGAAAGTGCCAGCAAAAGAATTTTTATCAAATGGTAGGTCTGAAAGGACCTATCATAATTTTCATAATAACCACAATCAGGACAGAAGGCATGACAAGTCTCATTATTCTCATGAAGAGAAGCAAGAGGAACCTGAGCAAAACAATTCAAATTTTCAGTTAGATGAAAACAGGTTAAAGGAAATATTCGGAAGCATCGGCGGTTCCGGAAAGGCGCTAATGTTAAATGATAATCTTGAAGAGGTAAAATCTGTTTCTGTTCGCGGGTTGAGCAATTCTCTGAAAAGCACAAAGGGCGTTAAGGCTGTTGTTATCGACGGGACTGCGACAAACACCCTGATAAAACTCGCGGAGAAAGTCGGTTGCGAGGCGATTGTCGCAAAGAATTTTACAAGCACTGATACGAGAATGAAACTGCTGAGTTTCTGATATTTCAACACATAAATATTTAATAATAATTTTTTTATCTGATTTTTATGCATGATGAGGATGTTGAGATGATAAATTATTCAGGATAATCCCGCCATTCGCATCCCACAGTTCAGCTATATGTTGATGGAAAGCCGATTCTTGTCTGCGGTCTGACATTCCATTCAGTGACTTTAAGAAGATTTCTTATAGAAAAATGGTTGAATTATGGAACTCAAACAGGATTGATGAGTATAGATAAAGACCACAGAAATTTAACAAAAGCAACTCTTGAAAGGCAAGGTTGGGAGTGCATATAACTTAAAGGCCAAATTATTAATGATTGTTAGGTTTCTTATTCACCACTATACGATAGTCACGATTAGAAAATTTTTTAAACTAAGAATTCAATTAAATCTCACAGAAAATGAAACTTTTGAGAAATCTGCTTAATTATGAATCAAAAGGTTTGGAAGACCTTTATTTAAACGGAGTTGGATACAGGACACAACATGAAGCAAAGCCGACCTGCATCATAGGTCTTGGATTCGGTGAATCAGCAGGCGAAGGTTCTGTTGACCGTTATCTCGCATATGCAGTCAGAGATGCAAGGGAATATTATGGAAAAGGTTTGCCCGCTCTTGTCCAAGCAGATATTGGGAAAGAACTGAAAAGCATCGGAGAAAGCAATTTTTATTCCATCGGTCCTTCTTATGACCCTGACTCAAAGAGTTCTTTGATAATGCCTTCAAAAATAAGCTCAAAAAAAGTAATTGACGATTCAATAACAAAAGCACAGGAAGCAGGGATAGATACAAGTTCGGTACTTTATATCTCACATCCTGCACATATGGAGAGAGTACTCGCAATCGGAAAGAAAGATGGACTTTATGGCTCCCCCTTCATTACTGCAAAAGTCGTGTGGAACAAAGAGGATAATCACAAGTGGACAAGGTCGCCATCCCGCTGGTTAATAAGAGAGATCCTTACAAGGATACATCACATGCTTTTTGGATATGCTTAAACCCTACACATAAAACCATTTAAAGTTTCAATATCTCCTTAGATGATGAGAGGTGATAAAGTGCTTGTGGTTGGATACCATGGCATGGGAAATGTTGGGGCTGAATTGAGGTTAGATGTTCTAATAAATGACATAAAAAAGGCGAATCCAAAAGCAGAAATAACTATCGCGACATTTGGTTACCATAAGATGGAGACCATAAAGGGGGTCAAACTTCTAAAGCTTAAAAATACATTCACGGCCGTATTTGAAACAATTGTAAAAATACCTCAATTTGATTATGTGATATGCGGAGAGGGGATACCTTTTGTTGATTTCTGCGGAGCAGGATTTATTGATTATTTTATACCCATACTAAAATTTGCTCACCTGTTCGGCAAAAAAACGGCATGCTATGCTTTTGACATTGATGCTATGAACAGCAAGCATGTTAAGAAAGCTGTCAAAGTTTTGAAGAATGTTGATATGCTGATGGTAAGGAGCAGAGATTCGAAAAAAGACCTTGTCAAACATGGGCTTAAAAACAATGTTTATCTTGGAACCGATTCCTCTTTCCTTTTCAATATGGGCAGGAAAAGGGCGAAAAAAAACAAGATAGGTTTCTGTCTGAAGGATTTTTATTGTTATCCCATAAAGCCATTGTTTATGGGCAAAAAGGAGAACCTATACCACTACCCTCACTATTATACTTACAGCAACGGTGGGAAAAAGAAATATGAAATATTTGTTAAAAGGATGGCTGACATGATTAACGAGATAATGGAAGAAGACAAGAAATTAGAGGTTCAGTTCATAGTTATGGAATATCAAATGGATTACAAAGTTACAAAAGATGTTTTTGATAACTTGAAATATAAAAAAAGAGCAAGCATAATCTCCCACGAAGGGCACAGCATAAAAAATATTGTTTCACAATTTTCAGACATGAAATGTCTTGTCTCATCAAGGTATCACGCGGTTCTTCTTGGAATAAGAGCCAAGGTACCCGTTCTTGTCCTTTCCACAGATGAGAGATTTGATTATTTCATGGAAGAACTTAATCTGAGGAGATTTCTTATAGATGTTTACAAGGAAGGTGTTGAAGTTCCAAAAATAAAAAAATTTATTGATGAAGAAAAGAAGAAGAACACTTTCTCAGGGAAACTCGTAAAAGACCTTCCCCTCTTTGAGAAGAAAGCCAAGAACAATTATAAGTTCTTAGAGAAGTTTTTCATAATGAGATAATTATTTGTGGTTGAAACCCTCAACATACCAACAAGGATCCTTCAAAATAGAAGGGTTTGCTTTAATTATTCTCTGCTTGTTTTCGAGCTCCAATACCTTTCGGTCGCAGATATAATCTCCGGCAGGCATGGTATCAGCCCCTTCTCTTTGTCCAACACCTTCCTTATAGAGTGAACTTATTTCTCCAAAAGTGTCTATTGCTCTTGAGAGAGAATGTGCAACTTCTTCGGGGTCTGTGCTTTGAATCCTTGAATGATTAAGCGCTTCTCTGTATGCAAGCATGGTTCTTGCCCTTATTGCAAGAACTTCTCTATTGTAATTTCTTCCAATCAATTCATAAATTTTTTCAGGTTTTTTCTTTCCATAGGCACGAACATCACCGATTTCTCTTGCCATAAGCATGCCTCTTTCATGAATCTCATCAGGATCAAAATTCATGTATGCGTCAATAACTTCCTGTCTTCTTGTAATATTCGCAATCTTTGAAGGGTCTTTTGTAAGCACAAGTGAGCCAGCCTCCTTCAATCCCTTGTAAGTCTCTTCATCCACTATCATGGGCATTCTGTACTCTTTTGTCATGCCCTCAAGCCTGCTTGCAGTATTTACTGTATCTCCTATAATTGTCAAGTCCATTCTTTCTTCTGTCCCAATGTTTCCTGCAGAGAGGTATCCCGTTGAAATTCCCATTCCTGTTTTTATCAATCCAGCTCCCTTATATCTCCCTGTTTCCCTGAGCCAATCATTGAAATCTCTTAGTGCAAGTCTCATCTCTATCCCACAAAGTGCCGCTTCAACAGGATCTCTAAAGTGAACAATATCAGCATCTCCCCGGTATTTATCCACTTGCCCATTAAATTCGTTTATTGACTGATTTATCCAAGTGAAATAATCGTTCAGGAATTTCCCAAGCTCTTCCGAACTGAGAATTTCTGAAATTCCGCTGAATCCCCTTATATCTGATAATAGTACCGAACGTTTCTTCCTCTTCAACCCAAGAACGGGCTCCAAATCATTGATTACGATATCATCAACGGCCTCTTTCGGAACATACACCTGAAACCTTCTCCTTATTCTCTCTTCTTTCTCTTTTGCTTTTTGGACTT
>CAZJIV010000027.1:0-7713 GCA_964546165.1 Candidatus Woesearchaeota archaeon
ATAAAAAGTTTTATAAATCCAAGAAATGAGTAAATTCTGAAGACGGTCATAGTAATGGGGAAACACCTGGTCTCTTTCCGAACCCAGAAGTTAAGCCCTTTGCGTTGGTGGTTTCAGTTTCCAAAAGACGCTAATCCATCAAACTGTCTTCTTTCATATTCTTTAGTTTTATAAAATTGAGATTCTTATTGATTTTATGAAAAAACTATCTAAAAAAGAATCTTCATCAAAACTTGAAAATTTCTTCTCAAACATCTTTAACAAGTCTTCCAAGGAAGTTAAAAAAGCAAAGCGTCTTGCAATGTCTCACAATATCAAGTTAAAAGACAAAAGAAAATTGTTCTGTAAAAAATGTTTGACACCTTATAGGGGAAATGAGAAAGTAAGAATCAATAAAGACCTAAAATCAATAACCTGCAAGCATTGCGGTTATATTTCCCATTACAGAATTAAAAAATCTTAAGCTTTCTTGAATTTTCCTACAAGCTCTATCAAATCCGTCTGCCCCAAGAAAACAGACCTGCAGCAGTACCTTTCTATGCCAAGCTCATCAAGGACTTTGCCTGATTTTTCGCCTGCAGCTACACGCCTTTTGTATTCTTCCCAAAGGTGGGCTATCGGCTTGCCGCATGAAAAACATCTTATCGGAATTATCATATTATTTATCCTGAAAATTAGTTTTTAAAAGTTACTATTGGATCATAATACAAATCTTTAAAAACAACCCGCCTCTTTACCAATCAACAAACGGTGGTTTTATGGCAAAAAAGTGCGTTTACTGCAATTCAAACATTCTTGATGGAAGGTCTATGGAAATCTGTGATTCGTGCGGAGAAAAAGTCTGGGGTAAAAAAATGTTCGATGCAATCAAAAAAGTTACAGATGAAGAGCGTGACAAAGGGAACTTGAGTCCAATGAACCCTGACTTGCTTGACGGAACTGGGAAATTATTCTCTTAGACCATTAAACCCTCTTAAAAGGCAAACAAATAGCTTTTTAAATAACATATTTCTGGGTAAAATATGGGTAAACATAGTAGAATAGTAAGCAAGGGAAAACCGGGACTTGGAAAAATTTTTCACAGGTTTAATAATGGAGATGCTGTCGCAGTGGTCAAAGAACCTTCGGTAAAGTCGGTTTTTCCATTTAGGCTTCAGGGACTCACAGGAACTGTCGTCGACACAAGAGGAAAATCTTACATAGTTGAAATCAAAACTCAAAATAAGAAAAAGAAATTTTTAATTGAACCAGTTCATTTAAAAAGAATAAAGCAGTAATTCTAATATGATAAAAAATCGAGAACCACTCAGTATGGCAGAAGCCGCGGAATACACAAAAGATAATGAGAATGCTGTTGAACTAAATAAATTTATCAAGAAATTTTCAACGCTGGACGTGAAAAAAGCAAAAGAGCTCAGAAAGAAACTTGAAGAGCTTAATTTAATGAAATTGAAATCAGACTCTATATCAAAGATTATAGATGTAATGCCTGAAAACGCTGAAGACTTGAATAAGATTTTTACAGATGTCAGCACAGACGAAGATGAAACAAAAAAGATACTTGACACAGTTAAAGAATTTATCAAATAAGGAAAATGGAAAAAGAAGAATTTGCAATAGTACTAGATTATTTACCGAACGGATATCCTCTCGAAAAGAAAATGCTCCCTGTAGTCCAGACTATAGGAGAGAAGAACTTAACTCTGTTAGAATTGGTTCCTAGAAGAGGTGTTTCCTTCGATATCGGGGAGAGAGTTTATATCGGAGAAGGCAAGAGAGACAAGGTTTACTACATTCTTGGAAGGCTTCCAAGGGAAAAACTGACCGAGTCAGGAAAAGCCCAATTGGAAGAATTTATAAAGAAAGTTGTTCAGGAAAGAGAAACCGAATTTGTCGATTTTTTCAACAAATCTGAGGCAATTAACAAGCGTGTTCACCAGCTTGAATTTTTGCCGGGTTTGGGAAAGAAGCACATGAAAGACATTGTTAAGCAAAGGGAAGAGAAGCCTTTTGAGTCTTTCGACGACATAAGAAAAAGAATTCCAAATCTGCCCGACCCACAAAAGGCGGTAGAAAGAAGAATTTTTAAAGAAATGGTTGATCGTGAAAGATACAACCTATTCGTACATTAAAATGGCAGAACAGAAACAGGAACAGCACACGGAAAGAATTGTCAGAATTCTGGCAAAAGACATAGAGGGTGCTATGGCAGTTTATGCAGGTCTTGCAAAAATTAAGGGAATATCCTGGGCTTATGCTAATGCAATCTGCCATGAATTGAAAATTCCAAGAACAAAAAGAATAGGTGAATTAACTCCTGAAGAAATTCAAAAAATATCAGAATTTGCAAAACATCCAAAGTTGCCAACATTTATTCTCAACAGGCAAAAAGACCGTGATACCGGGGAAGACAAACACCTTACAGGTGTTGACCTTGAGCTTACAAAAGAATTTGACATTAAAAGGCTTAAACAAATCAAGAGTTATCGCGGTGTAAGACACACCCTCGGACGCCCAATGAGGGGTCAGAGAACGAAGGGTAACTTCAGAAAGAACAGGGCCAGAGGTGTTGGAATTAAAAAGAAAAATAAGAAGTAAAAATGAAAAGAAAGCATAAACTTTATTCAAAACCCAAAAGGCCTTATGATAAGCAAAGGATTCAGGAAGAGGCTGTAATAATCAAGAAGTTCGGTCTCAAAAACAAAAGGGAGATCTGGAAAGCTCAGGCAAAAGTCGATTCTATGAGAGAAAAGGCAAAGAATCTCATTTCTGCTTCTGAAGAAGACAAAGAAGCTTTCTTCAAGAGACTGAGAAAGATTGGACTGATGGTTAATTCAATTGCAGATGTTCTTTCACTTACAAAAGAAGACTATTTGAGCAGAAGGCTCCAGACAATTGTTGCAGAAAAGAATTTTGCAAACACAACAAAGGCAGCAAGGCAATTAATTACACACAAAAAAATTCTTGTTAACGGCGGAATTGTTAACAGTCCGGCTTATGTCGTTCCAACAGAACTTGAAGACAAAATTTCAGTTAAAGAAAGAGTAAAAAAGGTTAAAGAGTCTGTAGCTGTTGAAACAGAAGCCCCTGCAGAAATAATGGAGGTAGCAGAAAATGGAAACTAAGATGGAAGTAAAAGAAAAACCACAGAAAGTGGAAGAAGAGATAGAAGAAGAGCTTCAGGAAGATGAAGAAAAAGCTTTGTCAGGAGCCGAGAAAGGAAAATCAAAATCTCATAAAGAAGAAAAACCAGAAGAAAGGAATCAGGATAAAAAAGCAGTAAAGGTCAAAAAAGAATTTGAAGCAGTTGTTCATATTTATACTTCTTTTAATAATACAATAGTTCATGCTACTGACATGTCTGGAAGAACCTTGTCAAAAGTCACCGGCGGAATGGTTACAAAACACTCAAGGCTTAAAGCAAACCCCACAATCGCCATGTTCATTGCAAAGCGTATCGCAGAGGAACTTTCACCTCTCGGAATAAAATCGCTTTATGTAAGAATAAGGGCAAAAACAGGAAACACAACTCCAGGACCAGGAGCACACGCAATAATCAGAAGCCTTTCAAGGTCAGGATTCAAGATACTTAACATACTCGACGTTACAAGAATTCCTCGTGGAGGCCCAAAGAAGAAGGGTGGAAGGCGTGGAAGAAGAGTTTAAAAAACCTCAAAATTTTTAGTTAAGATGGAAATAATAGACAAACAGGAAAACCAGATAACATTCAGAGCAGAAATTACAGACAGCCTCGCAAACGCAATAAGGAGGTACTTGGGACAGGTTCCCATCCTTGCTGTTGATGAAGTTGAGATATACAAGAATGATTCTCCATTATATGATGAAACTGTGGCTCACAGAATTGGTTTAATTCCTCTTAAAATGGACAAATCTGTAAGCGAAAAGACCGAAATGGAAATGAAACTTGATGTCAAGCGTGAGGGGTTGGTTTATTCTGATGATCTGCAGGGAGGATTGGGTGTTGTTTATGAAAAAATGCCAATAACTTCCCTTGGAGAAGATTGTGAGCTTCAAATTGTTGCGACTGCAAGAACAGGAAAGGGAAGCGAGCACTCAAAGTTCTCTCCCGGATTAATGTATTACAGACATGTTGTCGAGATAAAAATGGATTCCGATTTGCATGATAAAATAAAGGAAGCACTTCCTGATAATGATATTAAGAAAGACGGAAAGCACATAATTTTGCTCGATAATTTGAAAAAGGAAGCTTCTGATACCTGCGAAGAAATATCAAGAGAAGCCGGAAAGACTCTTGAGATAATCCCAAAAAATGAGCTTATAATTACAGTAGAATCTTTTGGACAAATGCCTGTTAACGAAATTTTTGGAAAGTCGATAGCAGCCCTTGAAAAAGATTTGGAACACCTCTCAAAATCCGTAAAATAACATCTGATTTTTCTCTTTTCTATATTTTTAAAAAGCCTTATAATAACCTTAAACTAGTTATTAGCATGCAGGGATAGCGAAGTGGTCAAACGCGCGGGACTCAAGATCCCGTCTCTTAGTGGGTTCGGAGGTTCGAATCCTCCTCCCTGCATTGCCCGGGTAGCTCAGTCTGGATTAGAGCACTTCCCTCCTAAGGAAGGGGTCGCAGGTTCGAATCCTGTCTCGGGCGCTTAAGGATTCGGGATGCTGGAGGTGTGGAACCCGCAGGAGGTTCTACTTTGAATCCTGTCTCGGGCGCTTTTAGAATGATAAAATTCAAATTGGTCGCACAGGAAGACCCAATGGGGTGTGGAATTGCATGCATTGCGAGCCTATTGAAAATAACATATGATTCTGCAAAAAGACTCTTCCTCAAGGATTGCTCCTCAACAAGAGGCTATTATATTAAAGAAATTTCAAATGCATTAGAAAAGAAGGGTTTAGTCGTAAAATATGGAAAATTTAATAATAAAACAAAAGAATATGCTAATAAGGAAGGCTCAATTGTTTTCATAAAAAGGTCAGAAAAATTCCCTTACGGGCACTACCTTTTGAAAACCGATAAAGGGTGGATGAATCCTTGGATTAACTACCCGAAGATTAATCCTGCAAAAGCAGGTTACGAAAAGAATATTCCCGGAGAAATCCAGTGGATAATTTACAAAGCATAACCTTTAAAATCTACCCTCTCAATAAGAATTATAAGCGTGGGTAGTATAGTGGTTAGTATCTCTGCCTTCCAAGCAGATGGCCCGGGTTCGAGTCCCGGCCCGCGCATACTGGAAAAATGGAAGAATCAATAGAAAAAAAGGAAAAGAAATTTGTGGAAAACTTCAAAGAGTTTTACAACAAAAGATACAAGTTATTTCTCTTAATTCCTGCAATTATAATCGCCTTCTGTTTTATCTTCATAATCTCATTCCATGTGCAAAACGGAGATTTTATTCACAAAGACATCTCTCTTGCAGGAGGAACTTCTGTTACAATTTATGATACTAATCTAAACCTGAATCAACTTAAACAGGATTTACCCCCCTTGCTGGGAGAAGTTTCTGTAAGATCTATAAAAGACATTGTCACACAACAGCAAAAAGCAGTCATAATTGAGACCACAAAAGACGCAGACACCGCAAAACCAATATTGGAAAAATATCTTGGATATAATCTTACAGAACAAAACAGCAGCTTTGAATTTACAAGCCCTTCTTTGGGAACAAGCTTCTACCAGCAGTTATTAATCGCAATTTTGATTGCTTTCGCATTCATGTCTATAGTTGTTTTCCTTATTTTCAGAACATTTGTTCCATCATTGGCCGTGGTAACTTCTGCATTCGCAGACATTTTCATGACTCTTGTTATAGTGGATATGACTTCCATGAAGATTTCCACAGCAGGAATTATAGCCTTCCTCATGCTGATTGGTTATAGTGTTGATACAGACATCTTGCTTACTAATCGTGTTTTAAAGCGTGACGAAGGAACCATTAACAACAGAATTTTCAGAGCATTCAAGACAGGCATAACAATGACACTTACTTCTTTGTTCGCTGTTATTTCAGCACTTCTTATTACAAGTTCGTTCTCAGGTGTGCTTGAACAAATCTTTACAGTTCTTGCAATCGGTCTGTGCTTTGACCTTCTTAATACCTGGATAACCAATGCTTCAATAATTAAATGGTATGCTGAAAAGAGAAAACGTAGAAAATGAAACTTAATCTAACCTGGAGAATCTGGCTTTTGATAATAATGCTTGCATTGTCTTTGCTTTCAATCTTTGCAGGAGGACACATGTTTGATAAGGGTGTTACAATAGACTCTGTAACCCAGAATTCAACAGCATCAATACAGGGGCTTAAGGCAGGCTCTATAATAACCTCCATAAATGGAAATTTGGTGGAAAACACTACAGATTACTCAAGAATAATATCCTCACTGTTTGCAAACAATATAACAACTAAAGCGTTCTTTGTTACAAGTCAAGGAAATATTACATACTACTCAAGTGAAGCCCCTGATATAACTGTATCTGACTTAAGGCCTACAAACCTAAAGACAGGATTGGATTTGTCTGGAGGTGCAAGAGCTCTTGTGAAAGCTGAAAATCATACACTCACACAAACGGAAGCTGCAACAGTTGCGGACATGATTAACCAAAGGCTTAATGTTTATGGTCTTGAAGACATACAGGTCGCTCCGATACAGGACCTTGGAGGAAACAATTTTATCAGCATAGAAATTGGAGGAAAAACACCCGCAGACCTTGAAAGCCTTATATCTGAACAGGGACAATTCGTGGCAAAGATAGGGAATGAAACTGTTTTCCAGGGTGAAAAGCAGGACATCGCCTCTGTTGCAACAAGCGGACAGCAGGCGGGAATTCAGCAATGTAATCAACAATCTGATGGTTCTTATGTATGTCAGTTCCAATTCGCAGTTTATCTCAGCCAAGCAGCTGCGGAAAGGGAAGCCAGAATCACACAGAATCTTGATGTAAACGGCTCAAACAGCAATTATCTATCCAAGACGCTTGATTTGTATCTTGATGGAAATCTTTTGGAAAGTTTGCAGATAAGCACTGGTCTGAAGGGTCGTGTAACAACCTCTGTTTCAATTCAGGGCTCAGGAACTCCCGCTTCCACACAAAATGACGCTATAAACAACGCAAAGTCACAAATGAACAAACTCCAGACAATACTGGAAACAGGAAGCCTTCCATTCAAGCTCGAAATTGTAAAACTTGACACAATTTCTCCAACACTTGGAAAAGACTTCACAAGAAACATTTTCCTTGCAGCTATTGCCGCTCTTATCGCAGTTTCTTTGGTTGTTTTTGTAAGATACAAGAAACCAAAAGCATCCCTCGCACTGTTGCTTACAAGCACGTCTGAAATAATAATTATCCTTGGAGTCGCCTCTGTAATTAACTGGAGTTTGGATTTGCCAAGTATAGCAGGAATTCTGGCTACAATTGGAACAGGTGTCGACAGCCAGATAATTATTCTTGATGAAGCAAGGTCGAAGATTCTCACATTAAAGCAAAGATTAAAGAGGGCATTTTCAATAATTCTTGGCTCCTACTTTACAGCATTTGTCGCTCTTTTGCCATTATACTGGGCTGTTGCAGGTTTCTTCAAAGGATTTGCATTCACAACAATTATTGGGATTACAATTGGTGTTTTGATAACAAGGCCTGCATTCTCGGACATTATTAACAAGATAGAAAAGGAATAATCTTCTGATTTCTGTTTCATAACTAATAAAAATACA
>CAZJIV010000028.1:0-5172 GCA_964546165.1 Candidatus Woesearchaeota archaeon
TATCCAAACTCTTAAAAACTACCACGTTAAGTAATTCTATGGCAAAAGATATACCCTCCTTAAACATCGGTGTTGTCGGACACATAGACCATGGAAAGACAACTTTACTTAGAAGTCTCACTGGAAAAGTTACAGACAAACACTCAGAAGAATTAAAGAGGGGAATAACAATAAAGCTTGGATATGCAGATGCAATTATATACAAAAAAGGAGACTCCTATTCAATAGAAAAAGAAGAGGGTTTTGAGCCTTACAGATATGTAAGTTTCATAGATGCCCCTGGACATGAAATGCTTATGGCTACAATGCTCTCAGGAGCCGCAATAATTGACGCTGCAATCCTTGTGATAGCCGCGAATGAAGGAATAAAACCCCAGACAAGAGAGCACTTCACAGTTCTTCAGGCAAAGAAAATAAAGAATATAATAATTGTGCAAAACAAGATAGACCTTGTAAGCAAAGAAAGGGCACTTGAAAATTATAAAGACATAAAGGAATTTCTTAAAGGCAGTTCTGCTGAAAATGCTCCGATAATTCCTGTTTCATCCCAACAGAAAATCAACATAGACAAAATACTTGAAGAAATATGCAAAATCCATGTGCCTGAACGCGATTTGGATTCAGACCCCGTTTTCCTCGTTGCCAGGAGTTTTGATATAAACAGGCCTGGAACTTCAATAAGCAATGTCAAGGGGGGAGTAATAGGGGGAATTCTAAAGAAGGGAAAATTATCTGTCGGAGACCAAATAGAAATAAAACCAGGGCTCAGTACAAAAAAGGCAAACCAAAGGGTTTATCAAAGTCTTGTGGCAAAAATTCTTTCAGTCCACAAAGGAGATCAACAGGTAGATGTTGCACTTCCTGGAGCAAGTATAGCCATAGAAACATCTTTAGATCCTTCAATAGCAAGAGCAGACTCAATAAGCGGTTGCCTTGTGTCAAAAAAAGATGTACTCCCTGACATAACTTACAATCTTAAAATGAAATATTCTCTTTTCAAGGAAGTTCTCGGTGCTTCAGCGCATCAGGAAATAGAGCAGATAAAAACAAAAGAAATGTTGATGTTGAACGTTAATACAACAATAACCGTCGGAATAGTTGAAAAAATTGACCCAAAAAATAATCAAGTTGAGCTCTCTCTCAATATCCCTGTAATAGCTCTTGAAGGTAATAATGTGGGGATTGCAAGAAATTTCTCAGGGCACTGGAGACTTATTGGTTGGGGCGAAGTCACACAATAAAGCTAAATTTCTAAACAAACTACTTTATCGGGTATAAGGATATGGGTTTGATGGAGGGCAGGTAATTCCGCCGCAAGAACCATCACACTGAATTGTTCCCCCTGAAAGTTGATAATTACTGCAACTGCAAGTAATGCCACAGGAACAACTTTGGCAGGTTATACTGCAAGAACTTCCTATGTTAGACACGCAACATCCGCTTGCACCTGAACAAGAACCATCACACTGAATCGTCCCCTGTGTGCTACATGTTTGTCCTGAAGGACTGCATAAAGCGCCTGCATTTGGATCACAGCTTTGAAGCATATCAGAACTTATTGATTTTTGAAGTGTTTTTTGGCTTCCTGTTATATTTATTACATTTATATCACCGGAGTACTGGTCCCCTGCAGGTATTCCGTTAATTGCATAACTCTGAGCATAGTTTGGATAATTGAGCATATCATGCGTTATTACATCCTTCAGTGTTACATTATATCCATTTATTGTAACTATAACTTGTCTCGCCAACTCATAAGGAGAAGTTGTTGGGAGGGCTTGATAATCTGAACTGGAAGGCGAGACGCCATATAAGAACCCCTTATCTATAGCCGTCTGGAGAGAAACATAGTTGCCCGAATAATTAATGAATATCTGGTCCGAACTATGACCTGGATTCTTTGGAACAGACAGGCCAACATAAGAAACTGCAGATGTTGGAACATTTGTTGTTGTGGTTGGTGGAGGCATATACCATGGGACACAATCAGAACAAGGAGGCGGAGGAGGAGCTAACAAACCCAATGCAGAATTAATTGAAAGAATCACTGAAATAAAAATAACCACAGAAAAGAAAACATAAAAAGTTTTCATAGTTAAATTCTCACTTATATCTTTCATTTTCCCACCTTTAGTACAAATATAGTAGAAAAGAACTATTTAAATTTTTCAATTTCACGAAAATCTTTATAACCTCTCATTTTTTTAAATTCGTGTTTTTGACAAAAAGGTGAAAATGGTAATTTATTCGCATTCCAGATTAAGTACTTTTGAACAATGCAAGCTCCGTTACAAATACAGGTATATTGACAAAATAGTCCCTGAAATTGAAAAGACAATCGAGGCACACCTTGGAAGCATGGTTCATAAGACCCTTGAATGGCTATACGGAGAAGTTCGCAAAGGAAGAGTTCCGACAATAGACCAGGTCATAGTTTATTACTCAAAATCATGGCTTGAGGATTATGAAGAAGTACTAATACCTAAAAAAGGGATGACAGACAAAGATTATTTTGACAAAGGTGTTATGTACCTTCTCAACTATTACAACAGATACACCCCCTTTAACCACGAGAAAACCCTTGAATTGGAAAAACAGATTTTTTTGGATTTGGACGAATCGGGAAAGCACAAGATAACAGGTTTTATTGACAGGCTTTCTTACAACATGCAAACAGGAGAATATGAAATTCATGATTACAAAACCTCAGGAACAATGCCAAGTCAGGATAAGATAGACAATGACCGCCAGCTTGCATTATATTCTATTGCGGTAAGAGAAATGTTTCCGGATATTACAGATGTAAAACTGATTTGGCATTACCTCTTCTTCAATAAAAGAATTGAATCACGCAGAACAGAAGAACAGCTTCAGCAGCTAAAAGAAGAAACTGTAGACCTCATAAGAACAATAGAATCGACACAAATGCATGAATTCACGCCTAACGTGACAACTCTCTGCAACTGGTGCCCTTACAAGCCAATCTGTCCTGCCTGGAACCCTGGAGGAGCTGGAAGAAAGCCCGGATTCGAAAGACAGCAAAAACTATTCTGAAATCTTTTTTCGTTTCCTGCCCTTTATAAAATTAAGATTTATTATTAAAAAATATGTAAGTGAAACAAAGGCAAAGGCAAAGGCAAACCACAAAACAAAATAAGGCATATATGGTATTGATATGCTTGTGCAGTTTACATGAACACAATTCACAGTTTCTCCGTTTGTAACCAGAAAGAAAGTCAGGAAGAATATTACAACAATTTCACCCAATCCTGCAAGCAGGATTCTATAATTTTCTTTTACTTTAATTTTTATGAGGGCCAATGCCCATAACGCCAGAGGCACTGTATAAAAATGTTGCATCATAGCAAGCTTCCCGATAAAGGGCCTCTGAAAAAAGATAGTCGACATTCCGAGAGGTGAATATCCTGAAGTCCACATCATAATTAAATCAAAGACCTTCATTAAATCAGGTATTGCGAGGACCAAGACTTGGACAATAATTATGTAAGGATTCCTGAGAAAAATCCCGAGAATTATCAGAGGTATGCAAAGATAACAGCCCCAGAGAAAGGCCTCATAATCCTTTGATTGTATAAGGTAAATTGCAATTATGATCATTGTGGCAACAAGAACAAGAGCTATTGAATAGAGAATTGCCTCTTTCACCTTTTTTTCCATTATCTTAATAAAAGAATTTGATATAAAAATGTTTTTTGTCTAAGAATAATTTTATAAATAAAAATGTCTGAGATTCGTCATGGGTATTGAAGAAAAGACAAGCACAGAAGTGTGGATTGAAAGAGCCTTATCTACAGTAATAGTAACACTATTTTTGAGTCTTCCGCCACCAAGCATTCCTTACATCCACAGAGGACAAATATCTGAACAACAAAGAACCATGTATCCTGAAGGATCCTACTGCTTAATGCATTATGGCCAAATAGCAGATGAAGTAAAGCCACAGATCTCTATATACTCCAAGAAAAATTTAGTTAAATAGAATTATTGAAGCTTTATTTCTGGGGTGTCAAACAAAATCTTTGATGCTATAACACTTGCGTAATAACCTGTTTCATTCTCAAGATTTGGCTGGAGCACATTGCTCGTTTCTTTTATTGAAACAAGTCCAAAATAATTATCTAAGTAAAAGAATGTATAATAAAGAGAATAACCTCCAGAACTGT
This sequence comes from Candidatus Woesearchaeota archaeon, assembly GCA_964546165.1. Lineage (GTDB taxonomy): Archaea > Nanobdellota > Nanobdellia > Pacearchaeales > GW2011-AR1 > JAKLIN01. The sequence continues at coordinate 4,185 of CAZJIV010000028.1, forward strand.
TTGTAATATAACAACCAAATGACGTCCCAACAGATGAATAATTATACTGGGAATCAACGGGCACACATCCTCTATCGTAGAGAATCCCTACATTTCCGTCAAATATTGCCCTTGAAGTATTTGAAGAATTGTATTCATAAACAGAATTTGATATAATCTTTGCCTGGTCCCCCGAAGGATTTTGATAGTAAAATAATTCATCATAACCCCCCAAGAATCCAATTGAGTTGTTGGTTGGGTCCCTGTAAATACCACCGGTTTTTGAACTGTTTAAGGATAATCCTGAAGGAATCAGAGACTGATTTATATTCTGAAGGGATAGAGAAAATGTTTGTGGATTAAGAGTACTATTTAGAGATTGCGTATTGAAGGGATTATTGATGTATCCGGCACTTACAGCCAAAAAGAAAGCTACAACTAGGATTATCAATACCGATGCACTTATTATCGAAATTGTTACTCCTTTCCTCATTTTATGCCGTTTTGTAGTTATGTACAACAACCCCATTAACGATATAGTTGTGATAGTCTCCGTAAAGCTCTAAGTTATAAACAACTGTGCTCTGTTGACTCTGCGAAGAGCTTCCATCTACAAGGGTCTTTTCACTTATAATTGTTCCTATCCCATTCACTGTTTGAACTTTATCTCCCTCATTAAAGTTGTAAAGGAACTTGTAACGCCCTGTACTTGGGTCAAAGTAAGGATGATTTGAAGTTACTTCTGTTTGTGTAACACCTCTGGAATCCTTTACTGTAAGGAGTATGAGAGGATATTCAGAGTAATTTGACTTGAATTCATGTTCTACTCCCACCGTGCTCTCATCTTTTCCATCATGTACTATAAGATATTTTACCTTAGAATTTACAAACTTGCCTGTGTTAATATCGTAAGACACAACGGTGTCTCCCGCCTTTATCTGACTTATAGGAACTTCTCCATTAAGTGTAAGAACATTCTGGTTTGCCGTGAAGCAAGCCCCTCCACTTG
>CAZJIV010000028.1:5272-7694 GCA_964546165.1 Candidatus Woesearchaeota archaeon
CCTCCACTTGGATAAACAACATTTCCTGAATTGTGTGGTCCGCATGTACTACAATAAGGACCACTTGGTGTGACAGAATCTGCAAATGCTTGTATTGCATTCTGCGAGGAACTGGAACCTCCACCACCACTATTCCCTCCGCTACCGCCTTGAGGGCAATTTACACCACAGTTGCATGAGGCTGTATTAACCTTTTCCACACAACTTGGGAGATGACTAACAAAACTATTATACTCATTTGTATTTTTTTGGGGGATTAACAAATCATGATCACATTCATTATAAAGAGCCTTACAGCTAGATCCTCCTACATAAATCTTCCCTGAACCATAGGTCTTTGAGACCCCATTTGAATCAAATCCCATAAGAGAATAAGGAAATGAACCAGCTTGATCTTTTGAGACAATATACTTAAATCCACCTCTATTCGTTGCAGGAAGACTTGAACCTCCTCCTCCTCCACCGCCAGCGTAAACAACTGAAATTAAAAGGACGGACATAATTCCAAATAATGCAAGAAGCGCCCCAAAGATTTTCAAGTTCTTTTTGTCGATCATTGGTTATTAGTCTGGCTTTTTAATTCATTAACTTGGCTCTGCAAATCATTAATCTCAGCCTGTTGTGCTTTTATTGATTCTATTAAAGGTGCTATGAGTCCTGCATAATTAACCGCGAGGGTTCCATTCACGCCTCCATCACTAACAAGACTTGGATAAACTTTTTGAACGTCCTGTGCAATAAGTCCAAGATCTGGCTGTCCGTCTGATTTCCAATTAAATGAAACTCCCTGAAGTTTTTGAATGTCACTTAATGCTTCAGTACCGTCGAGATTTGTAATATTAGTCTTTAAATTTCTGTCAGAAGAGTAATAATAAGCAGGAGCGTAAAGTCCTGCAGAGTTTATGTGAAGAATACTTGCCCCGCCAATATCCATGTACATGTTGTCATCAGTCCATAAATGAAGCTGCCCATTGTCATAAATCCTTGAAGCAGGTCCTGAACCCCAACTCAATCCATATTCCCCACTTGTGGCAAAGTTAATAATTGAGGATCCGCCTGCACTAGGAATAGAAGAGCAAACCCATGCATCTCCTGCAGCATTCATCATAAGAACCTGCCCTGAATTGTCGCATGTTTGTATATCTTTTATTGCATGTCCTGGATTTGGAACACTGCCAAGCGCATAAACCCCAACAGCAATAATCGCAACAACCCCAAATGCTATAAGAAAATATAATGATTTGTTCTTCTTAGAAACACTCACACCCTTTTTCATGAACTCTATAATAATTAATGCTTTTTAAATATTTTCAAAAAGATCATCAACACCAAATTCTATTCCAACACAGGAATAACTTGCCTGATTTATTCTGTAAGAGAGGTCATAATCATAATCTCCCAATAAATAAAGGGCTTGTGCGTGTTGGATAGATTCTTTAGCTTTCCCAAGGTTTCTATTAACCCAATAATCAAAATCGCTTAAATGTTCATTAATTGAAAATTCAAGAGCTTGATTAAAATTGCGCCGGTTTTTTATTTTAGAAAAAATTTCCCTGAACATCTATTCTCCTTCACTATCTCCGTTTCCGCTGACAAGTTCATGAACTTTCACGATATCTGTAACATGGTCTTCAGGGTGAAGCTTTACAATTCTGACACCCTGTGTTGCTCTCCCCATGACTCTGATGTTCTTCAAGGTGGTCCTTATTACCATCCCTTGTGCTGTGGTTATTATTATATTATCATTTGGATTTATTGAAACAGTATTTACAACATCCCCAGTCTTGTCAGATATCTTCAAATTTATGACGCCTTTGCCGCTTCTTGCAGTCTTTCTGTAATCTCCAACAGCAGTTCTTTTTCCGTAACCCTTCTCAGTTATTGTGAGAACTTCTTTTGTCCTCAGGATTTCAAGGCTGACAACTTCATCCCCATCCGAGAGTTTTACGCCGGAAACCCCATAGCTTGCTCTTCCCATTTCCCTGACATCATTGCTGTTAAATCTTATTGCCTGTCCATGTTTCGTTGCAAGAAGAACTTCTTCTCCTTTCTTGATTATTTGGGCATCTATCAGAACATCTGAATTATCTGCAGGCAATGTCATTGCTCTTATTCCTGAAGCTCTTGGCTTGGAGAAATGTGAAAGTGAAATTTTCTTAACCTGCCCGTTCTTTGTTGCCATGAAAAGAAGGTCATCGAAACTCGTTACAGAGATTATGTTTGTTATCTTTTCGTCCCTAAGTCCAATAAGGTTAATCAAAGCCTTCCCCTTGCTGTATCTGTCCGCTTCAGGTATCTCATAAGCCTTAAGGAACAAAACACGACCTCTTGAAGTGAAGAACATCAAATAATCATGAGTTGAACAGTTGATTATCTGCTTTACAAAGTCGCCCGTAGCCAAGCCGGAACCTGTGATTCCCTT
>CAZJIV010000029.1:0-6981 GCA_964546165.1 Candidatus Woesearchaeota archaeon
TCATAATCCTGACTGACACTTGCATAAATTTCCTTTCTGACTTTTGCAAGATAAGCAGCCTCTGCCTCACCCTCTCCCGGAGCCTGAACAACGCCAACCCCCATTGCACGAAGAAGCTCTTTGCTTTCCTCAATAATTTCATCATTCAAACGGACAAACTGGCTGCTGTATTTCCTCATCCCCGAGACGTCTTCCTCTTGTTTCGCCTCTTCATATCTCTCTTTTGAAGCTTCCCTCACTTCTCTTCTCGCTTCGTGAGTTCGGTGTTTTAAATCAGGAGGCTTGCCATCAAAAACATAAACAAGCTTCACCCCTTCTGAGAGAAGATTCACATTCCTGTAAAAAATTCCCGAAAGATGGCTTGTAATTCTGCCTTTGTTATCCATAAGCGGCGTCCCATCAGGCTGCCTAATCGTAGTAAGAAACTGGTACAAGGTATTGAAAGCATCAACACAAAGCATTTTTCCTTTCAGGCTGCCAATGTCCAATTCTTCTCTTGGTATGATCTCTCCAATGTTTAAACCCATAAAATTTAGAAGTTAAGCAAGTATAAAAGATTATTTATAATTGAAATGGACTTGAGAACCAAAAGGCTTTTAAAATAGAACTTATTTAGTAAAACATGCCGGAAAAAAAGACAGCCAAAAAAAGTTCTTCTCCAAAAAAAGAATCTCTCGAAATAAAACTGCCAAGCATCAAAAAAAATCCTTGGGCACTTTCAACTTATATTCTCGGACTCTTGCTTGTTGCAGGCATCGTATGTTTTTTCATTTTCGCTTACCCTTCAGTAGTAAGCCCAACAACAGGACAGGCTCTCAGCCCGTCAGCGGCAGGTCAGAAAGTTGTAAGTTTCTTAGGCACACATGTTAACGGAACAATCCAGCTTGAAAATGTAACGGAGATAAGTGGAGTTTATGAGATAAGTGTTCTTTTCCAGAACCAAACAGTTCCTGTATACGCAACAAAGGACGGAAACTTCTTGATACAAAGCCTTGTGCCAGTTCAGTAAAAATATTCTTATTTAATGACTCTCCAAATAATCCTCTTCCTCTTTTTCAAGTTTCAATTCTCTTCTGATTTCAGGATTATTCAAAATCATTTTAATGATCGGAAATTCCGCCATTGCCCTTTTCTGACCCACATGGACATAGGCAGCGAACTTCTGCGCAATTGATTTTTTCTTCGCGGTTCTCTGATTATTCATCCAGATTTTCAGAATTCGGTCAGGTTTCTTGTAATTCGTAAAACCTCTTTTTACCCCCTCCTTAGAGGCGGATATCCCATAACTCAGCAGAATATTCTCATAAACCAAAAATCTCCAGTACTGTTGTTTGTAGATTCTGCCTTTGAAAACATCTGCTCTGCTCAAAGCATCATAAGCTCTTTCCAATTCTTTGGCCTTGTACTCAAGAGGTATATTCTCCTCAATCCATAGCAATATTTGGTCCATTGGCATATTGACAGAATCATAAAGCCTCAAAAGACTCTCAGTCGGCTTCTCTTTGAAAACCAAGCGAAGAGCATTGAAAATATCAACCTCTTTGTTCCTGTCATTGTCGAGAATCTTCGAAGGGTCTTCCATTTCAGAAGCAATTTGCAAATCATTTATTGCAGCCCTCATATCCCCCTTTGCTTTTACAGCAATCCCAGTCAGAAGTTCATTGTCAACAAACAAATTTTCTCTTCTCAAAACAGAAATCAGGACATCTTTTATTGTTCTGTAATCAACTTCCTTCATCTGAACCATTTCAGATTTTTTTCTCAGGGGCGTAAATCTCTTGTCCCAAATATCATTCGCAACAAGAATCACAGGCCATTTGGCAGAATCAATCAAATTCAAAAGTTCTGTGAGGCCGCCATAATCAAACTTTGTAATTCCGTCAACCTCATCAACAAGGATAATTTTTCTCTGCTTCAGAAGAGACCTCTGTTCCAGAGCAGGTTTCAAAACCGCACGGAGTTTTTCCCTATTTCTCAAATCAGAAGCATTAATCTCAAGAATCTCAGAATCCGTTTCATAAGCAAGAACATAGGCGAGGGTAGTCTTCCCGGTCCCAGGCGGTCCGTAAAAAATCATTGACTTCTTCTTTGGAAAATTTGCAAGAAAATTTCTCGATTTAGAAATTGCCTCAGCCTGCCCTTTCAGCTCATTGAACTTCTTCGGCCTGTATTTTTCTGTCCACGACATTTAATCCTTCCCCAAGCCAGCCAACACAAAACTTGCCAGCAATGCCTGAAGTTGAACAAAGGGGTCGCTCCCCTCAATAATCCTGAACTCTGTCTCCCCTGTTTTCTCAGTCAACCTAACTTTTATTTCAGGTTCAACAGGAATGTTCCAGATTTCCTTCTGAATTGCTTTTATTAAATCCTGGCCTGAAATTGATTCTTTCAACATAATATCGAAAAGCTTTTCCTTTGCTTTTATGAAATCCCCTGAAATCGCATAATCCAAAACAACACGAACATCCTTTGGTTTTGTGTTTGAGATTATAGTTGACACAAGGTCCGGAGTTATTGAAGGCGAAATAGATGCAGTCCCCTGGAGAAGATTTATACAACGCCTGCAATCCCCTTCACTCCCCTCATACAAAATCTCAACAGACTCGGGAGCAATTGTGAGCTTTTCGTTCTCACCAATTCTTTCAATAACTTTTTCTACATCTTTCTTTTCCAAAAGCTTGAACCTGAAAATAGCACAACGTGATTGTATGGGGTCAATAATCTTTGTTGAATAATTGCATGAAAGTATGAACCTGCATGTTGCAGAATAGTTTTCCATAGTCCTTCTCAAAGCCTGCTGCGCTTCAGGAGTCAAAGCGTCAGCCTCATCAAGGAAAATAACTTTGAAAGGTACATTTCCGAGGGATTTCGTTCTCGCAAAATTCTTGACTTTCTCACGAACAACATTGATTCCCCTCTCATCAGAAGCATTAAGTTCGAGATAGTTGTCTCTCCAGTCCGCCCCAAACAAATCCTTGACAATTATCAAAGCCAATGTGGATTTCCCTGTTCCGGCAGGTCCTGCAAAAAGCAAATGCGGAATATTAAGTGATTTTGTAAGTGATTCAACCCTCTTTACAACATTATCCTGCCCAACCATTTCAGAAAACTTCACAGGCCTGTATTTTTCTGTCCAGATTTCACTCACCATGATAAGTTATTTCTCAGAGAACTTATAAATATTATTGTGTTAAATTCCTTCATATAATCAAAATAACCAGAAGAACACAACATATTTTATATATAATAATAACATGATATAAGTATGGAAGAAACTCCTGAAAAAATTCATCCGCTTTATACAGGAGCGGGAGATACAGGATTCACAAAAGACTTGTTCCTGAATAAAATAAGAAAAAGTGGACTGCTTCCAGAACTTTTCATAAAAATGGACCGACTTCAGGCAGAAGTGGACAAAGCGATAATCCTCCTTTCGGGAGATGAAAACCCCACAGAAAAAGAACTGCTTGAATTTTTGCAGAAAAAGTTATGGCAGACCTACGCAATGATACAAGACCCTGAAAACAGACTCAAATACATAACCTCTCCAATTACAGACCAAGACGTTCGGGAAATAGAAGATTATGTAAAGGGTTCTGAAAAATTCTCATCAAATGCATTCATAAGATTCACAAATGAAAAAAGCATTATGCTGAATGACTGTCGTGTATCGGTGAGAGATGCAGAAATCTCATTGCACAGATACCTCGAGAATCCTGAAAATGTCAACAAGAACATCTCTGAAATAATTCCTGCATTTTTCAACAGGCTCTCAAGCCTTTTTTATGCAATGGCATTGAAAATGGAATTTGAAGACTCTTCCGCTTCAGAAATATAAACTTCAAGCTAGGAAAATTACTTGCTTCTTTCTCTCTTGATTCTTCTCTTTCTCTTCTCTTTCTTAAGCCTTTTACGCTGCCATTTCCAGCGCATTTGCCTTTTCTTTTTCCATCTACGGCTTGAACGTTTCATGTTAATAGAGTTTCAATTTCGCTTTATAAAACTTACTAAGAGTAAATATTTAAACATTGGAACAATAAGTGATTAATGGCAGGAAAAATAAAAAGAGCTGTTGGAACGTTAATAATTCTAGCTATAATAATCGCAGGAATACTTTATGCAATAAGGCAGTTTAACCCGTCATTTAACCTTGTCAGCGACATTGTTTCAGGCACCATAGGAGGAATTTCAGCAGCAATAGTAATCCTTGTTATATTTGTCACACTTATAATATTCTTTAAAGCAATGTTTGGAAGAAAATGATTACTTTCTGGAATAATTTCCTGTCAAAATAGCATGGTCAAGAATATGCCCTTTGATTTCCTCCTCAATATCTTCTCCGGAACAGCCTTCCTTTAATCCTAAAATTTTATCCAATGCAAAAACCTTGAATCTGTATCTGTGAGTTCCTTTGTGTGGGCACGGTCCTCCATATCTTATTTCTCCAAAGTCATTTCTTCCCTGAACTGAATTGGAAGGAACAGAATCCCGAGAAATCGTTCTTGTATTGGGAGGAATGTTAAAAACAATCCAATGTGCAAAAACCCCTGAAGGCGAATCAGGGTCATCAACAATCAGAGCAAGACTCTTGATATTATTTGGAACATCAGAAATCTCAATTTCAGGATTTATATTATCCCCATCACAGGTGAATTTTTCAGGAACTCTTTCATTCTCAGAAAAAGCGCTCTTTATCTGCATAATTCCATTAACAAAAATAGGTATATAAAATTTACAGTGTTTGAAAAAGTTAATAAATCAAAAACACTCTTTCTTAAAATGGAAAACATCAAAAAAATCCACGTAGATTTTCGCGACCAAATTGCAAAAAACAAGGCAAAATCATTTTTCCTCATGTTCTCAGTTTTCATAGTTCTGATAGCAATAGGTTACGTGATTTCAAGAGCATTCAACCCAGGGTATTTCTTCGCAATAATGATACTTGCCATAATATTTTCATTGTTTTACATAACTGTAAATTTTTATAACTCTGACAAAATAGCAATTGCAGCCGCTGGGGCAAAGCCTGCAGACAAAAAAACACACAAGCAGTTTTATGATATAACAGAATCGCTCACAATAGCAAGCGGTTTGCCAATGCCAAAACTTTATGTCATGAATTCTTCACAAATAAACGCATTCGCATCTGGCCGAGACCCACAGCACGCAGTTGTTTGTGTAACCACAGGAGCGCTTGAAAAACTCGAGAAAAAAGAACTCGAAGGCGTAATAGCACATGAAATGTCTCATGTCGCAAATTATGACATAAGATACATGACTTTGGTAACTGTAATGGTGGGAATAATATCAATCGTCTCAGAAATATTCCTAAGAAGCCTTTGGTTTGGTGCCGGGAATCGCAGCGGCGGAAACAATAATAACAGCGGAGGAATTTTTATCCTTATCGGAATTGCTCTTGCAATCATAGCCCCAATAGTGGTTTACCTCGTTCAGTTGGGAATTTCAAGAAAAAGAGAATTTACAGCAGACGCCTCCGCAGTCAAATTCACACGTTACCCTAGAGGATTGATTGATGCTTTAAAAAAAATAGAAAAACAGGAAGCTCCGGCAAAAAGCGACAAAAGAGTTTCAAAGGCCATAGCACCTTTATTCTTTTCAGAACCCTTCAGAAAACTCAACGCAACACATCCCCCAATTGAAAAAAGAATTCAGGTTCTCGAAAGAATGTAATCATTTATAAAACAGATTAACATATTTTTATCAATGATAATAAGAGGGATATTAAACGCACTCATAAGTACATTACTCCTCCTTACCATCGCAGTTGCAGGAATATCCTACGAGTTATCATCATCTCTCACCATAGACAATGTTCAGAATCAAGCAAGCAGCATGGTTCTTGGATTAATCAACAGCTCAAGCCTCGAATATCAATTGAACACAGGCATAAATTTAGTTCAGCAATATTGCCAGCTTGAACCCAATTACACAATGAATTACCCATTGTCCTATCAAGGGCTTTCAGTTAACATAACCTGCAATGATACAAAAAACGGCATTTCAGGACTTGTAAGCAAAACGGTAAAAGGTTTTGTAAACCAGATATATTATCAGAAGTACAATTGTAATTATTGGGACTGCTTTAACTCCTCTTCATCTTCAGGACTTCCACTCTTCCTTATATCAGAGATGTCCCGTAATTATTGGAGGGGAATATTTTATTTGGCTATTGCAGCCTCTGCAGCTCTCGCAGTAGGGCTGGTATTTTTTATGAAGAAAAGAGAAAAACTTCCGATTCTTCTGGGATTCCTTATAATGCTGTCAGCACTTCCTTTATTGGCAATCCAAAAAGTATTGGCGTTCTTCCCAAAGATGGTTTCTGACGTCGCTGGAGTATTTTTCTCTCAATCAAATTTTGTATTCTGGAGAATGATAATACTTGGGGGGGCAGTAATTTTAGTAGGGTTAATAATTGAGCTTTTCAGGGCTGGCTTCAAGATTTATAATATGTTCTCCCACGAAGAGAAAAAGCCAAAAGGACAGGAAAGCAAAAATGTTAAAAGTGATAATAAAGAAAAGAAATGAATTCTATATTTGTTGAAGAAGAAAATTTTGAGAAAGCAAGGAAAAAAATAAGAGAAGGTAAAAATCATGAGATTATCTTTTCAAGCAAGGATGATGAAGTCAGCAGAAAGGTTCTGGAAAAGGAAAAAATTGACGTCCTTCTGATAAAACAGAAAAACAGGAAAGACAGAATGAAACAAAGAAACTCCGGACTTGACCTGCCAATGGCAAAAATTGCAAAAAAATCAGGTGTCACCGTAGGAATCTCTTTGGATGAAGTCCTAGAATCAAAAGGGAAAGAAAAATCGGAGATTATGTCAAGAATTAAACAGAACATAATGCTCTGCAAAAAGAACAAATTAGAAATGAAATTTGTTTCACAAAAGGCATCAAACAAAAAAGATTTTCGTGATTTGAAAGCACTCGGATTAAGCCTTGGCATGCCGACTTGGATGA
>CAZJIV010000030.1:0-6850 GCA_964546165.1 Candidatus Woesearchaeota archaeon
AATTCAAAACATTTAAATTCTTTCATAGAATATCTTGTAGAGTATGGATAAAAAAGGTGACAAGATCATAAGGATAAAGAAGAAGACAATCAAAACATGGCTCCTGATTCTCGGCGTTATTGCTCTTGGAATTCTTATAATTCTGATAAAATCAAAAGTTTCTTATGACATAACAACAGCAAATATTGCGAAATGTATAGGTAACCACTCAAAACTTTACGTTCAGTATGGTTGTCCCCATTGTGCGGACCAGGAAGCAATGTTTGGAAATAACTTGAAGTATCTCAATTACACAGATTGTTTCCAAAACGAAAGTAGGCAAAAGTGTATTGATGCAAATATAACTCATATCCCCAGCTGGATTATAAACGATAAGAAATACGAAGGCGTCATGAGTATTCCTGAACTGCAGAACCTCACAGGTTGCTAAATAATTCTTATTATGAATAATTATTCAAAACCGAAAGGTATAAATAGTATTATGAATATATATTCATAACTAAATATGCCCCTAAGTTGGGTTGGAGGTAAAAAATGCCAAACATGGACAGAACAGGACCACGTGCTCTTGGGCCCTTAACAGGACGCGGGCTCGGGGTTTGCGGAAGCGGAATTCCGAGAAGATTTGCAAGAGGTTTCGGCAGAGGATTTGGATATGGGAGATTATCTCTCGTAAGCTCTGTTAACAATGAGCCACTTACAAAAACCGAAGAGAAGAAATTGCTTGAAGAAGACCTTAAAGAACTTGAGTCCGAGAGAAAAGAAATAAATAAAAGGCTCAAAGAACTTGATTAAGCATGTACGAAAAAGACATTGAAAAAAGTGATTTGGAAAAGGCGAGACAAAGCTTAATTGAGGAACTTGAGGCAATAAACTGGTACGAGAGAAGAATTGAGGAAACAAAGGACGACGAACTCAAAAAACTTCTGGAGCATAACCGCGACGAAGAAAAGGAGCACGTGGCTATGCTTACAGAATGGATAAGAAAACACGACAGCGAACAGGATAAAGCATTCAAAGAACACGATTAGCTTCAAAAGGTTTATATAGAGATATGAATAAATATTCGTATGCCCAGGCCAAGACATTTCAGAAAAATTCTATTTGATCCCAATGTCACTTATTTTAAACCTCGTGGAATTCCCATGAGGGAGCTTGAGGAAGTTATCCTCAAACCAGATGAATGTGAGGCAATCAGACTAAAAGACTTTGAAAGCCTAGGACAGGAAGAGTGTTCCGGGAAAATGGGAATCTCACAACCCACATTCCACAGAACCCTTCTCTCAGCAAGAAAGAAAATTTCCGATGCAATTATAAATGGAAAAGCAGTAAGGATAGAAAGAAGTAATGAAAAGGGAGATGAAAAATGACGGACCTTGTAAATTTTGCACAGATAACATTGCTTGCACTTGCGGATTCTGTTAATCCTTGCGCGATAGCAGTTTTGACAATGGTTCTTATTTCAATCCTTATTGATAACCCTGGAAAAAGAATTCGCGTTCTCTGGGGTGGACTTGCATTTGTTGCAGCAGTTTTCATAGGTTACCTTGTTTACGGATTAATTATAGTTCAATTCTTTTACTCATTCGCTGAACTTCTTAGGGGAGTTTCAATTTATTTCTATGACGGATTGGCAATAATAGCAATGGTTATAGGAGCATTAAATATAAAGGAGTTTTTCTCTTACAAGAAAGGCTCTTTTGGAACAGAAATGCCCCTTTCAATGCGTCCAAAAGTCAAGAAGATAGTAGAAAAAATAACTTCCCCCTGGGGAGCATTCATAATTGGATTCATTGTTACATTGTTCTTGCTTCCGTGCACAATCGGACCTTATGTAGTTGCATCAGGCCTTCTTTCACAGTTGGGAATTCTCGGAGCTCTTCCTTGGCTACTCTACTACAATCTCGTATTTGTGCTCCCGATGCTTGCAATCGTAGGATTGATATTCTTTGGAGTTACAGAAGCGGAGAAAGTCTCAAGATGGAAAGACTTCAACATAAAGATACTTCACTTGGTCGCAGGAATCTTGCTTGTTGCAGTTGGAATAATGGTTTTAATTGGCTGGCTTTAGATTAGAATATCTTATTGTTTCTGCCCTGACATTATGTATATAAAGAAGCATTGTTCTTTCAAGATACTCCTGATTTGTTTCATTGGGCACTGTTGGAAAACTGTTTATGTAAACATCCGTAATATCAAAACTCCTCTTTCTCATAATGACCATTTTAAGGAGGGGATGCATTTCTTTGTAATGATTTCCTGGAACATTTGAGAGTTCAGACCTCACAGAAATAAGTTCATCAAAATTTACCATAAGAATATTGATTACCGCAATTTAAAAACAAGATTATATTTCAGGATATAATTATTTCTTCTTTGCCTTTCCTTTTGAAGAAGATGCGGATGAACGGCTTCTGCCTTTCCCTTTTGAAATCATCATTCTCGTCTTAAGAACTGTGTCTGGATTTAATGATATCGAATCAATGTTCTGCTGAACAAGGAACTCTGCAAAATCAGGGAAGTCTGAAGGTGCCTGTCCGCAAATCCCAATGTGCCTGTGATTCTTCTTTGCTTTCTTTATGACTTCTGAAATGAAAGTTTTAACAGCCTCATTCCTCTCATCATAAACATCTGAAACAATTTGAGAATCCCTGTCAACACCAAGTGTCAATTGTGTTAAATCATTGCTTCCGATTGAGAATCCGTCAAATATCTTGGAAAATTCATCTGCAAGTATAACATTTGAAGGAATTTCACACATCACATAAATTTCAAGTCCGTCTTTGCCGCTTTTCAAACCGTTGTCTGCCATTATCTTAAGGACTTTCTTTCCTTCATCAATAGTTCTGCAGAAGGGTATCATTATCTTGACGTTCTTCAATCCAAATTCTTCTCTCACCTTCTTGAAAGCCATGCACTCAAGCACAAATCCTGCTTTGTACCCTTCCTTGTAATATCTTGAAGCACCTCTCCATCCAATCATAGGATTGTCTTCTTTCGGTTCATACTCATGCCCCCCGATGAGGTTTGCATATTCGTTTGTCTTAAAGTCGCTTGTACGCACAATAACATCCTTTGGATAAAATGCGGCTGCAATCATTCCGATTCCTTCTGCAAGCTTGTCAACAAAATACTGGCTCTTATCATCATAGCCATAAGTTAGCTCTTCAATTTGTTTCTTGACTTTATGGTCCTTTATGCTTTCAAAGTTTATCAAAGCATTAGGGTGTATCTTTATTGTTTCATTTATTATGAATTCTTCTCTTGCAAGCCCGACACCATCATTAGGAATAAAACTTTGCTCAAATGCCTGCGAAGGCGTTGCAACATTCATCATGATTTTTGTCTTGAGATTTGGAAGTTTCTTTAAATCATGCTTCAAAACTTCAAACTTCAATGCCCCCTCATAAACAAGTCCTCTCTCTCCCTGAGAACAGTCAATAGTTACCTGCTTCCCGGACTTTATTTTGCCTGTTGCATCATCCGTTCCGACAACACATGGAATTCCAAGTTCTCTTGAGATTATTGCAGCATGGCATGTTCTTCCGCCTCTGTTTGTCACAATTGCAGAAGCGATTTTCATAATTGGCTCCCAGTCAGGATCTGTCATGTCCGTAACAAGAACATCACCTTTCTGAAACTTGTCAATTCCGGAAACATGCATTATCACATTTGCCTTCCCGCTTCCAATCTTGCTACCGACACTGTTCCCCTCAATTATAACATTACCCTTTTCCTGAAGTACATATTCCTCAAGTACATTCACATCCTTCTGGCTCTGGACTGTTTCAGGTCTTGCCTGAACAATGTAAAGTTCATTCCTCTCGCCGTCTTTTGCCCATTCCATGTCCATCGGCTTGAATTTTCCTGCTTCTTCAGAATAATGGTCTTCAACAATACAGGCCCACCTTGCAAGCGTCAAAATTTCATCATCCGTAAGGCAATATTTTTTCCTCTCGGAATCAGGAACCTTAACATTCTTAGTTGGCTTGTGCATGTTGCTTGAATAAATCATCTTGATATCTTTTTCTCCAAGACTTCTGTAAACAATCGGCTTAAAGCCCATCTTCAAAGTTGGTTTGTGAACGTAGAATTCATCAGGATTTACAGCTCCCTGAACAATGTTTTCTCCGAGTCCGTAAGAACCTGTAACAAGAACAGCATCTCTGAATCCTGATTCGGTGTCAATAGAGAACATAACTCCCGAGCATGCCAAATCGCTTCTCACCATCTTCTGAACGCCAATTGAAAGTGCAATGCTGAAATGGTCAAATCCCTTGTCAACACGGTAAGAAATTGCTCTGTCTGTAAATAATGAGGCAAAACATTTCTTGCATGCAATTAAGAGCTCCTCATGTCCGCGAATATTAAGATAACTTTCCTGTTGTCCTGCAAAACTTGCATCAGGCAAATCTTCAGCAGTTGCAGATGAACGGACAGCAACATCAACGCTGCCAGTGCTGTATTTCTCGCAAAGCATGTCATAATTCTTTGTAATCTCGCTTGCAAGGTCTTCGGGGAATTGTGCCTCAAGAATAATTCTTCTTACCTGTTCTCCTCTTTTTGCAAGTCCGTGAACGTCTTTTGTATCCAAGTCTGAAAGCGCATTCTTTATTGGCTCTACAAGGCCTGCCTTATCCAAAAAATGCCTGTAAGCAAAAGCAGTAATCGCAAATCCATTTGGAACTTTAACTCCTCTGCTCGTCAAAGCCTGGTACATTTCTCCAAGAGAAGCATTTTTCCCTCCAACTAAAGGAACATCAGAAATTGTAAGATTTTCAAACCAAAGAACCAACGCATTCGTGTTCGGATTTTCCGCCTGTTTCACCTGCTTTTTTGAAGCCATTTTCACACTCTTAACGTAAAAAAACGTTTTATCGTTTATATAACTTTCGGACTTTTGTTCTATTCAAACCAATCTTCTCTCGTAATATGTCTAACACTCTCCATATAAGCTATTGTTTCAGGACCAGAATAGTTTTCATAATAATCCATGTTCTCAGCGATTATCTTATCAATATCTTTTACTGGGCTTGTTGAAGAACGACCGTGGATATTGACGCCTTTTAACCCATATTCTTTTGGTTTTGCTTCCTTTGCCATAAAATACCCTAATTCTTAACCTTTAAAAATAAAATTGTGCTTGAGAAAGCATGGAAAATAAGATTAGACAACCAATAGTAACAGTCTGCGGACATGTGGATCATGGAAAGACTTCTATACTGGACAGGCTGCGCGAGAGCTCTGTTCAGGAGGGCGAAGCGGGAGGCATCACGCAAAGAATTTCATTTTCACTTTATCCCCTTGAAATGCTCAAAAAAGCATGTCCCCTCATAGAGAAAAACAACGTAAAACTTGACATTCCGGGATTTCTTTTCATTGACACCCCCGGACACGCAGCATTCACAAATCTCAGAAAGCGTGGAGGCTCTCTTGCAGATTTGGCAATTCTTGTCATTGATATAAATGAGGGAATAAAGCCCCAGACCGCAGAAGTAATTCAGATTCTCAAAATGAACAAAACGCCATTCATTATTGCATTAAACAAAATTGACAACATCTCTGGATGGAGAAGTATGAAAAACAAGGAAAGAAGTCTTAAGGAGAATATAGAATCACAGCCAGCCAGCGTTAAACAACTTTTCGATGAGAGGTATATGACTTTAATTGGTTCATTAAACAGTTATGCTCTTGATGCGGATTTATTTTACAATATTGAAGATTTTACAAAAAAAATCGCTTTAGTGCCTTGTTCTGCACGAACAGGTGAGGGGATTCAGGAATTAATATTCATGATGTGCGGTCTGAGTCAGAAATACTTGCAAGAGCGTTTGAAAATGGGCCAAAGGGCAAGAGGAGTTATTCTTGAAGTAAAAAAAGATCGTGAAATGAATTATGCAGAAGCAATACTTTACGACGGAGAACTATCAAAAAAAGACGAAATCGCTGTTTCTGATTTTGAAGGAAAAGCAGTTATCACAAAAATCCGCGTTCTTGAAGAGATCAAACCACTTAGCACAAAATTCGCTGCAAGAGACTCTGTGAAAGCCGCAACAGGCTTAAGGTTGCAGTTGATTGAGGGTTCGGAGATATTGCCTGGAATGCCTTTTGTAGAATTCAAAAACGACAAATCAGAAATTGAAAAATCATTCAGGAAAGAGATATCAGAAAATATCAAGACAGACAAATTTGGAATAATAGCAAAAGCGGATTCTTTAGGGAGCCTTGAAGCACTTTTAACACTCCTTGAACAATCTTCCATCCCTGTCGTGAAAGCAGGAATTGGTAGAATCGGCAAAGCGGATGTAATATCTGCAAAGGCAAATCTCGAAATTAATGAGCTTGATGCAATCATAGTCGGATTCAACGTGCCCATAGACGAAGACGCAAAGTCCTTGCTGAATGAAAACATAAAAATCATAACAGATGATGTTGTCTACAAGTTAATTGAGAATGTTACAGAATTCAGAACAAAAAAAAGAATGGAAATCGAGAAGAAAAGGCTCATGTCTCTAACACCTGTGTGCAAGGTTGAGATCCTTCACCAGTATGTTTTCAGAAACACGAATCCTGCAATTTTTGGAGTAAGAATTGAGGCAGGAAAGCTTACACACGGAGTAAACCTAATGGATTCTGATGAAGAAAAGATTGGCAGGACAAAAAATATACAGGCAGACAAAAAAACTGTGGAAGAAGCAACTGAAGGGATGGAAGTCGCAATTTCTATTCCGGGCATAAATTTCGAAAGAAAACTCAAGGAAAAGAAAGTAATGTATTCAGATATCTCCGAGACCCAGTTCAGAAATTTCAAGAAAAACAAAGATCTTCTGAACGCAAAAGAAATTTCAAC
>CAZJIV010000031.1:0-6353 GCA_964546165.1 Candidatus Woesearchaeota archaeon
GAGCAAATAGAGTTATAAAAAGATTATTATAGTACCAAAAATTCTATTTTAAATGTTAAAAGAGGCGAGGAAAAAACAGATTCGTTCACTTTACACAAACAATCTCTTTAGGGGGGCCGCGTGGGCACTTTTCGGTGTCTTCGTACCGATTTATTTCCTGAAACTCGGATTTCCGCTTCAACAAATCTTCATATATTTCCTTGTATTTCAAGCATCAGTATTTGTTTCATTCACATTAATAGCAAGGTTTCTAACAAAGAAAATTGGGTATAAGCCAGTAATAATCATCAGCGCAGTTCTTATGGCAACTTTCGTCGCGATGCTGTCAATTCTTAATTTGAAGGATTTTCCAATATATGTCATTGCGGTTGTCGCAGGAATGTCAGATGCATTTTATTTCCTTCCAATGCATGCTTACTTTTCAAAATCAACAGAAAAAGATTCAAAGGGAACTCAATTCAGCCTCTACAGCATATTCGGAGAGATAGCCGGACTTTTTGGTCCCCTTGTCGGTGCATTAATCGCAGCAGCTTTCGGATTCAATGACCTATTTGTCTTCGTTCTTATATTCATAGCAATTTCTTTAATTCCTCTTTTCTATCTGAATAATTTTAAGGCAAGAGAAAAAGTAACTTTCAAGAAATTCAGAGAATTCCCAAAAAATCACAAAGGATTCTTCTTCGCTACAATTGTGGATAATATCAGAGGAGAAGCTGCAGGAATAATATGGCCAATCTTTGTTTTCCTTACACTTGAAAATTTAATATCTGTTGGTTGGGTTAGTGTCCTTCTAACAGCAGGCACAATGCTTTTCACATTCTTCTTGGGAAGGCACTTTGACAAAAAGAGCAAATATCTGATGATGAGAATTGGCGCAGTTCTTTACGCCGCTGTCTGGATTGCACGAGGATTCATAGATACACAGGTTTTCATATTTGTATCAAGCCTTCTTTTAGGATTCTTCGGACTTATGCTGTCAGTCCCATTCACTGCAATATTCTACCACAAGATAAAGGAAGAGAAGGATTCAGATTCATTCATCCTGCTCGCAGAAATTCCGAATTTCATTGGAAGAGCAATTCTTTGGATTCTTGCAATAGCCTTTGTAAGTAACTTCAGATTATTCTTCATACTCGCAGGAATTTGTGGTCTCTCATTCGCTTTCTGGAAAATGGGCCTCAAAGAGGAGAAAAAACAAGTAAAAGAAAAGCACAAAAGCTTAAATACAGGTTCCCAAAGAAAATACTTATGGGAAATGTAGAAGTTTCTTCTCTGGATGTAAAAAAATACTTTCTTCTAGCAGATGCCGGAAAAGAGCTTCTCAAAGAACCAAGAACCCCCTCACAACTTCATGAAATGTATGACCAAATAATTGAAAGTGTCTTTAACCTTACAGATAGCGAAGTCAACCAGAAAATAAAAGATCCGGTAAGATTAGAAAGATACAGTTCTCTTGACTGGTACAGTGGAGTCATAAATCTTGATGACATAGGCCCATACCCCAAGCTTAAAGGGCTTGATGCAAGATTAACCACCGGAAATGTTCCGCAAACTGCAATAGAGATTGAAAGAGTAAGAAAAGGGGAAATAATTCTGGATTATGAGAATCATCCTGAAGAAAAAGAAGTTAAAGAAGCAAAATTCCAGAGACTTGTAAATCATTTGCCTTCGTTCCAAAGAAACCTGACATTTGTTTATGAAAATTTCCCAATTATACTGCTCCCCTCTAGAACAATAAGAGGAGACTACAACAATTGGGTAAAAACAGAAAAACTTAATTTACCCCTCTGTGATATCTTCAGTCACGATATAGATGATGGAAGCGAAAGGGCAGTAAATTATGCACTCGCAGGCATGAAATCCATTGAATGTTTTTACTCTGTTCCCCGCTCAGAGGCGGCTTAGAGCAAAACTCTTTTCTTTTTCAAAGATTCATAAGCAAGAACATAAAGTGCAGCATTCCACCCCTGATAACTTTCAACCCCTGCTTCAGTTCTTCCGATTTTTCCCGTTTTTCCGTTAAGCCATTCCGAGAAATTTCCGTGATTCTTCATGTTCGCTTCAGCAAGTTTTTCCATTTGTTGTCTGGCTTCCGCAAACCTTTTCATCTTAATCAAAGCCAAAACATAAAATCCTCCAACAAAAGTCCAGATTCCTGCATTTGAATAATGCCAAGGTTTACCCGCTCCGCAGTCCTTGAAATAATCCTGCCAGTCCTTGCTCTTTGGATAAATTGCAGGCCATATAACCTTGATTGGATACGGCTTCTGAATATTGTGTTTTTCAATATAATTAAGTATCCTGTTTGATTGTCTGTCATCAGCCAAGCCGAACAGAATAGCAAGGATGTTCGCTAGTGTATCAAACCACTCTCCGAGTTCATGATATTTTCCATGATTCTTCCATCTCCAGGGAACATAGAATCCTTTTTCATTGTCCCAAAGCCCCAAATCGCTTTTCTGGATGCTTCTGTTAACGACCTCTTTCAGTTTATTCGCCTCTTTGATTTTTCCAAATAATCTCAGGGCATAGTAGTAAAGCGCTTGCGTATTTATCGTATGTCCGTACCTGTGCGGAAACGCGTCCTGCCAATCAGTTGTAGGCAATTGTTCAGGCATAGTATCTTCACCCATGTCCTGGCAAGCGAGCCAATGAAAAGACCTCTCAATCCTTGCTTTATTCTTTTTCAAAATGGAGGGTTCATTGTATCTCTTAGCATAATAATAATTTCCAATCATCCACCAAAGAGTTGAATCGATAGACTGAAAATCAACGTGGTGCTTTCTTTTATCACTGTACTTGTCAACTGCATTTGGAATCTGTCCATGCTCTGACTGAAAATCGGCAAGAGTGTCTATTGATTCCTTTATGGCAATCTTCATCTTTTTATCAGAAACAAGAGAAGCCCCAAGTGACATTATCATTGAATCCCTTGCAAAAACCATGTCATAACCGGGATAAGCAGCATAAAACCCATGACCTGTGGAGCACTTACCCAAAATCCATACAGCTTTGTCATAAGCAGCCTGCATCAGTTCTTCTTTAGCCGAATCACCCATTTTAACCTATACAGAATAAAAGCAGGAAGTTTATAAAATTTTACAAATCCATCAAGAACAATCTTGCCATGAGATAGGATAAAGTGGATTCCGCACCCTGATTAAGATTTATCGCGTTTTCTCCCAATCCATCATAGCAACCGCCGGTAGAAGAATCATAAACAACCTGATTCAAGGTATTCTTGCCCACAAACCACTGGAATGTTTTCATTGCATGGTCTCTGTATTTCTCCATTCTAGAAACCTTGTAAGCAAGTATCAATGACTGTATCATATAAGAGGCTTCAATTGGCTGCTGGTCATAATAAGCTTTCTTACCATCCTTGAAATACCACCCTCTCTGCCCGATGGGAATAAATATGTCATCTTTAAACGTCTCCGCCAAAAGGAAATCAAGACTTTCAAGCCCAACATCAAGATAATCTCTCTTTCCCGTCGCCAAATAAGCATAAAGCAAAGCTTCTGGAAGTTTGCTGTTTGCATAGGTCATATAATGCTCAAACCATCTCCATGCAGGCGTTGAATTATCCTTGTAAAGAGAAGTAAGATAATCTGCAAGTTTTGAAATCTGTTTCTTAATCTTAGATGAGTTTGCTGCCCTATTGTAAAAAGCCATCCCTTGAATAGTAAATGCAATCGACCTCGGGGAAAGAATTCCTTCAGTTGCATCAATAGCCTTCAAAAGAATGTTCTCAGCTTCACGCTTGAAATCATCGGGGATATTCGGAGAAGATATAAGATACCCCAAAGCCCAAATCGCTCTCCCATGTGCATCTTCACTCCATTGCTCAGGGTCAACTTTCCTGTGTTTGTTCACATAATTGTATATTCTTCCGTTTTTCCTCTGAACATATTTTATATAATTCAGATAAGTCTTTATCAAGTCAAGTTGCTTAAACTCCCTGAATTTCTCATAATGTTTGGTGCAAACAAGAATAGCTCTTGCATTATCGTCAAGAGTATAACCTGAATCCTTGTCAGGAGTCGTTTGAACTGCAAATTGTATCATTCCAAACTTGTCTGTAAGCCTTACAAGATGTGAAGTGTCTATCTCCGGAAGAGACTCAAGCTCCTTGCCCTTGAGATCAAGATATTTATTGAACAAATCACAGTAATGCATTGCAACATTTGGCCAAGTCATAGGCCTTGTATAATAATATGCATTCTTCTCCATCTGCTTTCTTAATTCATTGTCTCCTAATAGTTTCAGAATTGCCTTCTTAAACAGCTCAGGTTTTTCAAACCCAACCAAAAGACCTCTCTCATGATTAAGGGCATCTTTTGCATGAAGGAAAGAAGTTGAAATCACTGCACGACCACAACCCATAGCATAAGAAAGAGTTCCGGAAGTAATCTGATTGGGATTCATCGTCGAAGAAATGTAAACATCTGTGGCTTTCAGATACTGGATAATTTCATCAAGAGTCAAGTATTTATTATAGAATTTAACATGCTTTTCTAGTTTGTACTTCTTAATCTTCCTTATGAGCAGATTCCTGTAATTTTCTCCTTGCTGCTTTCTCACAACAGGATGCGTTTCTCCAATTATGAGATAAACAAGATTTGGATATTGCTTGACAACTTCAGGAAGAGATTCAATAACATACTCATAGCCCTTTCCCTTGCTTATCATCCCGAAAGACGAAAGAATAATTTTGTCTTCATAACCTAATTTGGATTTCTCATTGCTCTGGTCTTCAAAAGAGACTTTCGGAATTCCGTGTGGAATCAGATGAATTGGCACGTTAACCCTGTAAGTATTCCTCAAAAGGCTTATTCCTTTGTTTGTCATAACAACAACCCCATCAACCGCATCGCAAATAGACTTAACAACTCTTCTGAGCTTTGGGTCTGGAGTCGGAAGAACAGAGTGGAATGTAACGATAACGGGTTTCGTAAGAACTTCAAGGAAAGCAAGAAGATATTCTCCCCAAGCCCCATGATATAATCCAAACTCATGCTGAATATTGACAAGCTTTATTCTCGGGGAATCATTAATCATCTTTGCGGTCTCAATAAAATCATTAATATCTGTGTCGCTCAATTGATGAATGACTTCATTTGGATAATTGTAAATGTTAACTCCATTGCTGTTCAATGCAATTATGCCCGACTTCACGTTCTTTGGAAGCCTCTGGTTGATAGCACCGACTAAATCTTTCGTAAAAGTAGCAATCCCGCACTCACGGGGGGGATATGAAGCCAGAAAAACTACGTCTGTATCGTTGAAACTCTTCCTCATGTCATCCTCTTTTCAATAAAACAGTAATCTGTAGCTTTTAAAGATTTTGTTTTTAGCGGATTTCTCGACGACAATCCAGAAAATTATCTCGAGACTTCTACTGGACTTTCGAGAAGTTCTCGTTGACCTGTTGCCAGTTGATCACTTTAAAGAAATTGTCCAGATACTCATCCCTCTTGTTTTGATACTTGAGATAATAAGCGTGCTCCCAAACATCAACACAAAGAATAGGTATCTTTCCATTAGTCAGGGGATTTTCCTGATTAGGCGTGCTTACAATTTCCAGTTTTTTGCTCGCAGGATCCGCAACAAGCCAGGCCCATCCGCTGCCAAACTGTCCTAAAGCCGCATTTTTGAACTGTTCTTTGAACTGTTCCAAACCTCCAAAATTTTTTTTAATAGCATTGACAACTTCTCCTTCCGGTTTCACATCTTTCTTGAGCAAAGGCCAGAAAAAACTATGATTGAGATGTCCGCCCCCGTTATTCCTGACAGCAGACTTGACTTCATCCGAAACAGAATTAAGATTTTTTATCAACTCTTCAACAGGTTTGTCCTGCAACTCTTGATGTTTCTCCAGAGCAGCATTCAATTTTTTTACATAACCTGCATGATGCTTATCGTGATGAATCTCCATCGTTTTAGAATCAATGTAAGGCTCAAGCGCATCGTACTCGTATGGAAGCTTGGGCAATTCGTAAACCATGGTTAACAATCGCAAATGTTTTTTAAAAATCTTGTGGTTCTTGCGTCCACTCGCATGAAAATCACAACTCAAACTCTTCAATAAAACTTATAATCATTTTGTATCTCTCAAGAAATCTGAATCCCTTGTCTGTCAGAGAAATAAATCTCTCATTCTTGCCTCTTGTAATCTCTTTGATAAATCCACCCGATAAAAGTTCAGAATAGTAATCCTTGAATCTCGAAGAAGACATCTTTGATTTCCTCAGCAACACGGTCGGCTTGATGAAATTTCTATTGTCTCTTATAATTTTTAATGTATCCTGCAGAATCTCCAATCGTCCTCGCTTTGCCATCTAATTCCCCGA
>CAZJIV010000032.1:0-6064 GCA_964546165.1 Candidatus Woesearchaeota archaeon
TTAATGTATCCTGCAGAATCTCCAATCGTCCTCGCTTTGCCATCTAATTCCCCGATTTCTTGAGAACCTTATAGAGCACCAAAAAGAAAACACTAAGAGAGAGCAAGTAAAGAACTAATTTTACTGTCTCAAGGAAAATTGGCACAAGGATGTTCACAATATTTAATACTAAAAAAATCAGCAGGAAGAGATAAGCCGTCCCAAAATTATTTTTCTTCGGTTTGTACTTCGGATTGTGAGAAGAGAGATAAATTGCAAATCCTGCAGAAATCAAAAGCAAAGCATTAAGTCCAAGATAAAAGAAGGAATTATTGAATGCTATGGTAACAGCCGCAATTACTATCGCAATTGCATGGAAGATATAGATTATCTTTGAGTTGTTCTTCAGATTTTTCCACAAAACGCTGTATATCAAATAGAATATTGACATGGAGCTAAGGTACATGAATGCAAAAAGCGCAACATAACTCCAGTAAATTGGCGCAAGTTCCATTATCTCGTGGACATTAAAAGAGGCAACAGCTAGCTGTATCAAAAGCCTGAAAGCATAAGCAATAGCAAAGAACAGAAAAGCAAGCCTGAAATATTTCAGACCCTTGTAAGAACTAAGATCATAAAGCTCCTTTGTTCCAAAATAAATCATAAGACCGCAGAATATAATTACAAATGAGTATATTATTTCAGCTCCAAATCCCAAATTTATTAGAGGAAGCATTATTCATAAAAATTATTAGGGTTTATAATTCCTGTGGATTTTTAGTCATAATACAATTTTTAAACTCACATTGATTATTATTCCCATGACTGAAATAATCAGATTAAAAGAGGTCTGGAAAGTTTACAAAGAAGGTGAAGAAGGACAGGTAATTGCATTAAAAGACGTCAGCCTCCATGTAAACGAAGGAGACTTCATAGCTGTAATGGGTCCAAGTGGTTCTGGAAAATCCACCGGCATGAATCTAATCGGAAGCCTTGACACCCCCACAAAAGGAAGTATATTCTTAGATAAACATAATATTTCCCACTTAAGCGAATCAGACCTTGCACAAGTCAGGGGCAGAAGAATAGGATTCATATTCCAGCAGTTCAATCTTATTCCAAACCTCACTGCAAAAGAAAATGTAACCCTCCCAATGATCTTTCAGGAAACCGATGAGTTCCAGAGAGAGAAAAAGGCAGCAGAACTTTTGAAAATGGTTGACCTGAAAGACAGAATGGATCATTATCCGGGGGAATTGTCGGGGGGGCAACAGCAAAGAGTTGCTATTGCAAGAGCGCTTGCAAACGACCCTGAAGTTATCCTCGCAGATGAACCAACAGGAAATCTTGATTCACACACAGGTGAAAGAGTAATGAAATTTCTTAATGATTTGAATGAAAGAGGAAAAACCATAATCATCGTCACACATGACCCTCACTTAGCTATGGAACATGCAAGAAAAATTTACTGGCTCCGCGACGGACAAATAGAGAAAGTTACTGAAAAAGTAAAAGGAAAGTGGGTCGATTCTCACAGGTAATGTTTCTGGGGCAAAATGATAGTAGACTACTTCAATCTGGCATTCAAGAATTTAAAAAGAAGGGGAATTAGAAGTTGGCTCACCCTCATAGGAATTTTAATCGGAGTCGCAGCAGTAGTGTCATTAATCTCCCTTGGAAACGGACTTAAAGACGCTGTCAATTCCCAGTTTAATATAGGTTCTACAGAGATCATATCAGTTCAGGCAGGAGGTGTAAATAACTACGGCCCTCCTGGAAGCGGGGCAGCAAAACCCCTCACACAAAGCGATACAGATGCAATAGCAAAACTGGCCAATGTGCAGTGGGCAATATCAAGAAATATAAGAAATATCAAAATTGAGTTCAATAAAGAAGTTGCATTCACCTATGCAGCATCAATACCAGATAACCAAAATTATGCAGACCATGTATATGAAACAATAGGTGAAATAAAACCAGCACAGGGAAAACTTATAGAAAGTGGAGACAGAGGAGTAATTGTAATAGGAAACAATCTGGCTGATGGAAACAAAAATGGGCTTGGGCGTGACATTCACGTTGGTAATACATTATCTGTCAATGGAAAAGATTTCAGAGTTCAGGGAATACTGAAAAAAACAGGGAGTATTCTTTATGATAACATGGTTACCATGAATGAAGTTGACATGAAAAATCTTCTTGGATATGGAAACGAAGTTGACGTAATCGCAGTCAAAGTTATAGACCAAAAACAGATGAATCAAACAATAAGTAATATAGAGAAACTCATGAGACAAAGAAGGAACGTGAAAATAGGTCAGGAAGATTTTGATGTCTCAACCCCCCAATCAATGTTGGCTACTGTGAATTCAATAATATCAGGAATACAGATTTTCATAATAATTATCGCGTCAATATCAATCTTTGTCGGAGCCATTGGAATAGCAAATACGATGACAACATCTGTCCTTGAGAGAAGAAGGGAAATAGGAATTATGAAATCCATAGGTGCAAGGAACGAGCATATATTCTATCAATTCTTTATAGAGGCAGGTTTGTTGGGGTTGATAGGAGGATTAATAGGTGTTCTCCTTGGTGTTGCAATAGGTTATATGGGAACTGCAGCACTCAACAGCTTTATAGGCTCTACAACAAAACCATTGATAAGCTTTAGTTTAATATTTTTCACAATGGTGGGGAGTTTCCTCATTGGGGCAGTGTCAGGATTATTACCTGCGATAAAGGCTGCTCATGAAAGCCCCGTGGAGGATATAAGAGCATGATTTCAAAAGAGATAATAAAATATTCACTGAAACATCTGTCAAAAAGGAAGAGTAGAAGTCTGTTGACAATTATTTCTATACTTGTAGGCATAACTGCTGTGTTCATATTCATAAGTTTTGGAATGGGACTTTATAGTTACATAAACAGCTTCGTGACAAGTGGAACTGCAGACAAGGTTACAATTCAAAGCAAGGGCGGAAGCGGAGTTACTGGGAGTGGAACATTTGGACTGACAGAAGAGGATTTAAATGCTGTAAAAAAGACCTCTGGAGTTTACGATGTAACTTCTTATTATATAAAAACCGCAGAGGTTCAAAGCCAAAACATAAACAGATACGTATTCATCGCAGGATCTGACCCGCAGAAAAATTATTTAATTGAAGAAGCAAGCGGATTAAAACTTGATAAAGGGCGTGAACTCCAGAAAGGAGAAGTAGGAAAAGCAATTTTGGGATATAACTATCAAATAGACAATAAGATTTTTCCAAAAGGACTTCAGATAAACGACATAGTATATATACAGGGACAGAAGACAAAAATAGTGGGGTTCTATCAGCCTGTAGGCAATCCGGGAGATGACTCAAATATATATGTAACAAACACTTTCATGAAAGAACTTTATCCAAACCTAACCTATTATTCCATGATATTTGCCAGCGTAGACACTTCAAATGTAACAAAAATTGTCAATAACATAGACAACAGTCTTAGACGCGAAAGAGGACTGCAAAGAGGGCAGGAAGACTTCAGCGTGACTTCATTTAATCAGTTACTTGATTCATATTCCTCTGCACTTAACATAGTAATCGGATTCATAATTTTAATTGCATTAATTTCCGTTCTTGTCTCTGCAATAAACACTTCAAACACAATGATAACCTCGGTTCTTGAGCGTGTCAAGGAAATTGGTGTCATAAAGTCAATAGGAGCAAGAAACTCTGAGGTCCTTACATTGTTCCTGTTTGAATCAGGATTCCTTGGATTAGTTGCAGGAATTCTTGGTGTGCTTCTTGGATTTGCAATGACTGAAGTTGCAGGAAAAGTATTAACAAGTCTTGGGTGGGGATTCCTCCAGCCAGGATACTCAATTTGGCTCTTCGCTGGTTGCATCCTGTTCGCGACATTAACAGGAGGCATCTCAGGATTCATACCTGCAATAAAAGCATCAAGAACAAATCCTACAGAAGCATTGCGTTACGAGTAAATATCTTACTCTCTTAGAAGCCTTTTCTTCTTATTCTTTTTATGTCTCCTAAAAACAAGATAGACTATTAAACCAACAACAAGTACAACAACAACATAAACTACGGGAGAAACACTAGTTGAACTGCTGTTCACACCATTGAATGAACTTGGGTCAAAATAGACAAGCTTGTTCGTTGACCTTCTTGTTCCTGTTATATCATTGTAGGAAAGAGTCATATTAATGTTACCTGCTTTTGGAGTTACTTTAAAATCTGCAGTTGTATAATCGTTAGAAGAAAGAGAACCGAGGATGTCAACGTTAGAGCCTTCAACGGTCGTGTTTGGCTGATTCCTAGAAAGTTGCACAGTGAGTGCATCCACATCATTCTTCCCTATATTTAAGATTTCAAAAGTTACATCCCTTGTTGAAGGGTCATAATTCTTTACATATACTTCAAAATCAGACTTAACATTCTGTATGCTTAAATTAAAATACTCATCAACTGAAGAACCAGTGGAAGATGAAGAAATGGGTCTGTATTGCAAATCAAGAGTGGTGTTTCCATCAACAGCATCAGGATCTATCCTAACCTTGTAAGGAATTATAAGATTTGCATTATAGTTCTGGGCATAAACTCCTCCCTTAGCAGTAAAGTATGGACTAACCCCGGGGTCAAACGAAACGGGATAATCTGGAACCAGCTGAAAAACAACTTGCCCACAATCGGGATTTTCCATCCCTGTTACCTGAAAGACAAGTTTGACATAATCTCCGGGAACTGCAGGATAAGGATCCTGGCTTACAAGCTTTGAAGAAAGTGTGCATGTAGCACTCGCCAACCCTATTGTCATAAAGAGCGCAAGTACAGCTATTAAGAGTATTCCCCTTTTCATGCACTATATAACATGAATGGTATTTTAAACCTTTCTGAGATATTGTTAAGAATTACCTTGCTTTACTTACCTTATCGTTTATAATCCCATTAAGTTCATTAATGACCTTGTGAACATTTTCATAAAATTCTCCGTTAACCCATGAAGAATACTCTCCAAAACTAATATCGCCTGGAAATCCTATACTCGAGCCATCAACACGTGGAAAGGGCATTTCTTTTTTATAGATTTCATTACCCATTTCAACTTGCTTCTTAAGAGCACTTATTTTATCAAGAACATCATTTCTCAAGCGTTGATATCTTAAAATAACATGATTGCTGCGATTATCCCAGCCCCTAGATACACCATCTTGTCCCTGAACAATTTCATATCTTGCATTGCCAAGATCCCTCTCGAGATTGCGAATTTCCAAAAAATCCCGGGCAACATCACTCGCAAGAGCCAATGCATTCTGAACATATTCATTTGCCTTTGCGTAATAAAAATCTCTAACTTTGTTTTCTGTTCCCGCAGGGTTGTACAAAGCTTCAATAAGTTCTGAAGAGTCTATCTGCCTATCTTCCAAAAAGCTGGAGATTTCATCAATTCCAAAAAGAGCATTAAATCCTTCAAGAAGGTCATCCATGTCTCCATCATAAAAACTATGTTGAAGAGATTTTCTGACCGCTCTAGCGTCCAAAAGGACCCTCCCATTTGCATCCTGCAGAGTCTCAAGAGTTTCAATTGGAAATCTAAAAAAACGAGAATGCCCACGCAAAATACCCTTTAAATTCCTTTTTACAGGAATTGCTTGGTCCCCGGAAACAATATAACTATCATAACGATGCCTTTCATTAAAACTTAAACCTCCAAGACTTATAATCTCTGCATCACGTTTCGGAAGGTTTTGTACTTTACCTGCAATTATACCTGCTTCATAATGATGAAGTTCCTCAGATTGAGGAGGCAAAAGGTCTCCTGTAATTTCTCCCGGAAGTGAAAAATCTCTGAAAAACAAAACAGGCTGTGTTAAGTTGCTGTTAGCTTTTCCTACAATTTCAGAAATCTTGTTTTTTACCGAAACCTCAATTTTGGGCATTACTTGTAAAAAGCGAAACAATTTAAATAAATTGCTGTATGAAAAACTATATAATTGCCCGGATGGCACAATGGTACTGCACTCGCCTCGAGAGCGAGGTCCTTTGGACTTCCCGGTTCGATTCCGGGTCCGGGCGATATT
>CAZJIV010000033.1:0-6025 GCA_964546165.1 Candidatus Woesearchaeota archaeon
ATGGAAATAAAAGATAAGGTGGTAATAATTACGGGCGCTTCCAGCGGGATAGGGCTTGCAACGGCGAGATTGCTTTCTAATATGGGTGCTAAGGTCGTTCTGGCAGCAAGGTCCGCGGAAAAACTAAAAGAACTTGAGGATGAACTTCCAAATTCACTTGCGGTCATAACAGATGTTACAAAGCCTGAAGAAATAAAATATCTTGTTAAAAGAACTCTTGACAAATTCAAGAAGATCGACATTTTGGTAAACAACGCGGGACAGGGTATTTACGGCAAGGTTGAAGATATCGATGTTAAAAAGTACAAGAAAGTAATGGACCTGAATCTTTACGGAGCTTTGCACGCTATGCAAGCCGTAATTGCGCAAATGAAAAAGCAAGGAAGCGGAGTCATTGTGAATGTAAGTTCAATGGTTGCAAAGATGTACCTGCCTGGTCTTGGGGCTTATTCTTCGACAAAATATGCATTAAATGCAATATCTTTCATTGCAAGGCAGGAATTAAAGGACTATAACATAACTGTCAGTGTTGTCAGCCCAAAAATGACTGATACTAATTTTGCCAAGAGTGCTGTCGGTGACAGGCCTAAGAGGGATTCCGCACCAGAGGAAAACCCAAGACTTAAGATAGACCCTCCAGAAAAAGTTGCCGAGAAGATTGCAGAAATTATAGAGTCAGAGGAACCGGAAATCACACTTTAATTCTCAGGAAAAGTTTATAATTAGCATTTACATCTATGAATTATGAGAAGAGGCAGATATCCATATCCTATGTATCCTCCTTATCCTTACAAAAAAAAGAGTGGTGCAATTTGGGTTGCTTTGGTTGTTCTTATAATAGTTGCGATATTCTTCGCAAACAGCAAAGGAATTATACATCTTAATCTTCCTTCGTTAAACCTTGGAGGCCAAAGTGTTGCTCAGACATGCGTACAGTCTGTTCAAACGTGCGGAGGGGTAATAAAGTCAAAATATGGAACAACAGTTACAATACTGAACAGTTCTGAAGTCCAGAGCGGTATACAGGCCAACAAATACCTTAAGGTGTGGGGCAGTTCGCAGTCTACAGACATAGCTTATTATCAAGTAAAGACTTATCCAATAGGTCTTGTCGCAACAAGGTTCGACAAATCAGACGGAACCAAGACACCTTATGTTTTTGTATGCAATTCTACGGGCTCTCTTGAGAGCAAGAGCAGTGATGGCCTGTGCTAAATGCAATCGGGAAATATTTAAAACGATAAATTCTCTCAATAATTAATGGGTGTGATAAAGATTGTTCTTGGACTTTTGTTTACTATAATAGTTCTTGGCTTGCTTACATTTTACTGGCTTGCGCCTTTTAATCCGAGTGATTTCATAAGCTATCCGCAAAATTACAATTTTAGCATTAATTCAAGCAATCTTACCCAAATGCAGTTTTATCCAAATATGAGGTACACGGCTCCAAATATTTCTTATAGCATAAATACAACCGCATGCAGCCTTCAGAGGCAATCTGACATGCAGAGGGCTTTCCAAAGAATCGAAAACGTAACGATGTTAAAGTTTTATTCTGTAAGTTCAAAACCAGAGATTTCTGTAACATGTGACAATACCGTAATAGTCAACAAGGACTTCTTTGTTGCGGGTGAAGGCGGTCCCGTTAACATAACAGACACAGGGGACTTCAATTTAATATCAAAAGGAGAAGTTCTTTTGCTTAAGGATTCTAACTGTCCTGAGCCAAATGTTGCAACGCACGAATTACTTCATGCTCTTGGATTTGAACATTCACAGAATCCAAACAACATTATGTATCCCACAACAAAATGCTCGCAGACAATCGGACAGAACATACCAACATTGATAAATCAACTGTATTCTGTTCCGAGTCTTCCAGACCTTGCATTTGTAAATGCATCTGCAACAGCACACGGAAGATACCTCTCAATGAATCTGAGTGTAATAAATAAAGGACTTGTTAAATCGGGACGCTCCACTTTGATTATTTATGTAAATAATAAAACTCTAAAGAGCATTTCAATAGACCCTATTGATGCTGGTGCAGGGATAACATTTAAGTTCAACAATCTTTGGGTGTCTGACATAAGCATCAGTTCAATGAGTGTTGAAATACAATCGGGTTTTAGTGAGATAGACAAAAATAATAATAAAATAGAATTAGGCGTTAAGAGTTAACTAGTCGTCAAGATCCAGCTCGTCCACGAACTGATCCTCGTCTTCGTCATCCTCAAAAGGTTCCTTGTCAAATTCGTCTTTGTCCATTTTCCTCTTTTGTATTTTGTTAATTTTGTAATATTTATCTGCTTTTTAAATACTTCTATTTTGCTATAAATAGGTCATTTGTCGAGGAGAAAAGTGGAAAATCCCTCCTCCCAGAGTCGAACTGGGGATCTCCCGGGCACTGCTTAAATTTTAAGTCTTATCCCGTAGATGCCGACTTTTCACGCTTCATTTAATTTCCCTTGGGAATATCCGCGCTAGTTTAAAACTACAGCCAGGCGCTCTAACCACTGAGCTAAGGAGGGCTTTCTAAATTAAGTCAGTTTTGGAATATTTTTAAAGATTTAGATTTGGCATTAATCCTCTTCTATCACAAACTTTTGCTCAGAAACCATGTAAGCTCTGTTGGATTCTGTTTCCATGACCTTGCCGTCTTTCTCAAATATTGCAACTGCTGTGGGCAAAGCAAACCTTCCAAGAACGCCGACTTTAGAATATATCACATAGCTCAACACCCATGTTTCGCCGGGCTGAATGCTGTTGAAATACCACTCAAGCCTTCTGTTCTTGACATCAATTTTTCTTGGCTGCTCGTTTCCAAATCTTTCGTATAATTTTACAAGCGGCGGCAACCTATCTGTTATTGTGACTCTGTCAACGAATTTCCTTGCACTTACAGTTATTGAAACTTTTACTGCAAATTCTCCCCCGCGCGCCTTAAGGAAAGAAACTCTCTTGTCAAGATTCAAGACACCTCTTGAATACTGCTTTACAAAAACAACAATTCCAATTATCAAGAGTATTATTATCACAGGGAGTATCCAGTTTGTTCTTACTGTAACTGTTTGTGTTTCGCCGGGCTGAATCTGAGCGTTCCATGTGTAATAAACAGACAAGCCCTTCCTGTCGACAGAATCAGGTGCAGGAGAAAATGAAGTGAAGAGTCTTGAGATAACATTCTTTTTTACCTGAACATTTGAATTAACAACGACATTTCCCTGGTTCGTCTTGCTTATCTCTTTTGTGAAAATTATGAATCCATAATCTTTCTCTGTGGTATTCAGAATGTCTTTCTGCGAGAACTTTATGCTCCCTTCTGCAATGCCAGATCCACCATAACCAGACACATCCGCAGATATTGTATAGAATCCCGCAACAAGATTCATTGAATTTGTTCTCGACACAGAAACGTTGAAATTTTTTTGTTCATAAGGAGCGAGAGAGAACTGTTTTGTTGTTGTAAAAAAAGGAGAATTGAACTTTACGGTTAGGTTATTAAAATAAAAATTTGCCTTGTTCTTGATAAATAAATCTGTGGAAGTTGATTTTGGGTCAACGTCTGATGCACCAACTAAAAATGCACTTGAGAGATCCACAACCTTGAATGTAACCGATTCTGGAATTTTATCTCCAGAAGAGCCCTGTATGAAATAATTAAGTGTGTAATAACCCGTGTCTATTTTTCCCACGGGAATCGCTGTTATGTTAATTGCCTTTTTTTCTCCTGATGCTATTGAAACCGGCTGGTCAGGAGTCATTATAAAACCGACAAGATTGTAAATCTTGAAATTATCAGAATTTCCTGTATTTGCAACCGTTATTGTGAACCTGACAGGCTGGCCTATTCCTTTGACATAGGTCAGATTTGTGCTGTTATCCTGAACATGCAGATTCAATGCAAATATTGAGGGCAGAAGCAGTACTGCCAAACAGACGAGGATTATCTCTTTTTTCATGCTTAAGTTACAGGTGATTTATATTTAAGGATTTCGGTGAAACAGAACAAATTATCCTTTTCTTCCTTCAAGGTCCAGATATGCCTTTGCTTGTCCGAGAAATTCATCGCAGTCAGTTGATACTTTTTTCTTCAGCTCTTTCACTGCGGTTACAATAACATGTTTTTCATAAACACCCCTGAGAAATTTTTTGTAGGCGTTCATGTCAAATTTACCCTGAAAATCCTTAACAAGAATTCCCTTAAGCTTTATTTCAACGCTCCCTTTATTTGCATCAACTTCAACACCGTCTCTCTTTACCTTCACCTGAGACATGTTCTTCACTGCGAAAGTCACTTTCATTTTTTCTCTGAAATAGTCTGTGAGGTCTTTAGTGCAGACCCATTCAACATCAACATTTTTGGTTTCTCCGGATAGTTTTTCAGCGTACTTTTCTTCAGAAATTGTGGTTAGTCCTGTTTCCTCCGAGAGCCAGTCAAAGCAGAATTTGTAGAAATCCTTGAATGTAAAAATGCCATCGTGCTTAACTTTGCTCGCAAAAACATTTTCTTCCTCAACCATTTTATCAGTTCCCTTTTCATAAAAAAGAGGGATGTTATTTAAATATTTAACTAAAAGAGAATATATCTAAGAGGATGCCATACACGATGAACATATGAGCATTCCGTTCATTCTGTACAGCGGACCGCGGGAACCGCACTCTTCGCATATCCCATCATTGACTACAGGAGTTTCCTTCTCATTGTCCATTTTCTCCAGTTTTTCTGTCTCTTCTTTAATCATCTCAAGTTCCTTGAATTCGGGGTCAAGTTCAGGATAATAATTCATAATATCACGCAATGACACGAGTCCGACAATTTCTCCATTTTTTATTACAGGAAGGCGATGAAATTTGTACTTTTTCATCTTATTCATGGCTTCTTCAATGTTAGCCTCTGGTTTTATCGTGACTATCTTTCTGGGGGAGATATCAGATGCTTTTATCTTGGACAGGTCTTTTTTGTTTTTCTTGATAACTGCCCAAAGAATATCCTGTGTTGAGATAAAACCACGGAGTTTTTTGTTTTCTGCAAGAATAAGACTTTCTGTCCTCTTTCGGACAAGTTTTTTAGCGCAATCAAGAAGAGTTGTCTCTGGGCCTACCATCAAGGGCTGCCGATTCATTATGTCAGAGACGAGAATTCTATTCATTTCACCCTCATTTTTAAGGGTAATGAGACTTATAAATTTTATGAAACAGAAGCCTTTTTCAAAATCAGGAGATTTTTCTTACTCCTGCGA
Organism: Candidatus Woesearchaeota archaeon; assembly: GCA_964546165.1. GTDB lineage: Archaea > Nanobdellota > Nanobdellia > Pacearchaeales > GW2011-AR1 > JAKLIN01. The sequence continues at coordinate 5,244 of CAZJIV010000033.1, forward strand.
ATGCTCTGTATCCTTTTACCATGGGAAGTTTGTAGAATGAATGCATGAAACCTGCATAGATGTCTCTTGAAATAGACTTGATGTTTTCCGGGAAGGGTTCACTTCTTAAGTCCCTATAGATCCTCTCAACCTGTTCATTGTATCTGTCTGTTGCAATTCCCCACAATATAAGAGAAGCTCCTATCGAAATCCCCTTCAAGAGAAATTCCTCAAAGGATTTCCCCTCAGCCAAAGAGTTGACTTTTACTGCAAGGTTTTCCAATCCGGGAAATTCGGCCATTGTTCATTCAGGGTTTTTTGTTTTAAATATCTTTCATTACAATAATCTTAATAAAGAAATCACAATGCATAATTCAAAGGAGAACGAAAATGCCGGACAAACCAATAGTTTTAATGCCTGAAGATATTCAAAGAATGATTGGAAAAGATGCGCAAAGGAACAACATACAGGCTGCCCGAATGGTTGCAGAAGTTGTGAAAACAACGCTCGGGCCAAAAGGCATGGACAAAATGATTGTTTCTCCCACTGATGAAATAATCGTCACAAATGATGGGGTGACAATTCTTGAAGAAATGCAGATTGAGCATCCTGCTGCAAAGATGATGGTAGAAATTGCGAGGACGCAGGAGGATGAAATCGGTGACGGGACGACAACTGCTGTTATGATTGCAGGCAAACTTCTTGAAAATGCTGAAAAATTGCTGGACAGCAAGATACATCCGACTGTGATTACAAAGGGTTACAGAATGGCTGCAGAGAAGGCTCAGGAAATTCTTAATGA
>CAZJIV010000034.1:0-5418 GCA_964546165.1 Candidatus Woesearchaeota archaeon
GGATGATATTGAGCATGTCTGAGATAATATCCATCCGGCTTCTTTTTCTTGCCATGTTTTAAAATCCTTAGGATTAATACCAGTAAAGTTACATAGCTTATTAATTCTACGATGTCCGAAATTACTGCAACAATATTTGTCTGCGATATCAGCGGAAGAACTTGACTGAGAGCGAGTATTCCGAAGGATATTGAGAGTATCTTTGTATTTTTGAAATGATTCTTCCTGTAAATTGTGTAATAATTGTAAGATATTAACAGGAACAGGACAAGTGCGGTTGCATGGAACAGATAATAAATCTCATCTCCGATTACTGCTGATAAAATTATGAAGTACAGAACCAGTATGAAATCTGTAATTGATTTCTTCTTCGAAGGAAGCCTGTAAATTACATAAAGACCCACAAGCGTGAAAAGCCGGTTGATAAAGAAACTTATGTTATAAACAGTGTTTGTGGATTTTACAATATGGTACTGAATTATCATCGTCCCGATGTAGGTCGTGAAAGTCGTGTTGTAATAAATTACAAACTTTGTCATGACAATTGCGAGTTGTGCAAATGCAATGAAAGCGAATCCGATTCCGAGATAAAGGATTCCTTTACTTTTGTTGATTTTATAATTCCTTATGCAGAGAATGAAAAATGCAAGCAGAACAAGAAAACTGAACGCGTTTATCAAAACATCTGGTGCAAGAAACCAATCAGGAGTAGGGATAAACGAAATGTTCATTCCTTAAAAACTAAATTACTTTTTAAAAAGCTTATGAAACAAGTTTCTATATCTTTATTCTTTAACTTTGGTTCATAATTGTTTTATAAACGGAATATTTCAGTTTACTAACAAGTTAAATCTCATTTAATCTTGCCTCAATGGCAAGATTCATGATAAAGGGGGTAAATGGAAATAAATCCGATCGATACAATGGACATGGAAATACCGGAACACATAAAGGATGAAGTGATTTTGCTGTACAACCTTGGTGTTGGAATTGATGACTTGAAATACTTTCTTAGTATGAAACTCCATAAAGTTATTTAGGTTTCAAATGCTCTGCCTGTCAAGTTCGTTGTTGACTATTGCGACAACATGGCTGGCAAAATAAGTCACAGGTCCGACAGAAACAGTTTCAGCAATTTGCTTTATTCTTTTCATTTCTTTTTTTGGAATCCCTTTGTGGTCTCCCAAAATAAAAACGCAATTGTCTTCAAATTTCACGTCTCTTAAATCATCTCCTTTTTTGTCAAGCAAATAAATCTCACCTTCTTTTGCAAGTTCTTCAATTAATTTCAAAAGACTTTTCTTTTCAACAAAGCATCCCGGAAAAACCTCTGCCTTTTTGCCCTTTTGATATTTGTAAAGAATTTTTTTTATAAGATTTGCAACATCTTTTTTGCTTATGTCAAGTTCGGGTTTAACCTGAATTTCAATATGCTTTGGGGGATCAGGCATGCCATAAAAGACCAAATGAATTTTTGTATCTTTTCTGAAATCATGGGAAAGAAAAAGGCTTGCTATTATTGTGTGAATTGCAATATCCATCCTGCCTGCTTTCATCAAGTCTTTGAAATTTCCTGATGTGCTTGCGTTTCTTGAAAAATAAACAAAGTGTCGCATGCTTATACTTTACAAGACTTCTTTTTATCCTTTGCTATTAAAGTTCTTTGTTGAAATTTTTTATAAGGATGTAACGATAGAGGTTTATTAGTATAAGAAAAATTGTGAATCCGCAAATCTCGCCCATTAGAGAACTCAGGAGCGTTGCATGATCCCGGACTGTAAGAGAATGGGTGACAACAAAGACCACTGGATATCCAATTAGAACAGAAATCATAAATGCAACAGGAGTATAAAGGGAAACATTTCTCTTTAATTTCTTTGCCGAAAAATCATTGTATTTCTTCTCATCATAGATTCTTACAGTAAGCCAAAAAACGGAAGCCCCAATAACAGAACCCACAAGAGTAAACCATGAGATTACATTTGCAGATCTTGACATTAAAGAACCTAAAACCCCAAAAAACGGAGCCCCCAAAAGGGCGCCTATCTCCCCGATAAGAATTTCCTTGTTAAAATCAACAGAACGTCTACTTAATCTCATTTAATCACCCATATATAAGAACTCCAAGAACAACAAGGAAGTTAACAACCCCAGAACAGATATAGCTTATAATTATCGGTTTTGTTTTGTGTGCAATTCCATAAGTCATCCAGAACAGAGAAGCCAGAAGAAAGAATCCCCATGAAACCGCAGAAACCCCTGTAGCATCATGGTGTGCCCATATCTTAACTATCTGTGGAATTGTCATTATTATTGTTAAAAAACCGACAACATAAATCGCCCTGTCCAAAAACCCCTTAAATGCATCCGGATGCGGAAACTTCTCCTTTCTTTTTGTCCACCTCCTCCTCGCTTCAGCATGTTGAAGGCCCAATGTATTATGAACCATTATAAAAAAAACAAAAGTGCATTATTAAAACTTTTCAATTCTGGGTCTTTTGAAAAACGAATTCAGGTTTTGAGAAAAAATATTTATCTTTCACAACTTTTGCCATTTCAATGAAATCATCATCACAGAATATGCAGACAATTTCTTCTTTTTCAATGTCTTTTTTCAAATCCACAAAATCACTTTTTTCAAGTGGTTTTCCGGTAAGAGCTTTTTTTACAGAACTACTCTTTATTTCTAAAACTTCATAAAGTTCTGAGACAATCTCTCCGGGAATTATTATCTTTCGCAATGCTCCCTCATCGCCTTTTTTGAATTCCTCAACAGCTTTTTCAAAATCGTAAAGATTTACAGAGGGATATCCATTGTCCTCCCCATCTTCTTCAAAAATTCCTGCCCTAATCCTTCTGAGTTCCAGCATATGCGCTCCGATTCCAAGTTCTTTTCCAAGGTCATCTATAAGCTTCCTTATATAGGTGCCGCCTTGCACTTCTGCTATGAAAACAAAATCTTTTCCGTCTTGTTCAAGAATTTCAAATCTTTTTATTTCTCTTTCCCTCTCAACACGCTTGACGCGGGATTTTTTTGGAGGTGTCTGTTTTATTACCCCCGTAAATTTCTTTTTAATGGCTTTTTCAATTTTTTTTTGTGAAACATCTTCGTGCATCCTCATTATGCCGACGTATTCTTTATCTTCGCCTATGAAAAATCCAGTGAGTTTGCATCCCCTGTTCAACGCAACAGGAAGAACACCTGTGACCTTTGGATCAAGGGTCCCAAAGTGGCTTGTTTTTCTAATACCAAATTCCTTAAGGGTTCTGTGAACAAAATCTGAGACATTAAAACTTGTTGGATTGCTTGGTTTGTCAATGTTGATAATTCCAAACTCCAAAAGTTCCTTAATTGATTTCTTTGATTTTATTTTTTCAAGGTCCATTAAATCTCTCCCTTGAGATATTTTTTCCTGGTTTCTTCGGGAAATTTCTCAATTGCATATCTCAACATTGTTCTGGGCATTTCTTTGTATCTGCTTGCAAGAAAAAGCTCAAGAACGCTCATGCTTCTTTTTCCGACTTCTCTTAGCATCCATCCAACCGCTTTTTGTATCAAATCATGTTCATCCTTCATTAATATGTCTGCAATCACAAGAGTCTCGCCAAAATTCTTGTTCCTTATGAATGCATATGTCGATACGATTGAAATTCTTTTTTCCCAAAGGCTTTCCGAACGCGCAAGATTTCTTAAGTAATCCGATTTTTCTTCATAAACAAAATCTCCGGGAATGTTTGGAGCCGAGATATCCACCAAATCCCAATTATTTATTCTGTGCATGTTTTTTATGTAAAACTCGAAAATCTTTCTCCTCAGCGGATAATTTTTTTTCATTTCCTTATATTTGTGAATTAAGATTATCAAGGCAACAGTCCTATGCTCGTGAAACTTGCTGTCCAGAAGCTGCTGAATTTCCATTAACGGCATGTTATAATATTTCTTTGCAATTTCTCTGAGTTCAGGAAGGCTTATTCCTAAAAAAACATCACCTTCTCCATACTGGCCCTTTCCTGTTTTGAAAAATCTCTTTAGGCCTTTTGCCTTATCAGGGTTGCTTTCATCATCAAGTTCTTTCTTAAGTTCTTCAATCATGTGAAAATATAATTCTAAAGGCTTTTAAAAATATGATTCTTAATTGTAAAATGGAACAAAAGAGGGCATTAAAACAACTCCGCGAACTTTCTAAGGAACCAAAGCTTATGCGCCTTGCCGCTGAAGATTGGGTTTCTGATTTTGAAACACTTATATCCATAATCCTTTCAGCCAGAACAAGAGATGAAACAACAATTGAAATTGGTAAAAATCTTTTCAAAAAGTATCCTGATGCGGAAAAGCTCGCAAAAGCAAAACAGGTAGATGTTGAAAAAATAATCCGCCCGGTAAACTATTACAGAAATAAGTCTAGAAACATAATAAACTGTGCAAAACGTCTCAAAGAAGATTTTGGAGGAAAAGTGCCCTATGACATTGAAAAATTAATTACTCTGCCGGGAGTGGGGCGAAAAACTGCAAATGTCTTTCTTTCCGAAAACGGAAAAGATGCAATAGGTGTCGACACGCACGTTTCTTACATTTCTCAAAAATTGGGATGGACCAAGAACTCAAATCCCCACAAGATAGAAGCAGATTTACAAAATTTATTCCCAAAAAAATACTGGAGCAAAGTCAATTCAACTCTTGTAAGATTTGGGAAATCACACACAAGCAGAAAGGAAAAAGATAGGTTGATTGAAGAAATAAAGACCCTGTAAACTTACTTTCTCTTCTTTCTGGAATCCTTATGCGCTTTCCTTTCCCTGTTTTTCTGAAAGAATAAAAGATAAATTATTGGCAAAATTCCTGCAGTATTAAAAATTAATATGCACACGAACCATGCCAGTTGTTTGTTTCTTCCTGTTTTCCAGAGAGCGATTCCTTTCCAGACAGCCTCCCAAAGCGTAACTATTAAGAAAAGCCACCATACAGATACAATCCACAGAACCACATTAGGATTAAACGCCATCACCATTTTAATTAACCAGCATTAATTTATTTAAATACCTTTCTTATGAACATTTAATGGATGAAGTAATAAAACTCATTGAAAGCCTGAAAAATTCCGAAATTGGCAATGTTGTTAATAGCAGGATGAGTGAATTTGATTCTCTTAAAAATAGGGAAAGCGATGTTTTGTTCAACGAACTTTGCTTTTGTCTCCTTACCGCAAACTTTTCAGCGTCAGGGGGAATAAAAATCCAAAATGCAATTGGGGATGGTTTCCATTCTTTAACCCGCGAAGAGCTCTCGGAAAAACTCGCAGAACTTGGGCACAGGTTCCCCAATATGCGCGCTGATTTTATTGTGGAAGCACGAAGGCATAGGGGAAACATAAGAAATGTTCTGGATTCTTTTGAATCTGATTCAGAAAGAAGAAACTG
>CAZJIV010000035.1:0-5089 GCA_964546165.1 Candidatus Woesearchaeota archaeon
GGAGATTTGAATGTTAATGAAAAGGTTCTTGATGAAAAAGACAAGATAATCAAAGCTGCTGAGAAGAAGACCGAAGAAGTTATAGAATCTTACAACAACAAGACTCTTGATATTATTCCGGGGAAGACAAGAGAAGAATCAAGAGAGCTTAAAATACTTCAGATACTTAACGAAGTCAGAGCGAAAATCAGTGAAGTTGTCAAGAAGGAATTCCCTGAAGAGAATCCTGTTTCCCATATGATAAAATCGGGAAGTGTTGGTAATATTATTAACATAACACAAATGTCATGTTCTGTCGGACAGCAAGACCTTGAAGGAAAGAGGATTGACATTGGATACAATGAGAGGACACTGCCTTTCTTCAAGAAAGGAGACCTTTCACCAAGAGCAAGAGGTTTCATCAATAGTTCGTTTATGGGAGGATTGAAGCCTGATGAGTTCTTCTTCCAAGCCATGACGGGGAGAGCAAGCCTCATGGATACTGCGCTGAGAACGCCAAAGTCAGGTTACCTTTACAGAAGGCTTGCAAGCGCGTTGCAGGATTTGAGGGAAGAATATGACGGGACCGTAAGAAACAGCAACGGAAACATAATCCAGTTTGAATATGGCGGAGACGGAATTGATGTTTCGAAAGTCCACACAGGAGGAAAGCTTGAACCCGGAGAAGCCATAGGAATAGTAACAGCACAATCATTTGGAGAACCTTCAACACAAATGGTCCTGAGAACATTCCACTTTGCAGGTGTTACTGAAATGCAGGTTACACAGGGCCTTCCAAGATTGATAGAAATTTTCGACGCAAGAAAGAAACCTTCATCTCCTAAGATGGAGATTTATCTTAACAAAGATTTCAACAATGAAAATGCCGCAAGGACTCTTGCTGAGAAAATCAAAGAGGTCAGAATAGAAGAAATTTCATCAGAGATAAAACTGAACTTCACGGATAAAATAATTGAAGTTGTTATTGACAAATCAAGACTGAGGCATGTTCACATGTCCGAGGGAAGAGTTATTGAGAGACTTGAAGAAATGGGATTCATGGTAAAGAGCAAAGGAGATTCACTCATAATAGATGCTTCAGCATTGAATTTCAGAGAGATTTACCAGATGAAAGAGAAACTCAAGAGAACCATAATCTCCGGACTGAAGAATGTCAGTCAGATTCTTATTGTTAAGAGGGGCAAGGACTTTGTCATCATGACTCTTGGAACAAACATAAAAGAGATAATCAAGATGAAAGAAGTTGACGCGGATAAAACAATCTCAAACGATCCTTATGAAATTGCAGAAGTTTTCGGGATTGAGGCTGCAAGGCAATTGATAATCAATGAAATCCATGAGGTTCTTAATGTTCAGGGACTAGACATTGACAAAAGGCACCTTAAACTTGTTTCAGATGCAATGACAAATACAGGAGAAGTTAAGGGTGTTACAAGGATGGGTATCATCTCACAGAAGTCATCCATACTTGCAAGGGCAACTTTCGAGACGCCAGTAAAACAATTTGTAAATGCCACAATCAAGGGAAGCAAGGACAAGCTTGCGAGCGTTGTTGAAAATATAATTCTAAATCAGCCTGTGCCCGTCGGAACAGGACTTCCGGGATTATTGGTGAAGGTTACCGGACCTTTGAAGAAAGAGAAAAAATCAGAGGAAAAGAAGGCTTAATAGCTTTATAGCAAAATGGTTGGAAGTACAATAAGCATGCAGGATATAAGACACCTTAATCTATTTAGGAATATTACAAAGATAAGCACAAGATTCTGTTTCCCATACAATGACGCAATTGTGTTTTGTGTTCCAAGACCTCTTGTTTCAAAAGCAATAGGGGAAAATGGGAGGAATTCAAAAGAGCTCAATAAGGTCCTGAACAAAAAGATAAAAATAATACCTTCTCCAGACGGAGTCAAAGATGCAAAAGTGTTCATGCAGGCGATAGTAAATCCTGTCGAGTTCAAAGACCTTGAAGTCAACAATGATGAGATAATAATTCATGCGGGTTCAAAAAATAAGGCAGCCTTAATAGGCAGAGAAAAGAGAAGACTTCTTGAAATGAGGAGGATTGTAAAAGATTTCTTTGGAAGAGAAGTCAGAATTGTTTAATTGATCCAATTTAGCAAACATAACGTTTTTAAACTAATTTTAGCAAGAATAAACAATGGGACAAAAGAACGCCAGGAAATTAATGAAAAAAAGGCAAAAGTCCAGATGGCAGGACAAGGCTTACAAAGTGAAAACTCTGGGACTTTATGTTAAATCGGACCCTCTTGAAGGTTCCAGCCAGGCAAAAGGAATTGTTCTTTCAAAGTTTCAAAAGGAAGCTGCACAGCCGAACTCAGCTATGAGAAAGTGCTGCAGGGTTCAGCTCACAAAGAATGCGAAGACTGTTGGTGCATTCATTCCAGGAAATCTCGCTCAGAAATTCATTGATGAACACGATGAAGTTGTCATTGAAAGAATTGGAGGAAAACAGGGACGTGCAAAAGGGGACATCAGAGGAATAAGATTTCAGGTAATTAAAGTCAATGACCAGCCTTTGGAAAGATTAGTTCAAGGCAAGATAGAAAAGGGTAGAAGATAAAATGGATGTTAATTCTGTTGTGGACACTGTCGGTAAAATTCCACCCTATGTGGGCGTTCTTGGAGTTGCGGCAATAGGACTTATAGGTTATTCAGCCCGCGGAATGGCTAAATTAAATAAAGAGATTTTTAGTCAACGGGCAGAAGAAGACAGAATTGTTTCTATGATAAAAGATAGTGTCAGGCCTTATTCAATGAGTGTAAGAAATGAAAGTTTTCATGAAGCAACACGCGATTATTTCAGTGAAAGAGGAATAAAACCCCAGATTGTAAGAGGATATGAGGTTTATGACTGCGATGAGGGAAAAGTAATTCTAACAGAAGACGGCACTGTCAATGTAAGAAGTGTGGGTGCAACGGAATTTAGCAAACTTTTTGTACTGATGAACAGGAGGCACAATTAAATGGCAGCAACATGGACACAAGAAGTTGAAGAATTTATGGAAAGGCAAATTGACAGCAACATCACAATAACACAAATTAATGCCAACATGGAAGAGGTTGAGCTTGTTGGAGATTATCGCAGAGTTGCAAAATATTTTTCAGAGAAAGGATTTAGCGGGGATGTTATGTGCCAGAATGCCCTGTCTTTCTATAGAGATGGATATAGTCTCCAAGACAGAATTAGTGTTGCTTGGGAAGGGTCTCATGGACAAGAAAAAGTATTTGTTTATATCCCAAAAAACAATCTCCAAAGCGATGAAATTAAAAAGGACCTTGCAAGATTAACAGTATAAAATGGCAAAGGCAATTGAATTCAAAATATTTGACAAGTACGACATAACAGGAGTTTCAGTAAAAGACCCAGGGTTAAAATCCGTTATTTCATTGCAGCCAAGACTGATTCTTAAAACACAGGGGAAAGGAGTTCAGAGATTCAGCCAGGTGAAAGTGAACATCGTTGAAAGGCTTATGAACAGGCTTGCAGTTGCAGGTCACAGGGGAAAGAAGCACAGAATTATATTCGGACATTCAACAGGAAAATATTCAAAGAACATGAAATCTGTTCTTGAAGCATTTGAACTTATAGAAAAAAGAACAAAGAAAAATCCTGTAGAAGTTCTTGTTCAGGCAATTGAAAATTCTGCGCCAAGAGACGAAATTACGGTGATTGAATATGGCGGGGCAAGGTATCCTCAGGCAGTTGATGTTTCTCCATTGAGGAGAGTTAACCTCGCAATAAGGTGGCTTGTTCATGGGGCTTCAGACAGGGCATTCAATAAAAAGAAAAATATTGCTCAGGGTCTTGCAGAAGAAATTGTTTTGGCTTCTGAAAACAACGGCGAGAGTTTTGCCTGCAGAAAAAAGAATGAGTCTGAAAAGCAGGCTGATTCAGCTCGTTAATCATAATAATTCTTTTAAAGGACAATTCAATTGAGGTTTCATGAATAACATGATGGAGTTTCTTAAAAGGAAAGCAGAAGTTGATAGGTCTTATCTTGACAGGAATGAAAAAGAAGAAGAAGTCTGGCGAGGTTTTTCCGAGGAAGCAAGAATTCTGGAAGAGAAAGTAGGATATGAATTCAGAAGGGTTTTGCAGGAAATCGGACCAGTACCTGTCGATGAACATGTTAAAAGTTATATGCCTGATGCAAAAAGTCCAGAGGTTCTTGATTGGAATGTGGAATACCACCCAATATTTAAAGGACACAGTTACATATCAAAATTTTCCATAGAGATTACAAGAGCGAGATTGCAAAATGGAGAAATAATGGACAACGAAGTTCCTGCAAGTTATGGCAACTGTCCACATATGTCTCTTAGTTATGTCTGCGGCGGGAATGATGAAGTGCATCCAAAAATAGAAGAGTTCAAACAGGACTTTGGTGTGATTCACATATCTTACCCTCACAATAGTTGCGAACACAAATAAGCAATAAACTTTATATAGAAGTTATGTTTTTGTTGTATGTTTATGACAGATTATAACATTGGTTATAAAAGTGTTGAAGAGGTGCAAAGAGTTCTTAGAGAACACAGAGACTCTGATGACAGCATTAAATTCACCTCATATTCTGAGCGTTTGAATTACAAAGGTGAACCCATAAACCTTGACATGCCTCAAAGTCCAGGAGAACTTGAGGAAGAGATTACCGGACCGTAAAAGCGTTCTTATTCTGAGAGAAACAAAAAAGGCCTGCTTGAGAGAGATTTGTTTGAGTTGATTGAACTTGCTCATCTTGATATGGATAAAGATGACCTTATAGTTGCAGTGTATAGGCTGGGGACATTGAAATTTTATATTCTTTTGTGGGGTATGACCATTCAACAGAAGTAAGAGTAAATGATGCTTTTTTCAGACATATGGATTTAAGTTCCAAAGATTTGATGCAATATATCTCTTAATCTATATCCAAAATCTTTTTAAAGCATTTTTATTATCATCTACTATTCTAGTCTCAACTTAGAATTGTAAATTATCAAATAATATGGCAGAAAAAGAATCACAGTTTCAGAAGATACAAAGACTTAGTAGGAACCAACAGAGAATAAGAAACATAGCGACAAG
>CAZJIV010000036.1:0-5070 GCA_964546165.1 Candidatus Woesearchaeota archaeon
TGAGCTACCGGGACATAGCCTGTTTTAGAAGGAGATTTTCTCTATTTAAAAGTTTGTTTATTCTTCAGAATCCTTCTTTTTCTTTTTTGCTTTTTCTCTCTTTTCTTCTTGTTTTAGGCCTAAATCTATAACAGGTTCTGGCCTGTGCTTTTCAAGAAACTTGTAAACATTTGCCTGCTTTGAACCTTTTATGATATTAATCACTGCTTCCTGCGCTTTCTTGATCTCCTCAGGATGTCCGATTATGCCTATGTCATTGTTGTTAATTTCAAAGAAGCAGTCTGTTAGCTGTGTCAGTGTTGCAAGAGTTTTTCCTTTTCTTCCTATTATCCTTGCGCGTATTGATTTAAGGTCTGTTCGTTTTGTATAATTTTTTATGTTGATTGTGTCAAATGTCAATTCGCGGGTTTTTATCATCAAGGCGACTTCATGCCCGAAACCAAAGGTTATTGCATCAATGACTTTTTCAGCATCATACTCCTGGAAAGGTTCGCCTTCAATATAGATTTCTTTTCCGCGATTCGTCAGTTTTACTTTGAGGACTTTTTCCAGCCTGTCCTTTTCTTTCATAATGCTTCCTGCTTTGTCAGATAATACTTTTTTCATTTCTCAGATGATTTTTTCCTCTTTAAGTATCTTTTTATGACTGTAGGCCAGTTTCATTTTTTTTATTTCAGATGGCTTGAACCATTTGATTTCAGATGTTTCGTCTTTGGGTTTTGGCATTCCAGAGAGTTTGCAATAAACTACCACATTTAAGCTTTGGATTGGGCATTCTTTGACGGGCAGTTGCATAAAAGGCTTTCCGTATTTTGTTATTTTTGAATCCGTGCCAAGTTCTTCTTTCAACTCGCGTCTTATTGCCTGTTCAATTGTTTCACCAAATTCAATCAATCCTCCGGGAAGTCCCCATGTGTTAGGATAATACAACATACTAGATTTTCTTTTTCCAAGAAGAATCTCTCCCCTAGAATTTTTTATTATGGCAGGAACTCCTGTCAGGATTGTTTTTCCCACAGTGTGATTCACCCCTCCTTTTATCAGCCCGCGGAATGTCATTTTAAAATTCAGAAGTTTCGTCCTTTAAGTGGCCTTCTCTTTTGAGCCATGCAACCTGATTTGGTTTGTATTTTAGGACTATATCTGCTTTGTCTTTGTCATATTCCCAGGGTTGTACAATGACCACATCTCCAGGGCGGAGCCAAAGACCGCGCTTTAATCTTCCCGGAACTCTGCAGTTTCGTGTCTTTCCATCAAGGCATGCCACATACATTTTATTTCCGCCAAGCCTTTGTTCAACTATTCCAATGACTTCTTCTCCCCTTGGAAGTGGAGCTCGGGTAACTTTCTGTTCTTCTCCGTTTCCCTGAAAGCTCTTTTTTTTGTTGTAATATGCCATGTTAAATTGAAATTAAAACGCTTTATAAAAGTAAGCGTAACTGCCTTAAGCAAACACCATAGAAAAAGGGATACCCTGTATCCTCTTTATGTTTTCTTCCCTAATCAGGTCGTGAGCCATTGCGAGTTTGATTGATTTCTCTCCAACTATGTTGAATGTTGCGTCTTCTCTAATCATTCTTTGTATAATTCTGGAAGCATCTTCCTCTGACATTTCGTCTCCGCCATAGAAATTTTCCTTTACGTCCAGCTGGAATTTCCCTTCTTCGAATTTCTTTCCGAGCAACTCAGAATCACAAAGTGCAACTACATCTCTGTAGGATTTTATGACTCTAATTAACATTTACTCCTTAAGTTTTTCAGCCTGTTCTGCAGACAAGATTTTTGCCATCTTTGTTCCGCATTCAGTGCAGGTTCCTTTTGCCATGTAAGTTCCTCTCTTGGTCTTTTCCAACTTTACGTCTTTCATTTCCCTTGAGTCCTTACATTTCATACATCTTCCTTCAAGTGCCATCTCTGTTTATCCTCCTTTTTGTTATTCTCTACAAAATTTTAGATTTTTTAAATCTTGCTTCTCTTAGATTTCTGAGTTTTGTTGCATGGAAAATGTTTTTATATGGAGTAATTCTGTAATTCTAATATGGTATTTGAAAAAAAGGGATTATTCTTTATAACTTTACTTTTAGCCTTTCTAGTTGTCTTTTTTGTAGGGGTTGTTAGTGCGGCAACTGTTCAGTGTGATTCTATTTCTTCATGTAACTCTGCTATAGGCTCTGCCGCTGTAAATGACATTATTCAAATGAATCAGTCTATTCCTGTTTCAACAAACGGAACTGCGATTGATTTTGCTGGAAAAGATAATGTTACTTTTGACTGCGGGGGATTTAGTTTAGTTGGTCCAGGAAATTCAAATACTTCAAATTATGGAATTTATTTTAATATGTCTGGGGGAGGAAGTAATTATGATACTGTTGAAAACTGCAATATTTCTGGCTTTGGGTATGGAATTGATCTTGGAATAGGTTCTTACTATGCAACTGTCATAAACGTTAAAACCAATTTTAATTATAATGCGGGTATTTATCTAGAAAATTCTGCTAATTATGCAGCCATAGAGGGGTGGAGCTCTAATGGGGATGGGTATGCATTATCCACAGGATCAGTCAACAATTCTTTTTCAAACATTTATATTTCGAACAGCTTGAACGCGGGAATATCAATTACCCAAGGCTGGAGCAATTTCACAAATGTTACTGTAGTAAATTCAGGAGAAGGATTAACTTCTATGGTTATGTATGGCACAGACCATAATATTTTTAAGGACAGTAATTTCAGTGGCAATGGATTGAATATCCATTTTACAGGCGCAGATCCTCAATATCTTAATAATGTTATTGATCCTTCAAATGTGATAGATTACAACAAAAGAATATATTATAATTATTCAATCTCAAATTATATATTTGATCCAACCACTTCTCCTAATGCAGGGGTAATCTATTGCATTTCCTGTGATAATATTACTGTAAGGGACTTTAATTTGAGCTCGCATACAACCAGGGGGATCTTTTTCTCTGATGTAAATAATTCTTTAGTTCAGAATATAACTTCATCCAATAATACTGATGGGATAGGTGTTTATGGAGGGTACAATGATACTTTTAGAGACATAACTACCTTTAACAACTCTGATCTTGGTATCGCAAATCAAGGCACCAATATGGTTTTTGATGGGGTTACTATTGGCGGGAGCGGTATTTCAGGTTTTTATTCTGATGGGGGTAATAATTTTACCTTGAAGAATGCTATAATAAAAGGCTGTTCTGTTGCAGGAATTGAATTTTTGGCGAATAACAGTTTCATTTCTAATGTAACTTCTGAAGAAAATAAGTGGGGAGTTTATTTTCTTGGAGCTTCAAATACTACTCTGATTAATTCAGAAATCATAAACAATACTGATTATGGAATCTATTTGTATGGTGATTCCGGAAATGGTCCCACACAAAATAATTTAATATATAATAATCTTTTAAACAATTCCGCAAATATTTACAGCAACAATAACCTCCTTAATATTAATAATCTTTTTAGCACAACTTTAACTTCAGGAACAAACATTGTCGGAGGACCTTACATTGGGGGGAATTATTGGGATAATTATTCTGCTCCCGGAACTTTGATTTCTGCAACTTGCACAGATGCAGACAATGATGGAATTTGTGATTCAAATTATACTTTATCTGACGGAGTTAGTACTGATTATTATCCTTTAACTTCCGTACCTACAAGCAATTGGCCTATGTTCCAAGGCAATTTGCAACATACAGGATATTATCCTGGGAGTATTAATATGAGTAATTTTAGTTTGCTTTGGAATTATTCTACAGGCATAGATGGTCCATCGGGATATAGTGTCTATGGAGGGATAATATATGTGGCTTGGGGAAATGGCACTGTTTTTGCATTAAATGTAACCACTGGAACCGTAATCTGGAATTACTCTGCGGGGACAATTGGAATTAATACTGCTCCTGCAATTTCTAGCGGAATAATTTACATTGGAAGCAAAGATGATAATCTTTACGCATTAAATGCGACAAATGGAAGTAAGATTTGGAATTATTCTACAGGTAATCAGATATTCTTTTCTTCTCCTGCAATTTCAAAAGGTTTTGTATATGTTGGCAGTATAGATGGAAATCTCTACGCATTAAATGCAACCACAGGGAGCCAAATTTGGAATAATTCTATCGGGGCAGTTAAGTCTTCTCCTTCAGTTTATGATGGTGTTCTTTATGTGGGGGCAAGTAACTATATTTATGCACTGAATGCGACAAACGGAAGCACAATATGGAGTTATTTTACAAGTGATGGAATTTATTCTTCTCCTGCAATTTCAAAAGGAGTTGTTTATTTTGGTTCAGGATACAGTGGAGTTGATACTCGTATCTATGCTCTTAATGCAACAAATGGGTCTCAGATATGGAATTATACTACGACAGGGTCAGGTGTAATCTCTTCTCCTGCTGTTTCGCCTGAAGGCATTGTTTATATCAATGGGATGGATGATAATCTTTATGCACTGAACTCAACTGATGGAAGTAAGATATGGAATTATACTATCTCTGGCGCTTCCTATATTGACAATTCTCCTGTAATTTCTGAGGGAATTGTATTTACTGCTGCAGAGGGTGTCGGTTTTTTTGCATTCAATGCAACAGATGGCTCTTTAGTTTGGAATTATAGTTCAGTTTATACCGGATTTCAAAGTCCAATAATTTCAGAAGGGATTTTGTACTTTGGAGACAATGATGAATTATTTGCTTTCACAACTCCTGCTTCGGTTTCTTCAACTCCAACAACCCCTACAACAACAGCGCCATCGGGAACACCTACAAGTTCATCTGGAGGGGCTGCGGCTGTAGCATCCAATACAACAACTACGAGCGGAAGAACTTCAACAACATCTGCAACATTCACTAACATAACTTCGGGAACTCCGGTTACAATGTACACGAACTCTTCAAGTGTTCCGATTAATGCACTGACGATAATCACAAATCAGACAGTTTACAATACAACTGTAAATGTTTCTTCTGTTCCTGTTTTCAGCACTAAGGACATGAAGATAGCGACAAGCTCGAGAGGATTCGGAACAACTTATCAGTCTTT
>CAZJIV010000037.1:0-4786 GCA_964546165.1 Candidatus Woesearchaeota archaeon
GAATGGGGAAAATAAAATATATAGTTTTGGAATATAAATTTATTTAAATTAAAAAATAGACTTTTCTCTTATGGAAATTCCAAATTTAGACTACCGAAAAATAGGAGATCATTTCTATTTGAGCAATGGTGAAGGTCCTGTGGCAATCTATGAAGTAATTGAAGAAGAAGGCAGAAAATCTCTGATACATATCGACACAGTGAGCGATCTAGATATTGCGGCAGCGATGTGTCATTCATATAACACAAAGCTTAGAGCTGCTCAAGAAACAAAATCCTCTAAGAGACTATTGCCCAATATACCTGAAGTTGATAAAAGAACACTTGATACAATCAACGATTGGTAATTACCCTCATTCTAATGCGCCAATCCTGCAAAATAAACTCCAAGATAATAAGCCCAGATTACAATTGCAAGAACTGCTTTCCAAAAGGTTAATTTTAAAACACCTATTGTGAACAACCATCCCGCAAGCCAAAAACCCCCTAAAACTCCGTGATGATGGCATTTCCAATTATTTTTCATATCTTCTTTCCACTCTTTTTTCATTTCCCTCTTTAATTTGCTGTTTGGCATACTTTACAAATGTAAAGTTTATTTATTAATCTTTCTAGAATTATTTATCCAAAAGCTTTTTTTACATTTTCATAAACACTTCGCCAGTCCCTGCAAGGGATTATTTCAAATCCTTTCTCAGAGTCAAAGCTCTCATGATTATAAAGGAAAACAATGCCAGAGTAATTGTCTGATAAATGTTTTATGACTTCTTCATTATCATCTATTATTCCGACAGCCATAGGGAAAAGTCTCTCCAAACCTCGTGCTTTCCATTCATTCCCCCTCTCAGAAGGAATTCCTGACGGCCTCATTGCCACAGGGGCAGAAGGATAATTATCCTCAAGCCACTTTTCTGTTCCTTCCCTGAGTCTTTCAGGTCTTATGGTGTGATAGAGAGAAACCGGGATGATTTCTGTTGAGATTCTGTTAAGGTAGTACGCAGAATCTTTTATCTGTGGCATGGTAAAATGCATTTCATTTGAATTTCTCATCTCTTCCAAGAATTCTTTTGCTTCAGGAGTCTGCCACAAGGGAACATTTTGAGCCATTCTGTATTCCCTTACCAACCCGAGAATTGAATATCCTTCAGGAAGGCCAAAATTATCAGCCATGACCGTAAACCATGCCGGCTTGTTATCTGCAAGTGTTCCATCAATGTCGGAAACAATCCCCGGAACACATATGCGTGGAAGTCTTTCAAGAAAATAATCCATTTTAAACTAACTTAAAAATTCGTAATTTACCTCAGAACATTTTCGTTCTCATTCCTTTCCTTTATGAAATCTTTCAAAAGCTTCACAATTTCTTTTTGTTTGTTGGGAAGGAATGTTATAGAACCTGCATTCTTGTGCCCGCCGCCTTCAACAAAAGCATCAGGGAGCTTCTCATCAATATACTTAATTAATTCATGAACTGAAAAATTTGATTCATCAGTAGCGCGAATTGTCATTGCGGTTGCCATGACTCCGACTGTCACAAGATTATTGATTTTTTTCTCTTCCTGTAAAGAATCATGAACGATCCCTGTAATCCTGCCTGGCTTGGGGAAGAATCCAAATCCAGGGAAAAATTCTTCGAAAGGGAGTATCTGAAGATTGACTTCTTTGATTTTATCTATCTTCGCGTTTGCCTTTCCAATCATCAATCCCTTTCTGTCAAGATTCTTTATATGCGGAGCCAAAAGCCCGATTAATTCTTTCTGTTTGTCTCTTGGTTCCCCGAATAAAACTTCTATGTATTCACGAACCTCCATGAACCTGACTTTTGATGAGATAAAATCGATAACAAGTGAAATATCCGCAAGAAGCTCTTTTGTATATCCCTCTTTCTCGGCAATGTCAAGATATTTCTCCATAACTTGAGGATTTCCAATATCTATCCTGTCAGCAAAACCAGCCATAGCAGGAATCTGTTCAATGTTGCCGACTTTTGGATTTATGAACCTTGCAAGTTCTGTGCAAAGCATCCCTGCCGAAAATCTGGAACCATCTTCTCCGACAAGGAATGGATTAATATGAACTAAAACTTCCGGAGATATGACATCATGGTCAAAGAAATGATGGTCAACAACTATGAAATCAGCACCATGTATTTTTCCCTGTTTTATTGCCATATAATCCTCGGGGCTTGAACCATTGTCAGCAATTATAATAAGAGGCATCTTGTTTGAGAACTTCGCCGCATTTCTCAACGAAGTTGCAGTATCTCTTATGGAATCATCAATTTCATAAAAGGGAGCCGCACACGGCGCTCTTGTGAAAAATTCCCAGCCGGCCTTCTCAGAACCATGCTGTTTTTCAATCAGGGGCAGAATTGCCCTTTCCAATGCAAAACCAGAACTGTAACCGTCAGCATCATTATGATGTCTTACTATAATTGGTCTGTCCTGAATTATTGCAAGCCTTATTTGTGTTGCTGCTTTTATGAAAGAATCTTTAAGCCTGTCAAGAATACTGCTCTGAACAAGGAATTTTGGTGCTATGACCTCAGCTTTCTTAAGTTCAGTTTGCCTCAGGTTCTCCATAAATTCCTCCTTCTCTGAGCCTTCAAGTTTATCTATTGTAATTATTTCTCCTTCTGTTTCTCCGTTGAATTCTCCTAATTTCACTCTTGCCTTAACACAGTCATCTTCTGTAATTTCAGGATAGGCTCTTGCTCCTGCTCCGACAAATCCCTTTAATTGAAGGCTCCCTGTTCCGTCAGAAACAACAAATATGGTGGGTCCCGCAGTAACAACTACACGGTTAACTCTTCCTCTTATCTCAAAACTTCCCTGAGTCATGAACATTATATCTTCAAGCATCTTTTTGGGAAAATTCCCTATGCTTCTGCCTGAGTCTCTCTTGTAGTTCTTATTAGGTCCTTTCATGTTTCTTGCCCCAGAATTGCCGCCTTTTTTGTTAAATTTCTTATCTTTCATCTCTTAAATAAAATAGGTCCCCTTAAAAAGCCTTTGCATTTCAAAAAATCTATAAACCCTTTTTATTTAATTAAGTAATGAGCGTGTTAA
Source organism: Candidatus Woesearchaeota archaeon (assembly GCA_964546165.1). GTDB lineage: Archaea > Nanobdellota > Nanobdellia > Pacearchaeales > GW2011-AR1 > JAKLIN01. Next base: position 3,068 of record CAZJIV010000037.1, read on the forward strand.
ATGCGATTTTCTTTACGCTGGGCACAATAGCCCTGCTCGAAAGTGCGATTGTTTTTATTTTCCCAAAAGCCACCACAGGACTGGTTAAAATTATAAACAATAAAAACAAGATAAAAAAAGCTGCCGCAATTGAACTGATTGTTGCCATAATTCTTATTCTTATAGCCATAAACCTCTGATTAGAAACCTTTTTGAATACAAATCATAACCCTTGGATATGGAATATGAAGTTGCATACTTCTTCGGTGGAGGAGGGTGTGGAGGTTTCGTCTATCCGGGAGTATTTGCTGCAATAGAAAAACTTGGATTGCCCAAGGAGAATGTTCTGATAAACACAGAGTCAGTTGGAGCCCTGATGGGAACAGCAATGGCTCTTGGCATATCCTCAACCGAAGTAAGTCATTTTGTTAAACTGGAAAGAAAACTCCTTGGAGAACTTCTTACACCAACTCCAGCAAATCTCTTATCATCTTTTAGAGGAAAGCCCTGGTTTGATAATTACACCAAACTTGAAAAGGTAATTGAAGCATTTTACGGAAAGAGCTTAAAGTTGAGGGACGTTCCAAAATTAAATGTCTTTACAGCTGCTGTCGGGACTTATCAGAGAATTGCACTTAACCACAAAACAGCCCCAAGCATGTCTTTAACAGAAGCTTTAACAAAAAGTTCTCTGATGCCCTTCATGTTTGAACCTTACGAAGGGCAATTAGACGGGGGATTCGCGGAAGGTTCTGCAATTGAATACTTTCTGCACCAAAATTCAGCAGAGTACATAATAAGCACAGATTTAATGCAGCATTGGGGAAACAAATTCCTTACATATGCAATAAATCAGTTTAAGCGCTCAGGGAAAGACCAGAATGCAACAAGAAAGGAAAGAGCAGAATATGTGGAAAAAAACAGGGAATCAGAAAATATAATCCATATTGACTTTAAGATCCCACCTTGGCATTTTCTTGATGCAAGCCTCTCAAACATAGAAAATCTTGAAATCTTAGGCAAGCTAAGATTCAGACAGGCATATCAGCATTATCTTGCATCAAAAAATAAGGTTAATTTCCCAGGGAGTTACGAAGCTTCCTCGGCCTGGCAATCTTAATTTTGTAATCAAAACCCTTATAAATCAACTTTTTCATTAAATAATCGTAGGTTATAGTAAATGGTATTCAAGATAAACATATCAGAAAAATCAGGAAAGACTTTCAAAATAGAAACAGAAAGCGAGGAGTTAATTGGAAAAGCGCTTCACGAAACTGTTGAAGGTTCTTTAATTTCTCCCGACTTGGAAGGTTATGAATTTGAAATAACGGGCGCAAGTGACTTGGCAGGTTTTCCTTCAGTGGAGAAAGTTGATGGTGTTGCCTTAAAAAGAGTTCTTTTAAAATTCAGCGATAAAGGAATGAACAAAAGACCAAAACACGAAGGGAAGAGAAAAAGAGCAAAAAACAGGCCAAAGGGATTAAGATTAAGAAAAACAGTAAGAGGAAAAGTAATTTCTCCTTCAATAGTCCAGATTAACATGAGGGTTTTGAAACACGGCTCTAAAAAGCTGGCAGAAGTTTTTCCTGACCAAAACAAAGCTCCTGAGAAGCCTGTAGAAAACTCAGAAGCCCCAAAAACTGAAACTCCTGCAACAGAGGTTTCAGCTTAATTTCATTTTATTAGATAAATTTTTATAAAGGGTTCTTGTCTTTCGCAATGATGTTTTTAGAAAGTTTA
>CAZJIV010000038.1:0-4628 GCA_964546165.1 Candidatus Woesearchaeota archaeon
CAGGACAAAAGAATTTCCAAAAACTGCGATATTTGCACAAAAGATTAACAAAAAACAATAGTTCTTAAAAAGCCTTATTATGTTAAAAATCCGTGGACGATATTTATAATCCGAAAAATGAAGAGAAAGTAAAACTCTTTGAAGAAATAGTACAGCAGGAATTTGATAAGTTCAAAATAGAACATCCAGGATTAAACAGGGCATTTCTTGAAAAAAGGCCACGATTGATTCGTCTTTACAATGGAAATGATACAGAAGGTCAGGATTTCCCACTCCTGGACATTACGACAGGTTACAGGATGGAGGAAACCATGAGAGCAAGAATGCCAAGAAATTTTTACTTATTCCCTCTTCCTGCAAAGACCTTTTTTTCAATAGACTATCCAAGATCAGAAATTTCCATGATGAGCTCCTTCAGAACAGATTATAATTTTGAGGATTTAAGAATGTCGGTATCAAAAGATTATCTTGGAGAGAGCTTTGCAGATTATGCAATAAGAATGATACTACAACTACAATTTGAAGGAATAATCGGAGACAAAGCCAGATTGAACGGAAGACCCCTCCCTTCAGGAAACATAACAAGATTCGTGAAAGACTTAGTCTGATTTCTCGCTCGCTTCATGTGCTTTTGCAAATTTTTCTATAATCATATTAACGTCTTTAAGCATCATTCCGATAGTTTCATCATCCATACCGTGGATCCTGGCCCCCATTTCAAGGGTGTCATAACCGGAAAAATGGCATCCAATACAGTGAAGCCCATAACCCATAAGAATAGGCGCAACTTCAGGATGAGCCAACAGAATGTCCATTAAGAGCATATCTTTGGTCACAAGAAAGGAATTATCATTTCCCATAAATGAAAAAGGTTTTTATACATTTAAAAGGTTTTTATTATATGAACCTGATTATAGCAAAAAACCCAAAGGAAGCTGTTGAACGCGCTTCAGAGATAATTCTAAGAGTAATAAAGAAAAATCCAAAAGCAGTCTTGGGGTTGGCAACAGGAAAAACCATGATTCCGCTATATAAAAATCTTGTAAAACTTCACAGAAAGAGGAGAGTTGATTTCTCAAAGGTTACTGTATTCAATCTGGATGAATTTGCAGACCTCGATGACAATGACCCAATAAGTTATCATTACTACATGCAAAACAGGTTTTTCAAGAAGGTCAGAATAAAAAAAGAACAGACACATTTTCCCTCAGAAGAAGGAAACAAATACGACAGGCAAATTAAAAAAGCAGGTGGAATGGACTTATGCATTCTCGGGCTTGGAAGAAATGCTCACATTGGTTTTAATGAACCAGGCTCATCATTCAAAAGCAAAACCCGTGAAGTAAAACTTACAGATGAAACGCAGGAAGTGGATTCAAAAGGGCTCCACAAAACAGTTCCTGAATATGCATTTACAATGGGGCTTAAAACCATAATGGACGCCAGAAAAATCATGCTCCTGGCATTTGGTGAAGTAAAAGCCAAAGCAGTTTCAAAAGCACTGAAAGGTCCAATAAGCACAGATGCACCCGCATCGATTCTTCAAAAGCACAAAGACACAATCTTTATATTTGACAAAGAAGCTGGTGCTAGATTATAAAAAAACTTAAATACAAAATCATCGGATTATTATCAATGAAAAAAGACGTGCTAATTGTCGTTGCTCATCCTGACGATGAAACAATATGGATGGGGGGCACAATCCTAAGAAATCCTGATTGGAATGTCACAATTCTTTCCCTTTGCAGACGCGATGATGCAGATAGGGAACCAAAATTCAGGAAAGTCTGCGGAATATATGGAGCGAAACCTCTAATCTCAGACGTTGAAGATGAACAACTAAAAGCTGTAAATATAGATGAAATTAAAAAGAGGATTCTTGATTTGCTCTCCAAAAAATCCTATGATATAATTTTTACCCATGGTGCAAACGGAGAATACGGTCATATAAGGCATATTGAATGTCACAAAGCAGTTGAAGACCTCGTAAGCAAAGAGGAATTGAAATCGAAGAACATCTATTACTTCCATTACAAAAAAGGAGACAATGTTCCATACCCTGAACTCCTTCCACCTGAGCCTATTGACAATTCGGACATACTCACGGTGCTTACAGAAAGTGAGCTTGCGAAAAAGAAAAAAATTATAAAGGATGTTTACGGCTATCCAGATGAAAAAGGATTCGAACTTATGAGTTGCAATAAAATGGAGAGCTTTTTACTAAGATGAAAATACTTCTGCTTTATCCATATCCCGTAGACACAAGCGGAATAAGTAACCAGGGTCACGACTTAGCCAAAGGTTTGAAAGAACTCGGACATGAAGTTATTTCATGCGATCGTGAAAACAATTTGCAGAAACTTTACATTTACAAAACTTTCAAGCCGGATGCAGTTGTCGGTGTTGGGTTCTGGAATGATACACCCGAAGTTATAATAAGTCCGCTAAATCATGATTTAACCCCTGTGCCATGGTTCAATGCTGATGGATGGGTTGCAAATTATCATGCAATACTTAACAGCCTCCCTTTGGTCGTGGCAAACAGCAATTGGGTCAGAAACACTTACATAAGAGATGGAGTTAAAGGAGATAACATACATGTCTGCCCTATTGGATATGATCCAAAAATATTCTACCCTGTTGCTAATGACAATCCTGAAAGAATGAGACTAAGGCATATGCTGGGAATAGGAGACGATGAAGTAATGATACTGACTGCGGGAGGAGACGCCACAAGCAAGGGTGCACAGGAAATGTTCAAGGCCATAAAAAAAATTGAAAATAAAATGCCTTGGAAATATGTCCTGAAAATAACAGATTGTTTTTCTTCAACAGACCATGGAAGGGAAGAAGACAAACTTATAGACGAACTGGGATTGGACAGGAACAGAATAATTTATCTCGAAGGAGAATACTCTCCAGACTTTATGGCGGAACTGTCAAGGGCTTGTGACTTTTATGCGGCACCATCAAGGCTTGAAGGTTTTGGAATGATACAACTTCAGTCCCTGGCATGCGGAAAGCCCGTAATCTCAATAAATGTAGGGGGACCTGCAGACACGGTAGTTCATGAAAAAACAGGATATCTTGTAGAGCCTGAGAAAGAAATCAAGCTTACAAGCGAATGGGCTTATGAGTGGATGGGATTCGAGAATACTCACAGGATATTTTTTGATGAACCCAAAATATTTGGATATAGGGCAAATGTCGATCAACTTGCGGAGTACATTCTAAAACTCGCAACAGATAAGGAACTCAGGGAAAAAATGGGAAAAGCCGCAGCAGAACATGCATTTAAGAATTTCAATAACAAGGTCGTTGCACAGAAAATGGTTGACTTAATAGAAAAGTACGCACTCAAGAAAAAAGAGCCTGAAAAAGAAATTACTGTGAATCAGGAAATAAAAAACGAAGATTAAAGCAAGTTATCTCAAAACCTTTTTAAGCCTGCATTTACAACGCTTTTTTATTAACACTTTCAAGCCTGTTCATTATATCTTTTAGTGCAATCCTCTTAACTGTTGTAACCTTGTCCGCACCACCGGAATAAAGCAAAACATTTCTTTCATCTTTATCATGCAAAAGCCCTGTTGGAAAAACAACATTGTTCACAAATCCTTCCTTTTCATATTTTTGCATTGGAGCAATTATTGGTTGGTCTGCCTTCGCTATCACTTTTCTTGGGTTTTTCAAGTCCAGGAGCGCAGCCCCAACTTCATAAGTAGCGGTTGTATTTATTGTACTTGTGCCTGAATCTGCCACTGCAGGATTTTTATGGTCTATAACACCATGATAAAGTAAAAGCCAGCCTTCACTCGTTCTTAATGGGGGGGCACCGGCTCCAACTCTCTCGTAATCCCAATGTCCTTTTTTCGCAAGTTTCAAAGGTTTATTCTTCCCCCAGTTAATCAAGTCTTTTGAAGTCGCCATCCACATATGGGGAGGCGTAAACTCAAAGCCACCTTCGGGTCTGTTAAGAACATAATAATTTCCTCTTACAGTATGGGGAAAAAGAACAACGTCTTTGTTTTGCTCAGAGAAGATTGTCCCTTTACGATGCCAATGAATTCCGTCTTCAGACAATGCGAGAGAAGCAGAAACATTCCCCTGAAGAGATAAGGAAACATAGGTCATGGCATACCTGTCCACAAGTTTAACAATTCTGGGATCTTCAACACCAAGTTCTCCATTATTTTTAAGCCCTGAAAATGAAGGCTCTGAATCTATAGATTTTATCTTAAAACCAGTCTTGTCAAGGATAACTCTTCTTAAATGGGAAATAAAAAAAAGTCTTTTAGTGCCATCTGAAAACAGAATATCCACATCAGATTTTGTTTTTACATCTTTTTTTCTGAATTTGTCAAGTTTCATGAGGCAAGTTTTTTCGCCTGCACATCTCGGAACCATATAATGTGTCTTTGTCTCATTATCAACAAGATTTTCTGCAACCCTAATATAAAGCGCTATGTCTCCGTTAGGCAAACGAGCAGCCCCGGGATTAAAAGTCCCTATAACCTCAAATTTGTCAGAAGTAGGCATAATATCTTTAGGTTCAACTAAAACATCCTCTTTTTTTATCTTAATCATCAAAAGATATGGAAATTAACCTATAAAAATGTTTTTAGGAA
>CAZJIV010000039.1:0-4578 GCA_964546165.1 Candidatus Woesearchaeota archaeon
TAGTAACAACACTAAATATTTATAAACTAATCGTGAGAAATTCTACTATGAAAAACAATACAAAAAAGAAATTAACGGGACTTCTGGCAGGAGCCTTAATGGGAGTTTCAAGTCTTTTGATCCCTAATCACCTTAACGCAGAGCCTATCGACTTAAACCTTCCTAGTTTCAAGTCCAAACCGCCTGCTGAAATGCCAAACATAAGCATAACGGCACAAAATCCCGGAGATCCTAAATACTTCAATTTTGGAATAAATGGAGAGATCCCATTTTCAAAAAACGAAAACACAGTTAAGATTGAATATGGGGTAAATGCAGATAATAACAACCTGACAAAAGCAAGGCTGGCTGTGGGAAATAATAATTTTTATATCGGAGGAAAATTCCAGGATCTTTCTAATGAAGCAACCCTTCTAAGAGATGCCAGTTTATGGAAAGGAGAAATCGGAACTAAAGACCTTGCCAACATTTTCACTGGATCTCTATTTGCTTATACTGCTTCAATGCCAAATTTTATAGGGGGGTGGTCTCCTGTTATCTTTGGTGTCGATGGAGTAAAAACTCCTGTAAAACTTTCAGGTGTAGGTTTTGACTTTAAGGCAAATCCAAAATTCAATATAGGCTCGATTGGATTCTCACCCTTGGTGTCCTTCAGGCAGATTTATACAAGTTCCTCCGCAAAAAACACACAAAGGCTATCAACTATTGCAAATGGATCTGCAGATGCTGTCGGACCAAACATAATAGATGACTCAAGCTTTTCCTGGCCCTTCAATAGAGTCAACGCAAATGCTGGAATAGGTTTGTCATTCAAGGGTTTTGACATTGGATACAATGCAGGAGTAAAAGAAACTGCTTACGGATTTCCAAATGACGGAACAGCCCATTTTGAGCACAAAATAAATGCAGGATATCATAGAAAAGAACTTGACTTAGAATACCTTTTGACAATAAACAGATTTACAACATATCTTTATACCCTTGACCCAAATTCTTCTTCCAAATACATTCATCCCACACAAACATCCTTTGATTCCAAAATTAACCTGGAATTTAAATTTCCAATGGGAATCTACCTAAAAAGCATGGTGGACATAAATCAAGGGTTGCCTGAAGGTTTCAATACAATAATCGCCTTGGGTTACACTAATAAAAATAATGGCCTCAATGCAGAATTATTTTATAACAAGAATGACAAAACTTTTGGAGTCTCATTTTCAACAAAAAATCTTGAGGGCCTCTTTAACAGGAAAGACTACTCAAACCCGCAGAGAAATTTCCTGAAACAGGATTCACAAAAATACACTTCTATGGGATGGGAGCCTAACTTTCCTGGTGATGTCCAGTCATTGCACAACGCATGGGGGAACAATCTGAATGACGCTATTTCAAAAATAAAATCAGAGTCAAATGGGGACTATGATACTGCAATTAATCTGATTGAAGAACTCGAAAGCCACATAAACTGGGAGGAACACAACAGCACTTTTACCGCTTCGCAGGAATATAATCTTGGTTATGGGGTTTGCAGAGACACTAACGGTCAGTTGCTTCCTGCCTTGGTAAACGGCGTTCTCGGAGACAAAGGATATCAGGCATGGGGCGCAACTGTGATAGGTTCATATTTGGATCACGAAATTACAATAATAAAAAAGCCGAATGGGAAATTTGACTTAATGCAGTACAATTTGTTTTACGCTACAAATGCAAGAACGGTGCCGGACGCAATAGCCAAAGTCTTTCCCGGACTTTACATGATAGGGGGAGGACGTGTTTCTCCTACAGCACAAAAGGTATTGGATTCTGTAAATAAAAGCGTCTGGAAATAATTATAAGGAAAGAACTCCTTTTCTAATAATGAAAATAGGAGCAAGAACTAAATTAATCTTACTGCTTGTTTTTCTTACAGCAGGAATAATCATATTATGGAAACCACTCGTTTCAATATTGTCTTCTCCTGAAAAAGTTCAGAGTTTTGTATCAAGTTACGGTGTTCTTGGACCTTTGATTTTTATCTTTCTCGTAATTCTTCAAGTTTTATTCGCACCAATTCCCGGACAGGTTGCAGGAATTGCGGCAGGTTACATTTTTGGTACAATTCTTGGAACTGTATACAGCATGATTGGACTTATAATCGGTTCTTATATTGTGTTCATATTATCAAGAAAACTTGGAAGGCCTTTTGTAGAAAAAGTTGTTGACAAAAAAACACTTGAAAAGTTTGACAAACTTATTGAAAGAAAAGGATTCTTCTTTTTATTCCTTATTTATCTCCTTCCTGCGCTCCCCGATGATGCAGTCTCTTATCTTGCAGGATTGACAAAATTCAAAATAAGAACACTAATGATAATATCTGCAGTAGGAAGATTCCCTGGATTCTTGGTTCTTGCATTAGTGGGATCAGGAATTTCTTCTCCAAATAGTTATCTTGATTTTGCTATTTTAGCAACAATGATCTCTGTTTCAGTAATCGTATTTCTAAAACACGAGAGAATAGAGAATTTAATGTTAAATATTATCAGAAAGGTCAAAAGAAAACTTTAATAATTCTTCCACAAAACTAAATCCTTATTTTTGTCCCGCAAAAATAAAGTGTCTCCTGCTGTTGTCCAGATGTAGGAATATCCAGGCCAATACAATGTGTTTTGAGTATTTGTTTCATTTCCAACTTTAACATCCACACTTTTTCCTGAACTGAGAACAAATTCGGGAAAAATGAATTTCTTCCTCCCTTCATCTTTTATTTCCCAACCAGTGATATTGCATGAAAATGTGCACTGATTTTCAAAAACAGCTTCCTGGGTTTTATCATTCAGTTTTGTTAATTTAATGCAACTGGAACAAACATCTGTAGATTTGGCGCAGACTCCTATGTTTTTCTGGATGCAATCATTCCATGCTTGTACAAAATCGGAATGATAAGGCCCGCTTCCCTTTGGAAAATAAATGTTGGCAAGGCCTTTTTCAACAATCATTTTGTTAACATCTTCACTTCCGAGAAATATATAAGCAAGTGTTCTTCCATAAAGGTCAGTTCCATAACTCTCAAGCCTCACAGACTTGTTTTCAACTAAACCTGTAAGATACTGTTTCGCTTCCTGAGAGTATTTTTCATTGCTGCTGGTTTCAGGTGCGTTAATGCCAAGAAGCCTTATGTGTTCATTTGAAGTCGTAACAACAGTATCTCCGTCAATCACTCTTTCAATTACAGTTTGTTTTGAGCTTGTAAGATACTTTGTTACATAAGAATCAAGATGGCTGTAATTTGCAATAAACAGCAAAACAACTAATAAAATTAAAATGGGAAACAAAATACTCTTTTTCATCTCCCAGTGGATATAAATTAATATAAATAAAACTTTACCATTTTCAGAATGGAAGAGATGGTTTTAATGGCAGATCCAAATTCCAAGTCCTGGGAATTCTCCAAAAAGATTCAGGAATACATTAAAAGAGAGAAAAATATTGATGTGCCCCTAAAAAAGGTGGACATATCTTACTTCAAGAACAGAGAAATTGACATGTACGTGCCTGAAAATGTCCGAAAAAAAGATGTTTATTTTATTCACGATTCCACCAAAAATCCTCAGGATTGGTGGGTCCAACTCATACTGCTTAAAGATTTACTTTTAAGAGCATCAGCAAATAGTGTGACTTTCATTCTTCCCAACATGCTCTATTCAAGAAAAGATCGCAAAGAAAAACCCCACGTTCCTATTTCTGCTCGGGCTCTTGCAGACACAATATCTCCTGGATTGAGAAGGTTGATTACAATGGATTTGCATGCAAATCAAATTCAGGGATTTTATCCCGCGAATGTGCCGGTTGATAGTCTTCACAGTTTTCCTGCAGTGGTAAAATTTTTGAAAGAAACTGAATTGATATCAGATCTTGGGGAGGTTGTTGTAGTTTCTCCTGATGCAGGAGGTGTTGACCGCGCCAAAGCATTTGCAAGCAATTTGCACTCAAGGAATCCAATAGCGTTCATTTACAAGAGGCGTGACAGGATAGGGAAAATATCAGAGATGGTACTCGTGGGAGATGTGAACGGAAAAGATGCGTTAATTGTGGACGATATTATAGATTCGGGAGGAACGCTTTGCAAATCTGCTGAACTCTTAAAGAAAAAAGGTGCCCGAAAACTTTACTGTTATGGGACCCATGGATTGTTTACAAACGGAACAGATGAATTACACAAGAGTTTTGAAATCATCATGACAAGCAATACTACATACAAAGAAGGAAATTCCGTTAAAGTTGTTGACATGAGCCCACTCTTTGCAGAAGCAATTTATCGCGCTCAGAAGGGAGAATCTATTTCAGAACTCTTTGAAAAAAACATTAATTATTAGACACATTCTGAACCCTTCCTGTGAGTTGATAACCTTGTAACCGTTTACGAGGGTTTCCCAATCTCGCTGTACGCTATCTTAAAGGAAAGTTGGTAAGAAAACCTTTGTGTTCTTACATGCAGGGGACAGGGTTCGAACCTGCGCAAGCACTAAGCTACTGGATCTTAAGTCCAGCCCGTTTGACCACTCCGGCACCCCCGCATCTATTGGTGGTGCCGCTCCTAAA
>CAZJIV010000040.1:0-4537 GCA_964546165.1 Candidatus Woesearchaeota archaeon
TTCAGGTGGTTTATGCATTCCTGAAGTTCTTTTTCAAATTTGGTTGTGAAGTAGTTTTTCAGTTCGTCAGGGTTTACCCATTTTAATTCACTGAAACTTCCTTTTGGTTTTGCCTTGCCTTTTATTGATTCACACAGATAGTAAATTAGAACCATATCTCCTTTTTCAGGGGGCACTCTTGCAAACACTGTGCCAAGAATTTCAACGCTGAATCCGGTTTTCTCTTTTATGCATTTTTTAAGATTATCTTCAAGCTTCTTTCCAGGGTTTGCCTTGCATCCAGGAAATCTCCAGACTGTTTTTTTAAGATAAGGATTGTTTTCTTCTTTTGCTATCAGAATCTCTCTGTTTTTTGGGTTGAATATGAGTCCCATTAATTCAACCCTGAAGGAATTTCCCCCATTGGAAGAATCTTCTTTTTTCATATAAAATCATTCCAATTCAGCTTTTTAAGTTTTATGTAACTAAATTTTAGAGTCTTTTTTTCAAGAAAAATTGTTTCACTTCTCTAAAATGCTAAAATCTACGCTCTGTTTTTTTGCAGATTTTTCGATTTCTACTATTGCTGCTTTAAGATGATTGTCGGCGCTTTTTGCATCGGAAGATTCAAATTTTAGGGAATAGTGCCCTGAAGACAAGTACTTTATCTCAATGTCCTTAAAACCTGACAAAATTTTTTTTATCAATTCTAATCCATCAGGCTTGGATGTTTTCAGAGAAATTTCTTTTTTGATTATGAAATTTTTCTTTTTTTGGGATGTTACTATTTCAAGAACTTTTTTTGCATTTTCCTTTCCGACAAGTTTTTCGAGTTTGCTTGAGTCTGATTTTGCTTCCTCAAGAAAGTCATATAGCCTTTCTGTTTTTGTTATCTCTTCAAGCACTTTATTTGCATCTTCTTTTAGAACTGTTTTTATCATGTTTGTATAGCTCCTTTCGAGCTTGTATTCTTCCATCACTGCCTTTTGCTCTTTCTGTGTGACTCTTCTCAGAGATAGATCTATTCTGTCTCCCGAGATTCTGAGAATTTTGCACACTATCTTTTTTTTCGGAACAACATAATCACGAAGGTTTCTTATTCTTCCAGGGGCTATTTCACTTGTTATAATACTGCCTTCAACCTCATTTCCATTAAGAGGGATTCTTACAAATACATTTGTCCCGACAATTCTGTCCACTGTACAGAGAACCACGTCTCCTTCTTCAAGTTCCATGTTTTAGAAATAAAAGGCTTGGTTTTAAAGGTTTTTATCTTCTAATTTCAGAATAATCTCCGAAATCTGTCTCTCATTTGCTTGACGGTTTCATCGCCACGTATTTCACCTTCGAGATTATATTTTTCTGAAAAAATTGTGATGGGATGAGGTTCGCGCGCATTTTCGCGCCTTTCTTTTTTCATTCTTCTCCAAATTGATTTTGCGATTTCCCATATAATGCTTGCTATCAGTGAAGAATTGAAATCTTCTGAGAACCCTACTGAAAACTCGACATCTATAGAACCATGCCTTACTTCCATATTGAATTCAATTTCTTCATTTGCAACCCTTTTCAGAAGCAGCTTTGTTAGGAAATCTGTTACTGGAACATCAAGTTTTCCGCTGATTGTCAAATCCTCTTTTATCTTATCCATCTGAATAGTTAGTTTGTCATTCTTTTAAATATTTATATTTTGACTAATTCTATTTCGAGATGTTTTTTTATTTTGTCAAGGAATTCATCTTCTTTTGAAACCGGGAAAGTACATCCTGCCGCATATTTATGGCCCCCGAATTCTCCGCCAATTTCAGGAATTACTTTTGAGAGAATTTCCCTCACGCTTCTTCCCTGTCTTACTGTTCTTGCAGAGACTTTTATCTGGCCTTCATCAGTGTAAGTCATAGAGACTATTACTGTTCCTTCATTATACATTGAGGACTTTGAAAGTATTGTTGTTATGACACTTATTACGGATTCATTTATCTCTGATTTTGCATTTATTATAACGTAGCCATCGCCTTTGATTTTTTCCATTGCTTCAATATGCCTCAGTCCGTTTATTATCATCTGTTTGTATTTTGCATAAAGCCTTTCCACATCTTTTTTTGCGTTTGAATCTCCAAGACAAAATAGAATCGCGGTGTATGGTTCCCCGAGTCTGCTTGTTGCGTTTATTTTTGCAGACATTTCTCTTGCATCTTCAAGCTGATTGAAATGTTTCACAAGAAAAATATTCCCAATAAGATTTTCATTGTTTTTTTCAACTCTTCTGAGGAGAATTGCTGTGGAGAGAGAAGTCATTTCATCTTCAGATAATTCTATGAGGCTTTTGTATCTGCCACCGTTTGGTTCAAATCCGATTTCCCTCAACATTTCTATTACTCCTTCTTTATTCCCTGTTACTGTTGGGATGTATGGCTCTGAGCTGAATTCAAGGACGCGATTTAATGGACGTGTTGAAGGATAAAGCAAAACACCTTTTTTCATAATAACATCAGAATCTTTTGTTATCTCGTTGTTGCTGACATCAAGATTGTCTATAGAATCCCCAATCATTCCAACAACCGCGAGCGATGCAAGATCTTTATTTTCGGAGTTTATTGTTTTTGCGAAGAGATATGCAAGTCCTGAACTGCTTATTACTTCTTTTCTTTCGTGTAACTGGGGGTTTATCATTGAAACATTTTTTGGAATTTTCTGTGTTATTTCGTGGTGGTCTATTATGAAAACTTTTTGTTTTAACTTTCTTATATATTCAAGGGAATTTGATGCAAGGTCTACAAACAGGATAATTTTATTTTCAGGAACACCAAATATTATCTCAGGGGTAAGAGTTTTTACAATTAAAGTGCTGAATTTCATATCCATTCTTCTCAGGCACTTTACAATTATTGAAGCAGATGTTATACCATCAGTATCAAAATGGCTTATAATCTGAATTTCCTTGTCTTTTGGAATTTCTGAGAATTCTTTTGCAACTTCTTCAATTTTTTCCCTGAATGATACAGAAAGTTCATTATTATCAATTACAGCCTCTTTTTCCATTTAACAGCACCGGTTTATTTGCTGAAATATTCTTTCAGCTTCCTTAATTTGCCGTAAATCCTTTCCCTGTCTTTCAGAGCTCTTTTGTCCTGCTTGTTCTTCTCGTAATGAGATTTCAGGTTTTCAAGTTTTGTTTCGTAGTTTTTAAGGTCCGGGTTTACGTAAAGGTCTTTTTCCTTGAGTATTTTTGAGATCTTTTTTCCGTGTTCTGAAGGGTGAATTCCTTCGCGCCTGAGAGTTTCACCTATTTTTTCACTGGTTAGGCCAGCTTTTGCTAATTCTATAACTTTTTTCTCATAATCTGAAGCAGAAAGCTTCTTCTTTTCAGTTTTTGGAGCTTTTTCTTTTCTAGCTGCTTTTCCCTTGCTTTCTTTCTTCTCTGACTTTTTTGGCATTGTAATATTTTGCAAAGTAGTTTTTTAAACCTTCCTAAATGATTTTTTCTGCTTTCTAAACTTATTTAAATAAAAGTTTTTTATTGTATATAATGGGAAAGGTGATAGGCATTTTAAGTCTTAAGGGGGGTGTAGGCAAGACTTCAACGGTTTTATCTATGGGTTCTGCTATGGCTGAATTGGGAAAGAAGGTTTTACTCGTTGATGGGAACTTTTCAGCTCCGAATTTGGGGGTTCATTTGAATGTGATTAATCCTGATGTTACGATTCATCATGTTCTCGCGGGTGAAGAGGCTATAAGAAATGCTGTTGTTCCAATGAATGATTTGAATTTTGACATAATACCTGCATCCATTTTTTATTCGCGTGAGATAAGTCCTCTTAAATTGAGGAATAAACTTAGAACAATAAGAGACAAGTATGATGTGGTTATTCTTGATTCTTCCCCTGCACTTAACGATGAGACTCTGGCAGTTATGCTTGCTTCGGACGAACTTTTTGTTGTTACAACTCCTGATTACCCCACACTGAGTATGACCCTTAAGGCTATAAGCGACGCAAAATCGAGGGGAGTAAGAATTGATGGTCTGATACTGAATAAAGTGAGAAACAAGAAATATGAACTTTCATTAGGGGATATTGAAGACACTGCAGAGATTCCCATTCTTGCCGTTGTTCCTGACGAGCCACATGTTCCAGAATCTATATCAAGATTTGTT
Source organism: Candidatus Woesearchaeota archaeon (assembly GCA_964546165.1). Classification (GTDB taxonomy): domain Archaea; phylum Nanobdellota; class Nanobdellia; order Pacearchaeales; family GW2011-AR1; genus JAKLIN01. The sequence goes on from CAZJIV010000040.1 coordinate 4,136, forward strand.
CCTCCCTATGTTCAGAAGCCAAGGTCAAGAGGCAGCGAAGAATACAGAAAGCTTGCAAGTGTCGCTGTTGGTGAGAGATATCAATCAATGGGTCCAAGGAGATTCATGAGGTTTAAGGTTACTCCAAAAAGGCAGGAAATTAACAGAGAACTTTTCTATGACAGGATTTTTGAATAATTCCTATTATGAAAATCCTTATAAACGATTTTAATATACTTTTCTCATAACGCTTCGCTACAGCCCTGTAGTCTAGTGGTCAAAGATACAAGGTTTTGGACCTTGTGACCCAGGTTCGAATCCTGGCAGGGCTATTATATATTCTATTGAGATAATTGTTAAAAAGCAGTATTGTTATTTTATTCCATGAGCTACGAGCAGGGGCAACTTTTTGAAGAAGATGAA
>CAZJIV010000041.1:0-4408 GCA_964546165.1 Candidatus Woesearchaeota archaeon
GCACTAACAACACTCAAAAATCCGAAAGCAATCAGTGAGACGAAAACAAGAACCCCAAAACCCTTTTTGCTCACCATAACTTTATTAGAATAAACCTGTTTAAAAATATTATTATAATCTTATAACTTAATTTACTCCAATTCGGCAATAAAATCACCTTCGTCGTTTTTTCCGTTCCTTTGATAATTTTCTTTTACAAGTTCTCCATTATTGGAAGTATATTCAGCAGTCACATTTTTACCTAGGATATCAATAAGAACCTTGAGGTCATATGGAATAAAAACTTCATCTTTGAAAAATTTCATATCTTTCCATCCTGAACCATTAACCTGGTATGAGTAAGGTTTTGTGCCATAAAGCCCGTCTTTCTCAGGATTTCTTTTTACATCATATTTGACAGAAACTTCCGCGCCTTTGTAATTATACTTTAAGGTAAAATCGAAATAACTTCCGCCAAATCTTCCGAATTGAATTAGCTCCCAGACTCCAAACTTTTCAAAATTTTTGAAATGAAGCATTATCTCCGAAGGTATAAATGCTTTTGATAAGAGGTTATGAGAAGAAGACAAACTAACTTTTTGTGGAACATTGTAACTATCCCCTTCTGAAAAAGAAACCCCCCTAGGAAGAGTTGTCAAAGCTGCAGCCAAAATCAAAACTTCCAAAGGCTTTCTCATCTCAGAGAAAAATGAAAATTCTTTAAAAAATTATGCAAAGACAGCTACCGCTAATTTACCCTCTGTAAATTTGTTTAGATATATTCCTATAAGAATCTTCTTGCGTCGTTTGTCGATAAACTACTTCCCCTAAGGGACTCGTATGATGTTTGCTCCGGTTCTGCCTGTGGTGTTTCTACAGGCTTTCTTGGCTCAAAAAAAACTTCCGCTCCGAGAAGATATGCTTCTCTTTGTGCAGGGTCCTTGATGCCCGGAACCTTGTCCATCATTTCATCGTAGTCTCTCTGGTCTCTTGATGACAAATACATTTTTTCCTCCTGTCACTTCTTGAATGTTAAGTTAGGGTCTTTCTTATCAGACTCTAATATTTCTTTAAGTGCCTTAATATGTTTCTCTCTGTCTTCTTTATAAGCCTTTACATTTGTTTTATTGTCTTTTATTAAACCTGCAACAAAATCACCGCTTATGAAATGAGGGGTTAAAACATAATCCGCTCCTTTTCTGTAGAGTTCCATGCTGGATTCAACTGCGTGCGCCCTGGTAATTATTATTGCCTTTGGATTTGCAAGCCTTACCGTTTCAACGAGAAGGACATTTGTCTCATGCTCTGGAATTGTTGAAATCACCATTTTTGCTTTGTCAAACGGAAGCTCTGACAAAAATTCGGGGTCATAAGCATCCCCATAAATAGTAGGGAATCTGAATCTTGCAAGTTTTGAAATAATATCAGGATTGAAATCAACAATCAGGCAGTTTTGTTTTGCTGCTCTCAAAGCTTTGAGTATTGCAAATCCTGTCCTATTGTATCCAAAGAGTATTGCATCGTACTCCTTTTTGGTCTTTTTCTCGCCCTTTATGTTTTTCTTTTCAAATATCTTCAAGACCCCCGCAATCTTTTTGTAAATATCATTTGCATAAACTGTCAGATAGGATGATATTGTAATTGTTATGATTGCAGTCAATGTTATCGTCGACAATATGCTCTGCCCGACCTCTCCTAACGAAACGCCGAGAGCCAAAACGATAAGTGAAAATTCTGATACCTGCCCCATCGTAACTCCGACAAGGAAGTTGTTTCTCTTTGTGTATCCGAAAAGCGCCGACAAGGTCATGAGTATCAAAGGCTTGAAGATTAAGACAACAGCGGACAATATAAGTGAAGAGAATACTATTTGTCTTAAATCCGTCAACTGAACATTCAAGCCAAGTATTATGAAGAATAAAATAAGGAAGAAATCCCTCAGGGGCCTGACTTTTGAACCTATCTCTGTCCCATAAGGCGAAACTGAAAGCAAAACTCCTGCAATCAATGCCCCGATTTCCACGGAGAATCCTATAACTCCAAAAAGTGCTGAAATACCAAACGCCCATGCTATTGAGAACAGGAACAGCAATTCCTGGTTCTTTGCAATTCCTTTGGTTAATCTTGGAAGAACCGTAAATCCAAATAGGAAGAGCATGACAACAAGGCTGAATCCTCCTGCAATTGTTGCCCACGAAAAACCACCGAGCCCTGAAGTTGATGAAGTCGAAGAAACATACATTAAAGCGCCCATTGCAACAAGGTCTTGCGTTATAAGAACGCCAATTGAAAGTTTCCCATACAAAGAATCCAATTGCCCTTTGTCCGATATAAGTTTCATTGCAATAATAGTGCTGCTGAAAGCCACTGCAAATCCAACAAAGATGGAGCTCGTAATTCCCCAATTAAGAAGTTTCCATGAAACAACAAATCCAAGACCAAAGGTCAGTGCCATCTGCCCAAGTCCAATCAAAAGTGAAGAGAGGCCGACTTCCTTAAGTGACTTTGGATTCATGTGCAATCCGACAATAAACAAAAGAAATGCAACCCCAAACTCAGACAGTGTGTTTATTATATTTGTGGGAGCTCCGAGTTTTATTATAAACGGGCTGAGGACAATCCCCGCAAGCAAATAACCCATTATAATAGGCTGCTTGAAAGCACGGCTTATGTAAGCAAGTATGAATGCAACACCAAGAATTATGGCCAGCTGTACAAAAATTGCGTCTACCATTTCACCTCTTCTTTAACTTAAGGGAATCTTTGATATAAAAATGTTTCAATTTTGGACTTGGAGGTTAATTCTTTTATATGGCCTTATCTCAATTCTCTGTACAGCCTCAAATCCAAATCTGTATATTGCCAACTCTTCTATTGATAATCCTGTGGGAACATCCGGGTTGAAAACAAGTGTTACAAGAGAGGGGTTTATCTCATCTTTTGTGGGAGTTACAAAACGATATCTAAAAATTTCATCTGAATTATCCTGAATCTCTCTTGAGTTAAGTTTGCCCTTGACATAAGTATCAGGGTATAAAACCCTCATTAGTTCAGGCCTTCTCTCGAAATCTTCAGTGGTTAAATCTATTGAATATGCTCCCATTACTGCGGTCACATAAGGAATATTTAGAAAAGAAAGAAGGGGAAGACCAGAAATAAATTCTTTAGCCTTTTTTTGACTGAATGTTGTTAAAAGGCAATTTTCGAAATCACCTGTTAAAACGGAACTGAGTTTTCCTACGGCATATTGATACCTTCTGATTACTTTCTCGTTCTCTGTCATCTAAGCTTTTCTCAACAAAAACCTTTATTTAAGGATATATGCCTGAAAAAAGTTATTTTGTATTATACAACAATGCTTTTAAACAATTGACAATCCCGAAATTAATGGATGGAAAGAAACTTTTTGGAGGGCTCACAGGAATTTTGTTAGGTACTGCTCTTGTTCTGTCTCCGACCTATGCACAGAATATTGGGCCTCTTTTTGAAGTAAACAAAAAAGAAACCGCAGTTGTTTCTTACCTTGACCCTAATATGTTAATCCCCTATAACAGTTTTGAAGAATGGGTGTCTCCTTATAAAGAGATTAAATTCTCACAGAGGAACCTAAATCCAGAATTTAATAGTAATTACATGGCTTTTGATTCCAGCGGATTTGCATTGAACTCCTACTATGTAAACACCTTGGAACTTATTCAGGACAACAACGTGAAAATTGTTATTGAAGACTACGCCGGCGGCGAAAACCGATGGGACATTGACCTTCTTCCTGACAACAAAATCGAGACGGTGAAGATTTTCATGCCTAATGGGAAAAATTTTACTCTCAGCAGAAATAACCCTTTCGACAAAAAAGCAATACAATATTGGCAGAGCGCCTACGATTTCTTTACAAGTAAGATTCCTGGTGTGGGTTCAGAAAATATCTAACATCAATTCTTGCCAATTGCCCTGAAAATAGCCATAATTATGAAGCCTACGCCTATTCCCCCCAGAACTCCTGCTACAATCTGGCCATACATGACCCCAAGACCAATTCCAAGGAGGATTGTACCGATAAAGGCCATTCCACCGCTTTCATAACCATGTCCCTCTTTCTTTGCCATGAATAATAAAGCAATAGATTCCTTAAAAACTTTACTTAAATAAAGCTGCCATAACATAAGGTTTTTAAACTAATTTCAGAATATAACTCCATGGTAAAAGCAAGAATAAAAATTAACAGCACAGACATAGAAATGCTTAATGTTATCTGTGATTCTATAAGGGACATTGCAGACAAATCAGGCATTGTTATCTCAGGACCGGTCCCACTTCCAACAAAAAGGCTTAAAATTACAACAAGAAAAAGCCCATGCGGAGACGGAACTGCAACATTTGACAATTTTGAAATGAGAATTCATAAAAGATTGATTGACATTCCTGCAAA
>CAZJIV010000042.1:0-4121 GCA_964546165.1 Candidatus Woesearchaeota archaeon
GCTTGATAAAAAACAATCTTATCTCCTTTTTTTATTTTTTTTCTATTAGAAGTTCTTTCTCCAAGTCCCCATAAATTTTTGGCTATTAATTCATTAAAAATATCTACTGCTTTTGTAGGCCTTCCATGCCACTCTTGGTCGTTTATAACAAAGATATAATAATTTACATCTCTATCCATGATTTTCATAGAATATCAGTATTTATAGGGTTTTTGTAGTTTCAAACTACTTAATCCTCGCGATCTAATCCTCAAATCATAACAGCATAACTTTCATTACCATCTTCATGGAATCTGAATAAGGCTCCGTCCGGATGCAGTTTTTGCAGTAATCTTCCGGGCTTTTCAAAAACCAAAGCTTTCTTGTTTGTCAAAGGTCCGCCTCTCAGCAGATAGTTCAGATAAGAAGAATACAGTCCGACTTCAGGATCTTCTATCGCAAGAAACAAATCTGTAGTGAACTTGGCTTCAGGGGTCGCAACTCTTCTGAACCTGAAATCCTTGGCAAGCTCTGAAAATGCCATCAAATCCGCTTCATCTCCGGCATCAGCTCCCGGCTTCAATTCTCTCATTTTTGGAATGCATCCAGCTCCCGCTTTAGGAGAATATTTCTCGATTCCCAAAATTTCATAGACTCTTGAGGCATAAAACTCCCTGCCATTAAGATTAATAGAATTCATAAATAACCTAGAAAACTCGGCTTTAACTAATGATGTATTAGTGAAAATTCTCTGTTTTTCCTTTTCAAAACATCAGACAAAGAAACCCAAATTAAGTATTGACGCAAAGCTAATCCATGCAATATAAGGAACGAGCATCCATCCTGCTTTCCTGTCAATTTTCCCTGCTGTAACTGCCATCATAACCCCTGTTCCTATCATGAGAATTATGTCTATGAAAGAAACAACAGGAACTTTAAGTGTAAAGAAAAGAAGGCTCCAGATGAGATTAAAGAAAAGATTCAGACCAAACCATAATGCAACTTTTTTCCTTCCTTCTTTGTCAGCTTTGCTCCATGAAAAATAAAGAGAAAGCGCGATTAAAGCGTATAGAACAGGCCAGACAATCGGGAAAACAATATTCGGAGGAGTAAAAGAAGGCTTATTGTCAAGATACCATGAGCTTTTTGTATTGCTTCCCGTAAAGAGACTGGCAACAAATGAAACTGCAAATACAATAATAAAAATCAGGACAAATGCTTTCCAATTAAAACCCTTTTTTTTGCTTCTTTTTTTTACCATTTATCTTTTCTCCTTTTCTTTCATTTCACCTTCTCAGTTTTTCCTGATAGCCGATGATTTTATCGAGGGCGAAGATTGCGGAATGAGGGAAATCAAAGACGGGGATGTTCTGTTCTTCGAGTTTTTCTGAAAGATGCTCTGTAAAGCCTGAACCTGTTGAAACAACGAGGATTGGCTTGCTTGTTGATTTTTTTGCATCTATTATTATCTTGGTTATGTTTTCTTTTATCAAAGGTGTCTGATAGAGGGCTACGAGAAGGATTGCGTCTACATTTGGGTCCGGAAGTGCATACTGAAGTGCTTTTTCATATCTTTCAGAAGTCGCATCACCTGAAATATCAAGAGGATTTCTTATATTGACATATTGCGGCATTGCTTTTCTAAGGCCCTTTTGAGATTCTTTGGAGAGTTCTGCAAATTTCAGATTTCTTGAGGCTGAGATGTTGTCCGTTGAAACTATTCCGTAGCCTCCGCCGTTTGTTATGATAAGAACACGATTTCCTTTGACCTTTATTGGATTTTCAAGAACGCTTGCAATATGGAACATTTCCTCGAGATTATCAGCGCGGATTATGTTTGTCTGGCTGAAAATTCCATAGTAGGTTTCTTTTGTTCCGGCAAGGCTTCCTGTGTGAGACAATGTCGCCTGTTTCCCTTCTTTAGAAAGTCCGCCTTTTACTATTACAATTGGCTTTACCCTTGAAACTTTTTTGGCGGTTTTGAAAAACTTCTCGCCGTCCTTAACGCCTTCAACATACATGCAGATAACTTTTGTTGTTTTATCCTTTGCCAAATATTCAAGATAATCCGATTCATCAAGCTGTGTCGCGTTTCCATAGCTGACGAACTTTGAGAACTTGTACCCTTTTGCAGCTGCCAAATCTATTATTGCGAGTCCTATTGCGCCCGACTGACAGACAAAACTTATGCCTCCTTTCTGTGGAAGTTCCATTCTTTTTTTGGGTATGAACAATGCGTTTAAATCTGAATAAGCATCATAAATTCCAAGGCAGTTGACTCCGATTGCTTTCATTCCATGCTTGTTTAAAGTATCCCTTAATTTTTCCTCTGCGCTTTTGTCCCCTGTTTCTGAGAATCCTGATGTTACAATTAAAACATTTTTTATTGATTTTTTATTGCAGTCTTCAATTACCTGCAGGACAAATTTTGCCGGGACTGCTATTATTGCCAAATCAACTTTTGTCTTAACGTCTTTTATGTCCTTGTAAGCTTTTTTACCGAGAATGCTTTCTGCTTTTGGGTTTATCGGGATTATGTTTCTTTTTGTTTCAGAGTCAAGAAGGTTTTGAAAGAGAACATGGCCTACCTTTTCGGGCTTTCGTGATGCTCCGATAACTGCAATTGTCTTTGGATTAAAGAATTTTCCAAGTTCCATTTTAATCAAGTTCTATGAAAAGATGATTTGGGTCTTCAAGGTAAGTTTTCAGTGTTTCAAGGAAACGTGCTGCCTGTGCTCCATCCACTATTCTGTGGTCAAAGGTTAATGATAACGGAAGAATCTTCTTTTTCTTTCCGACTTTGTCGGAGCTGGCCTCTTCAAATATTCTTCCCACTCCGAGTATTGCGCTTTCGCCCGGATTTATTAAAGGAGTTGCATAAGTTCCGCCGATTGAACCATAGTTCGTTATTGTAAAGGTTCCTCCCGACATTTCTGCAGGCATGAGTTTTCTGTCGCGGGCTTTTTGAGCTAAGTTCTGAATTTCACGGGCTACATCAACTATAGATTTATCGTCTGCATTTTTGATGTTTGGAACAACCAAACCAAGAGGGGTTTCAACAGCTATTCCTATGTTGTAATATTTTTTTACGTTTATTTCCTGTTTGCCAACATCAAGATAAGCGTTGAGATGTGGGTTTTCTTTAAGAACTGAAACTGCTGCCTTTACTACAAATGATAACAGAGTGATGTTTACATCTTTGTATTTTTTCTTTTCTTTTTCGCGTATTGCCCAGAGTTTTGTTATGTTTACGTCTTCCATTTCTGTTGCCTGCGGTATCTGGTGTGATAGGGTCATATTATCAGAAATTGCTTTTCTTATTCCCTTAAGAGGAATTCTTTCAACACTTCCTGCAGGTGTTTCTGTTTTCATGACTGGAACCATTTGCTGTGGAACAGGTCCTGATATGCTTAAGTCTGATTTTAATATGCGACCTTCAGGTCCTGTGCCCTTTATTTTTGTAAGATTGATATTATGTTCACGTGCCAACATCCGAACTGCAGGAGATGTTTTGACGTGTTTGCTTTGAATTTCACCGCGCATTGTTGATGCATGAGATCTATATTCCACTTCCCCCTGTTCTTCCGGTTTACTCTCAGGTTCTGCAGTTTCTTGTGATTGTGCTTCTGGTTGAGTTTCCTCTTCAGGGTTGTCCGGTGCTTCTTCAAGTTGCCCTACAACAGCAAGACCGCGACCATGTTCTGAGAATTTACCGCTTTGTTTTTCAGTGGGTTTTTCTTTTTTGACTTTGGCTGGTTTTTCAGGTTTTTCTTTTGGAGTTTCGGGAACTGGTTTTTCTTGTGGCTGACTTTCCTGTTTTGGCGATGAACTGCTGCCAGAACTTCCTCCAATTGTGCATAAAACTGCACCGACTTTGATTTTTCCAGATTTTGCCGCAATGCTTGTTACTTTCCCTGCTGCGGGTGAAGGCAAATCTACAACAGATTTATCGGTTTCAACTTGTACAAGGTTTTGGTTTTCCTTAACTGTATCACCTTCTTTTACAAGCCATTTGACAATTTCACCTTCCTGAATTCCTTCTCCTACATCCGGAAATTTGAAGTCCACCATCTTTCTTATGATTTTATAGAAAGTACTTTATTTATAGCTTTCTTGATTTTATCCTTATTAACAAGGAAGAG
>CAZJIV010000043.1:0-2770 GCA_964546165.1 Candidatus Woesearchaeota archaeon
GATTAAGGCTCTTGTGGGTTAGTCCCTACGCAGGTTCGAATCCTGTCTCCCGCATAAGGGAAACCTACGGTTTCACCTTATCAACCCTTCCCTTGAAGTGGGGTAGAGCCCGATATGGAAAGCACATCAACCCTTCCCTTGAAAGAGCGTAGGGCGAGATGAGAACAAAAAATGAAAAACAACACATTTGAAGAAATCTGGAGTGAACTGAAGAAAGCGAAGAAAGTTCTCATGACACTTCATTACAGGCCGGATGGAGATAGCCTTGGAAGCTGTGCTGCGATGAAATATGTCCTTGAAAAAGAAGGCGTTGATGTGACTTTGATAAGCAAAGACAAATTGAATGAAGGACTTAGTGACTTTGAGTTTTCAAAGGAAGTTGAATTTGGCAGAGATATTCAAAAAGAAAATCTTGGAGATTTTGACAAAATAGTATTTCTCGATTACGGTGCTGCAGACAGTGATTTCTCTGAAGAGTTTATGAAAGGATTGAAAAGTTTCAATGTGATAAATATAGACCATCATAAAACTAATTCTTACTTCGGAAGTTTAAATTATGTAAACGAAAAATCTGCCTCAACATGTTCTGTATTGTTTGAGATGTTCAAAAAAATTGGGATTAAATTTGACAGGGAAATAAGCTTGAGGCTGCTCGTGGGTATCTGCACCGATACCGGTTTTTTCAAATGGGGGGATTCTATAGATTCCATGAAAAAGGCCACAACTTTACTTGAAACCGGTAAGATAGATTATGAAAAGGAAGTTTATGATGTTATAATGACCAATCCTTGGAAATTAAAGAAGCTTCATGGGATTATATTGAACAATATGGAGAAAGAAGAAATTCGTGGAACTGACGTTGCTTACAGTTGGTCTACGAAGGAAGACTACAAAAAGGCAGGATTAGATGAAAGCGATGTAAGACTTGCGGTTATCTGCATGAATGACATAAAGGACATTGATTTAGTATTTGTTCTCAATGAAATTGACGGAACCATAAAGGGCTCTTTCAGAAGCTCCAAATTTGATACAACCCTCTATTCTTCTGTCTTGGGGGGTGGTGGGCATAAAGCGGCATCGGGTTTCACAATAAAAGGCAGTAATATGAAAGATGCAATAAAGAAAGTTCTTGAAACAATAAAAGAAAAAGGTTTTGTTCCTGTAAATTAAGGTTTAGGCTTGTCCCGGGCCTTCAACTATAACCCCGTTTGAATCTACGACAACAGCCATATCATCTGCGAGGAAGTTATCTTCATCTGTGTCCGCATTATCATCTCCAAGAGACCTTTCTATAAAGTAAAGGCTTTGTCCTGATTTTACAGTGTAAGTTTGGTTTTGATATCCCTGCTTCAATGCTGTTAATGTATAAGTAGTGCTCCCGTCAGAATTTTGTGCCTTGGAAAGTTTAAACCCTGTTAAGGCTGTTCGCGCATCGGAACTTAAGGGATCTGAAGAGATTAAATATGCATAATTTGCGTAAGGGCTGTCTGATAATTTTTGCCCTGTGGCCGAAGCAGGCTGCATTGGTGCATTGCCTTGGTTTGTTGGCGCAATAGCATTGCCGCTAGGTGCTTGTGGATGGCCTGAGAATATGATTATTGCAGCAACTATTATTGCAACGACAACAACACCTGCAATGATAAGACCAACCGATTTGGGCATCTCCTTTTTCATATGAGTTTTTAACAATCGTTATTTATAAATTTTTGGAACCACCAATCTATGATGATTAAACTTTTTGAGGTTAATGAAAAGCTTTAAATAGGTAAATCCTAAGGTATAATTACTGCGAGTTAACGCGATAGCAGTTTTAATGTTTCTATCGTGGCAGTTTGTTAAAATGAAATCAAATACAAAAATTGATACACAGTTAAAAAGAAAAAGAAATCCTGAGTTAGTTGAAACTATAATCAGCGCGAAGAGAAATGATTCCTGGAAAAGGGTTGCAGAGATCATGACGACAACAAGGAAAAGAAAATTTGAGAGAAACCTTAATTCAATAAATGAAAATTCGAAGGATGGCGAAACTGTCGTCATACCGGGCAAGGTTCTCTCTGTTGGTGAACTTGAGAAGAAAATAAAGGTTGTAGCTTTTTCATTCTCTGAAAGTGCCAAAGAGAAAATATTAAAGTCCGGAAGCAAAATTTCAACGATATTTGATGAAATAAAGAGAAACCCAAGTGCGGAGGGTGTGAGGATATTAGAATGAAAATAATTGACGGACAGGATGCGGTTTTAGGAAGACTTGCAGTTCATGCAGCAAAGCTTGCGCTTAGAGGAGAGGAAGTCAAAATTGTTAATTGCGACAAGGTTATAATTACGGGAAATAGGAAATCAAACATAGAAAAATATGCCGAGAGGAGAAGGAGAGTTGGAACAACACAAAGAGGACCAAAACATTCAAGAGACCTGGACAGGGTAGTTAAGAGAACTATAAGAGGGATGTTGCCTAATCACAGAGAGGGAAGAGGAAAAGAAGCATATTCAAGAATAAGATGCTATGTTGGGGTTCCAAAAGAACTTGCGAATGAAAAAGCTGAAAAATTTGAAACAGGAGAAAAGGTAAAGTTTTCAAAGCTTAAGGAGGTTGTAAAAGCATAATGGCAGAAAAATCACAAAGAATAATCACATCTGGGAAAAGGAAAGCTTCAGTCGCAAGAGCCATTCTTACGGAGGGACATGGGCATGTAAGGATAAATAGGAAGGATTATCAAACACTCCAATTTTTTGACAAGCTGAGAATTGAAGAACCAATAAGGATTACAAAAGA
>CAZJIV010000043.1:2870-4008 GCA_964546165.1 Candidatus Woesearchaeota archaeon
TGATTGAATAATGTTGAAGATATAATTGCCTGGTGGCTGCCTTCGTGAATTTGGTTGTCAAATTTTATTTTTCCAATGTAGGTAAAATTTCTAAGGACTTTTTTCAGGCCGTTTACTGATAAATGATGCTTTGCTGCAAGCTGCCTTAAACTAATGTTGGTATTGAGAAATTCTTCAAATATTTCTTCAATTTCTCTGTAATTTTCAGCAGGCACAAGTTTTTTGTTTTCTAATTTATAACCAAAGGGCACGCGCGACATTAAGTTCCCTTGAGAAGCTTTTTTTGCCATCCCAATTTTTTGCCTTTTCCCAGAGCTTACGGCATATTTCCTGAAGGTATCAAGTGTTTTTCCGTCCATAGTCTCCCTGACATATTCAATGAACTGTTTTTCATCATCAGGGGCAAAATGGTAACAAATTTCACAAAGTTCTTTGTCAAACTTTTTTTTCTTTGCAGGACTTTTGCATTTTGCACAAAAGCTTTTCATTTCTCTTGGCATATCGGACGATTCAATCATACTTCAACCCCCAGTTTTTTTAATTGCTCTTTGAAGTCCCTGTTTCCCTTGAATAAAATTGTCTTAATGCCCATTGCTCTGGGAGCAGGAAGATTCCATTTTTCATTGTCTGTAAATATTACCTCCGAAGGTTTTAGCCCGAGTTTCTTGAGTTCCATTTGAAAGATTTTCCTGCCTGACTTCCTTGAACCCGCATCACATGAAGCAAGAGTGTCATCAAAATGTCTATAATAATAACTCTTGAAAAAAACGTCCTTTGCGATGTACCAGATATCTGAGATTATGGCAATTTTGTATCCCTCTTTTTTTAGGGCCAATGCGAAATGGTAAAGTTCATCATTTCTTTTGAAGTTTCTTTTGTAAGCACGTTTATAGGTTTTTATCAATTTTTTTGGGTTTGTATTAAGGTTTCGTGACATAGTCTCAACAGATTTTTCTCTTGAAATTTTTCCCGCTATTGCATTCGCATAGGAAGAATCAATTGCATCAAAATATTCATCAACTGAAAATCCGAGTTTTTCTGCAACCTCTTCGTGGACGCCTTCCATGTCCTCATGTCTTTTGCTTACAGACAATACACCGCCCAGGTCAAAGATTATAGCTTTATACCTCTTTTTCAT
>CAZJIV010000044.1:0-3909 GCA_964546165.1 Candidatus Woesearchaeota archaeon
ATTTTTAGCCAGATGTTCAAACATTTGCTTTTGGAATATTGCTGATGCAGGAGATACTTTTCCCTCCTTCCCGCCATGCTCTGCATTTCTCCAGTTTCCTGGATTGTGAACTGATAGGGTTTTTTCCTGTTTTTCAGAACTGTGCCTTGAAGCAAAAATAATAAAATCATATCTGTTTATTCTCTCTAAATCAAGATTCTCTTCGTGAAGAACATCCTCTTCAGCAAGATAAAAATCAAAGCCTGCCTGGTCTTTCATTCCAGTAATAAAGGGATTTTCTCTGAACTGCGATAGTCTTGTGGTTATATTTATCCCTGCAACATCTTTTTTGCTTGCAACAACCAAGAATTTTTTGTAAGCCATGCATGATAGAGAAAGGGGAGTTTTAAAAAAATTTATGTCTTCAATTAAGAAACAAAATACCCAATAAGTTGATTGTCACAAGTTATAGGGGAAGAACTTGGGCACCCATTATTATAACTCTGGTAAATTGTGGTATTAAGACTTCCATCACAATTCTGTGCATAGCAATAAAAATTATGGACATAGCCAGTGTGGCATTGTGCTTCAAGAGTAAATGTTCCCACATTTGTTGTGCAATATTGATTCGAGACCTGATAAAAAGCTGAGCCTCTTGTCAATGAGGATGAAGGCAAATCTACGCATCTCCAGCCATTTCCTGTTGAGTTTGTTTGAATAATTTGACCTGCACCACAAGTTTGAATTTGACTTATATTATGTCCAGGGTTTGGGGTTTTTGGGTTTGCTCCCGGAACAATGTAAGCACCTGCATAAATTCCAACTGCAAGCGCAACGATAATTGCCACAGCAACAAGTGAATAAAGTACTCTGTTATTATAAGGCTTAGCTCTCTTTTTAGAAACTTTCTCACTTCTCATTTTCTGATTGTTAATTTAAGATATTGCTATACTTAAAGTTTGTGATGCGTACACTTTTTCATAGATTAAAAGATTTAAATATTCCTGAAAGATATGTAATCCATGCAGGAAATCAAGGAGGTTGATTATTCTTCTGAAGAAGTTAAAGACGTACTTGAAAATCTGAAGAGCACTAAAAAAGGGTTGTCTCATGATGAGGCCGGGGAGCGTTTGAGGGAAGATGGACTGAATGTCATATCAGAAAAAAAGAAGTATAATGTATTTACCCAATTTCTTTCCCATCTGAAAAGCCCGCTGATAATTATTCTTCTGATTGCAGCAGTTATTTCATTTTTCACAGACCAGGTTACACAGGGCGTCATAATTGTATGCATTATAATGCTTGGAACTTTCCTGGATTTTTTTCAGGAATATTCTGCAAACAAGGCTCTCAGGAAACTTGTTGAATCTGTCGCAACAACTGCAATGGTTTTAAGGAACGGAGAGAAAAAAGAAATTTTAATCAAGTATCTTGTTAAAGGGGACGTCGTTCTCCTAAGTTCAGGAGACATGATACCTGCAGACGCACGTGTCCTGGAATCTCAGGATTTTTTTGTTAACCAATCTTCAATAACAGGAGAATCTTTTCCTGTTGAAAAAACTGCGGACAAACTTGAGGAAGCAAAATCAGTAATTGACCTGAATAACATTCTTTTCAGCAATACGAATGTTGTCAGCGGAAGCGCGACTGCTGTGATTATCAAAACAGGGAAAAACACAGAGTTTGGAAAAATTGCAAGCAAGATTTCTGAAGCTCCCGTAAAAACAGAGTTTGAAAAAGGGACTGCAAATTTTGGATTTTTGTTGATGAAAATTGCTCTCATACTTGTCATATTTATATTCCTTGTAACCTCATTCATAAGACAAGATTTCTTTGAATCATTCATGTTTGCGATTGCGATTGCTGTTGGAATAACTCCTGATTTGCTTCCTATGATTATGGCTGTCACGATGTCCGTTGGTTCAAAGAAAATGTCAAAGAAAGGGGTCATAGTCAAGAAACTCTCGGCAATCCCTGATTTCGGCAGCATGAACATTCTCTGCACAGACAAGACAGGCACTTTGACAGAAAATAAAATCGCTGTTGTGAAATATCAAAATATAGAGGGCAAAGAAGAAGAGAGAGTTCTAAGACTAACCTACATTAACAGCACATTTCAAACCGGAATAAAGAATCCTCTTGATGAAGCTGTGATTAACTACAAAAAAATAGACATTAAAGGAGTAAGAAAACTTGAAGAGATTCCATATGATTTCACAAGAAAAAGAATGAGTGTTGTTGTAAAAAGTGGAAAACAAAATCTTATGATAACCAAAGGAGCTCCTGAAGAAATTTTTGAATGCTGCACTTCTTACAATAAATTTGGCAGGCCTTCCAAATTTGACAAAAGAGCAATGAAGCGCGCAACAGACCTTTACAAAAGCTTAAGCAAAGATGGGTTTAGGGTTCTTGCGGTTTCATCAAAGAGCGTGGGTTCAAAAAAAGGGAAGTATACACATGCTGAAGAAACAGGGATGGTATTTGAGGGGTTCATATCCTTTTTTGACCCTCCAAAGAAGGATGTCGCTGAAACAATAAAACAAATACATGACCTTGGCATTGAGGTCAAAATTATAACAGGGGACAATGAACTTGTAACCCAGAAAATCTCAAGAGAGGTCGGACTTGAAATAAAAGGCATACTTCTTGGAAAAGAAATTGAAGAAATGTCTGATGATGCCCTGAGAATAAAGGCACAGAATACAACCATTTTTGCGAGGTGCAGCCCAGATGAAAAAATAAGAATAATACACGCGCTTCGCGAAAACAAGAATGTCATTGGATATCTTGGTGATGGAATAAACGATGCACCTTCAATAAAAAATGCCGATGTTGGAATAAGTGTCAACAATGCAGTTGATGTTGCAAAAGAATCGGGAGATATTATTCTTACAAGAAAAAGCCTTAGCGACTTGAAGGAAGGTGTTATAGAAGGAAGGAAAATTTTCGGGAATACCATGAAGTACATAATGATGGCCTTAAGTTCCAATTTTGGGAACATGTTCAGCGCTTCGGGTGCTGTACTGTTCCTGCCTTTCCTCCCAATGCTTCCAATACAGATTTTGCTTAACAATTTAATCTATGATGCATCACAAGTCACTATTCCTTCTGATAAAGTTGATAATGATTGGGTCTCAAGCCCTAAGAAGTGGGATATAAAATTCCTCAAGAAGTTCATGTATGTTTTCGGGCCGTTGAGTTCTGTCTTTGACTTTATAACCTTCGGAGTATTTTATTTTGTTCTAAAGGTTACAGCTCCTGTTTTCCAGACCGGCTGGTTCATTGAATCTCTTGCAACACAAACACTTGTGATCCATATAATAAGAACAAAGAAAACTCCTATACTAAAAAGCAGGGCGAGCAAGCTTCTTGTTCTGACAAGTCTTTTGGGACTTGGTGTAGGAATTGCAATTCCTTATACTCCTCTCGGAAAGTTGTTTGGATTTTCGCCGTTGCCATTGTACTTCCTTGGGATAATCTTGGGGATTACACTAGTTTATCTTGTGCTTGTAGAAATAACAAAGAGAATCTTTTACAAAAGGGTAAGTTTTTGAAAGGAATAATTATATAAAAAAGAAAATGGTTTTTATTTGATGGAGGAGATTTATCTTGTTTTTATCGGGATGGGTGTCTTAGCGCTTGGGATTCTTATCGGAGAAGTGTTGGCCCGCGTGACGGAAGATGAGATTGGCAAAGGACAGAAATGGTTTAAGATAATAGTTATTGTTGGCATTCTTGGAGCAATTGTGACTTTAATTTTCAAGAATGATTTCATATTCTTCGGATTTTTGTTTATGGCAATAGTCACAAGCAGGAGTCTTAAGGGAAAAACGAAGGTTGTGGGTAAAAGGTAGTTACTTATTAGGAGTAACAAATAGTAAGATTTAAAAAGTCTGGAATTCTTGTAATTACATAAAAGTAGTCACAAAA
>CAZJIV010000045.1:0-3834 GCA_964546165.1 Candidatus Woesearchaeota archaeon
GCGACCTCCGGGTTATGGGCCCGACGAGCACTCCTGGCTGCTCTACCCCGCTATGATATAATATCGTTGTTGGAGCTGTTTTTAAGTCTTTTTGTAAGCTATTTTTGAGTGAAAATTCTCAATCCAAAAATCTTTAATAATCTAGTGTTTTGCTATTATAGATGATAATTAACAATCGGGAAGAATTATCAACAACAGACTTGAGAAGGGGTGTTTTGGAAATTCTTGATGCAAGTATTGAAGCTCTGTCTCCTGAAAATATTCTTGGGAGTGTGAGTTTTGACAATTTCAGGAAAATATTGCAGATTAAGGATAAAAAATTCAAGTTGGTAAGAAACGGTAGAATTTTTGTTATCGGCGGAGGAAAAGCAACTCTCGCTCTTGCAAAAAAGATTGAAGATATTATACCTGATTTGGAAACAGGAATTGTAAACTGCAAAACTTCTGAAAAACTAAGAAAGATAAAAGTCGTGAAGGCGTGCCATCCTATTCCGTGCGGAAAGAGTGTTTCGGGAGTCAGAAGGATGTTCGGATTAAAAGAAAGATACAACATAGGAAAAAACGACATTGTCCTCTGCTTGATTTCGGGTGGTGCTTCCTCACTAATGGCTTGTCCTGCAGAAGACCTGAGTTTAAGAGAGATAAAGAAGACAGACAGGCTTCTCATAAATTCTGGTGCAAACATAAATGAGATTAACATTGTAAGGAAACATTTATCAGGAGTCAAGGGTGGAAAGCTCGCAGAATTTTTTGCTCCTGCAAAGGTTGTTTCATTGATTCTCTCGGATGTTATAGGAGACGATTTCGGAACAATTGCATCAGGACCAACAACAGAAGATTCAAGCACCTATGATGATGCTTATGAAACTCTTAAAAAATATGATTTAACCAGAAGAATTCCCAGAAAAGTGTTAAGACATGTTATTTTGGGTTTGAATGGAAAGAAAGATGAAACACCAAAGAGGCTTCATAATTCTTACAATTTTCTTATAGGAAACAACAATCTTGCATTGAATGCCATGAGCAGGAAAGCAAAGGACATGGGGTTTAAGCCATTTGTAATAAAAGGTCAAAAAGGAGACTGTGAAGAAACAGCAAAAAAGAAGATTCAGGAAATTATGGATGGAAAATACAAGAAGTTTAATGCAATTATTGTTGGCGGTGAGACCACACTGCACGTCCCGAAGAATCACGGAACGGGCGGGAGAAATCAATATTATGCGCTTGTAACGCTCCAGGAAATTTTGAGGAGCAGGAATGGAAAAAATCTAGCGATGGCAAGTCTTGGCACGGACGGTCTTGATTACATCGACGGTGTTGCGGGAGCAATCATAGACCACAATTCTTCAAAAGGAATAATAGAAAAGGGCCTTAGAATTTCAAAATCAATTGAGAAATGTGACAGTTACAATTTCTTCAAAAGGCTTGGAGGTTCTCTCATAAGAGCAGAGCCAACAGGCACAAATGTTGCCGATGTTGCTGTTTACCTTATGAAACAATAGTCTCCAAGAAAATATAAAAAACCTTATAAGCAAAGTAAAATAGTGATATTCATGCCCACGTCGCATAGTGGTTATTGCACCGGATTGCTACGCAGAACCGAGGTTCCACACCTCCTAATATGCACAAAGATCCGGGCCCTTCGGGGCTCGCAGGTTCGATTCCTGCCGTGGGCGTTTATTTTTTAGAATTATTTATCTTTAGATTTTGCCTTTTCAGCTTCTTCTCTTTTTTCTTCCATCTTATTCCTATAGAAAGCAGCATATGCAACTAAATCGTCTCTCTGTTTTTTAAGAGCAGCATATCCTTGGGGGTTTGTTTCGGGGCTAGCATAATTTCTGTCCGCTCTTTCAACATTTCCAATATAATCTCCTATTTTCCCAAGGAAGGGGACAAGGGATTTTATTGCCGTAGGGCCTTCTATTCTTACTGCTTCATCAATAGAATGTTCACCATATTTTTTGTAGGGGATTTCTTTACTCATCATGTACCCCATAATCATTTCATAAACTTCCCAGTTTCCAAAATCAGAACTTAATCTCATAGAACCCCTTGAATGATTTCTAAGATCATTTGCAACTTTTTCAAGGTCTTTTCCTGAGTTTCCTTTTTTTATTAATAAAAAGGATTCATTCTTTTTAGATAGAAGAACTTCCAAAACCTCTGCTTCACTTTTCATATTATACTTTATATTTCGAAGTTTAAAAATAAATTGGTAGTGCAGAGAAATTAAATTGTCTTGTTAACTTTAACAATCTTCCAATTATTTCCAGCAAATTGAATTTCGTTAATGCAAGCAGGATCTTGTTTTGTTTCGTAAAAGTCATCTGGATTTTTCCCCTGAATTGTTCCAATGATTACCTTATTGGTTCCGGCATGTGCAACAACAAGGATATTTCCTTTTTGAGACTCTAATAAAGAAAGAAATTTTCTGATGCGTTTTTCATGATCCCATGAATTTTCTCCTCCCGGCGGCCTTATTTGTTCATTTGTGATTCCCTTTGATTTTTGCTTGTTGTAATATTTCATCCATTTTTTCAGAACATTCCTTCTTCCAGCCCATTTCCCTATTTTCATTTCCCTTAACAATTCTGTGGTCTCTACAGGAATATTTAATTTATGTGCAATTATTTCTGCAGTTCCAGAGGCACGTTTTAAATCACTTGAATAAATTTTTGTTATCTTTTTATTTTTGAAAAATTCTGCAAGTTTTTGTGCTTGTTCCAACCCTGTTTGAGAAAGTTCTGGATTTATGTCAGAACCCATGTTAATCCCTTTTTTGTTCCCGAGAGATTCTGCGTGCCTTATGAGATATAGTTTTAACATTCTAGAATTATTTCAAAGCCTCAAATCTATCTCTTCCGCCTTCTTTTGCTTTGTAGAGAGCTTTATCCGCACGCTCTTTAAATTTAAACTTAGTATCACGTGCTCTGTATTCTGTAAGTCCTCCACTGACTGTGAGATTGAATTTTTTCAGAAATTTGTCTTCATGAATCGCCTTTTTTAAACGTGACGCAAATTTCTTTGCTTTTTCAAGCGATGTTTCAGGAAGAAGGATAAAAAATTCTTCACCGCCAAATCTTGCGACAATATCCGATTTTCTTGCGTGCTTTTTCATAACTTTTGCTAGCTGGGCAAGCATTTCGTCTGCTTTCAGGTGTCCATGGGTATCATTGATTTTCTTGAAGTGATCTATATCTGTTATCATTATAGAAAGTTTTTCTTCGTTTCTTTTTGCCTTTTCAATTTCCATCTCCAAAACAGTTTCAAAGAATTTGTGGTTATACAAGCCTGTTTTTTCGTCTTTTATTGCAGCTTCATAAAGCATTGAAATTGACTTGTGCATTGCTTCAAACATGTCCGCTATCTTTTCCCTGAACTTCGGGTCTAAAGCAGAAACCTTTGAATCTATATCTTCGTCGAATAAAAATGTCATAATCAGGATAGTAAGAATATAGATATAAATGTTTGGGATTACTTTGAAATCTCGCCGGTTTTCCTGGTTTGCAAGTAAAATTTCTTGAGAATTGACATTGCCTGCTCCCGCATTTCTGCGTTTCCTAGACCTTTCCAATCTATTAAAATGAAATCAATTTCCTCCTGTGTTTTGTCTATTGCTTCTTTAACCATCTCTTCCGAGAGAGGAAGTTTGTATTTCGGTATTATATGTGAGATTGCAACATTGGAGTTTAGCTGAATTTTATTGAAGCTCGGACAATAATGTGGCCCTCCAATTGCAATAGCGACTTCATTATAAGGATTGTCCTTGTGTTCACGAATTGTTTCGTCGATTGTTTTTGCAACAACAAATGCTGCGCGGCGGTCTTCCCATTC
>CAZJIV010000046.1:0-3803 GCA_964546165.1 Candidatus Woesearchaeota archaeon
ATACAATGTGTGTTAAAACAACCTGTGACATAACCAATGCTCCTGATTTTCCTTCAGTTATAAAGACAAAGGGGGGTGTCAGCGGCAATGGCAGAGACTATGCTTACAATGGAGAACAATGGTGTATATCAGAAAGCCCGATTGGAAAGGGAAATGACTTAGTTGGCAGTGTCTATGGCATAGCAAAATGCCATGATGGACAGATAAATGTATCACTTACAGATGTTCAAGGTTATCGGGATTTTATCTGTGGGGAGAATGTTACAAATGTTCAGGGGCTTGGATTATATTCCCTTGCAGCCAAAAGGCCTAATGGCGCTTCAGGATGTTATGCCATAACGAGTGATTTGTATTATTACCATTTTGATTCTGACCAGGGCAAATTTACCGGGACTGATCAAACACATACAAACAATACCCAACTTTGTGAGAATGCATCTTGGGGCGCAGGAGGAGGAAGTGATTGTATGATTCAAAAAATTGATGTTACAGGGAACCAGGGCCGTCCATCGAACGGCAATTTTATTTTATTTGATGTATGCGTTCCAAGGTATCCTCCTGCATTTACGATTAAACCAACAAGCGCACAGTTGAGACAGAATTCAAAAACAACCTGCAGTATTGGAAATTACACCTGTACAACAGTTTGGCAAAAGTTTATTGCTGGAACGCACTGGCACTGCATTGCAAATTGCGGATGCCTTGACCCTACTTTTGCAGATCAAATGAATAATTTGTGCACTTCTCTGGGAGATTGTGGAGGTTATTTTAATATAGCAGGTGATTACAGTTCAAGGGGTTTCACGGCTCCAAATGCGGATTCTATGAAAAATTATTTCAAAAACGGAAAATGGTGGCATGATCTTTGGAATAACGCGGACATCACAGGATTGAATGCAAATGGGAATATAAGTTCGGGAGGTCTTTCAAATCTCAGAGAACTTGCAGACCCAACTGGCACAAAGCTCTTTCCAACATTGCTTGGAAATTTGATAAACCAATTTTCTTCAGACCCTCTTCAAAATCTGAATCAAGGAGATTTGAGCGGACATGGTATAGGCATATTTGGAGGAATAATTAAAACAGTTATTACCGCGGGTTTTGTTATTGCAGGAATAGCAATATGGAACCCCGTTGGATGGGTTGCGGGACTTGTTGTGATAATTCTTAGTGTTTTATCTTGGCTTGCTTCTTTCTTATTCGACACTAAAAATGTCCCCGTGTCATTCACATGCCTGCCCTGGCAACCTAAAACAGGAGTAAATAAGTGCAGCGAATGTGGAACTGATGGCTTGCCTTGTACTGAATACACTTGCCAGGCTCTTGGAAGTGCATGTGTGCTGAAGACAAATCTTCCACCCTCTGCAAATCCTGTTTGCATCAGCAGTGGGGAGAATGACGGAACAGCGCCAAATATCACATATGTTGGTGGATTGAATGATGGTTATAAGGTAAGTTATGTAAAACAGGATGGGACTGGATTTAATATAACAAGCTCAAACGGTGGATGCATTTCTGAAAATCAGTCAATAAACTTCACGTTAGCTACGGAATATGCAGGAAAACCTGGAGTTGGAAAAATCTCACATTGTGTCTGGTCATGGGAACAAACTTCAGATCCAGGAAGTGCAGACCAAGTTTTACAAGATAGTTTTGACCAACCTTATTTTGAAGAATATCCTTATGACACTGTGAATCATAAAATGATAAACCTACCCCTAATCCCTGTTTCAAGTCTTGATAACGCTCATGGAAATCCTGGAGAGAGAATTGGAACTGAAGAATTATACATAAGGTGTGTTGATTCATGGGGAAATTATTGGCCGAATGAATACACTATAAAGTTCTGTGTCCAGGAAGGTGCTGATATTACGCCGGCAGGGATTGCAAATTACAATCCTGCAAACAAATCTTACATTGCTTACGGAAGCGACACAGCCAAGTTACATCTTGATTTAACAAAGCCTGCAAAATGCCGTTATAATGTGGGAAGCGACATGAATTACGAAGACATGACCAGTTATTTCTATTGCCAGTATGATGATTCCAATCCTTTCTCAGGAGGAACATGCACAACACCAGTTCCGATTACAGGTCTTGATTCGCAGGCAAATAACATATTCATAAGGTGCATGACGCATCCATGGGATGCTGATACGAATCCTACAGGGGTTGCAAACCAGAAAGGATTCCTTTACACAATCTATCAGTCCCCTGGACCACTAAACTTAACCTCATTAAGTCTTTCGTATGACGGAGGAACAACCCCCCTAAATCTTGATGGAAAGACTTCAACCACTGTAAAGGGTGGCGGACCAACATGCAGTTCTCTGGGTGGGGGAGACAATTGTCTGTTTAGTCTAACTCTTAATGCGCAAACAGCAGGCGGTGCTTACAATGGAAAGTCTATATGCAAGTGGAATTTTGCCAATCCCCCCATGGGAACAGGAGATACATTCTATTCAGACAGCAATACAGGTCCTTCAACATCCCACTCGCAAGGCGGATTGAGTTTGACTGAGGGCAATTATAATATCTCTGTCATCTGCAAAGATGATGCAGGCAATACTGCAACAAAGTATGCAATATTCCATCTTGCATTGGATACAACTCCCCCAATCGTGACCAGAACATACAAGCAGGGAAGCAGTCTCAAGGTGGTTACAAATGAACTGGCAAGATGTTATTACAATACTGCAAGTTGTGGGTTCGGCCTTGATGGACCGGATGCGTCATCAATGGACTTTTCATATAATACAAACCACAGCGCTCCATGGAACAGCGGAATAAGTTATTATGTAAAATGCAAGGACCCTTACGGAAATGTAAATCCAGAATGTGCAATTATTGTTTCTCCTTCGCAAGGTTAAACAAAGAGTTTTTAAATATTAATGCCATCTAAAAAGCATGAATAAAGAAGGTGGTGATTTTATTCTGGAAAGAAGGAAATTATTCAATAAAAGGGGACAAGTTACATTGTTTATACTCCTTGCAGTTCTTGTTGTTGCAATCGCTGCTGTGGTTTATTTTTTATTCCCCCAAATAAAAAGTTTTGTTACAGGGGGGGCAACAACGCCACAGGGTTTTATCCAAAATTGTGTTCATGACAAATTGAATGAAATTGTTAACAATATTTCTCTTCAAGGGGGTTATGTAAATCCGCCTGCTTACTTTGAGTATAACGGGAACGAAGTTGCATATCTATGTTATACAAATAAAAATTATCAGGCCTGTGTTATGCAGCAGCCTCTTCTCCAGAATTCAATTGAAAACCAAATAAGGGATAATCTGCAACCAACTGCGAACTCATGCTTTGAGAGTCTTGTGCAAAGTTACAAAAGTCAAGGTTATTCTGTTAACATTCAATATGGAAACACAACTGTTGATTTGATACCAAATGCAATAGTGGTCACATTCAATAACAAGATTACCTTAACCAAAGGAGGCACTCAGGGATATGGGAAATTTAGTGTAGTCCTTAACAATAATCTTTATGAATTGTCGGGCATTGCCAATAGCATACTTCAGTGGGAAGCTCAATATGGGGATGCAGATGTTGCAACTTACATGAGCCTTTACCATGATATACAAGTTGAAAAAGAGAGGCAATCAGACGGAACGAAAGTTTACATTGTAACAGACTTGACAACAGGAGACAAATTCCAATTTGCAACAAGGAGCTTTGTATGGCCTCCAGGATTAGGGGCAGACAATATTTAAAATGAGGACAGAAAGAAAGAGATTAATATTTGCAGGAACTTTCTTACTTGCAGTCTTCGCAATTTTGTTTATAGTGCAAGGTT
>CAZJIV010000047.1:0-3694 GCA_964546165.1 Candidatus Woesearchaeota archaeon
AATAGAAAAAGGAAGTAATAAATTATAAAAGCCACACTTCTCTATTTTTTATATGACTAATAGGAAAAAAATGAGGATTCTTTTTGTATGCAAATTTAACCGATTCAGGAGCAGGGTTGCGGAGGCTTATTTCAGGAAAATCAACAAAGACAAGAGAATTAAGGTTTCTTCGGGAGGTCTACTTGAGGGAATGTATCCTCTTGACCCAAGGGAAGTGGGGGTTGCAAGGGAATTCAAAATAAATCTCAAAGGAAGACCAAAGAACATTGCAACAAGATTTTTGCGCGAACAGGACCGAATAATAATCGTTGCAGACAATGTGCCAAAGCAAATTTTTAATGAGAGTTATCTTACGGGAAAGGTGGATGTTTGGAAAATAAGGGATATTGACAATGATTCAAAAGACGACGAAATCAGAAAGATAATTAAAGAAATTATATTTCATGTTGACAGACTAAAAGGGGAACTTGAAAATGAGCGAAGCAGTTAAAGGATTTCAGGATTTTACAGGAAAGGAAGGCGAAAAGTATGCCGAACTTAAAAAGTTGATTCAGGAAACTTTTGAAAGGTATGGCTTTGAACCTGCTGAGACTCCTGTAATTGAAAGCGAGAGCTTTGTCAAAGGTGAGAATTCAGAGGATGAAGCTGTTAGTGACATCTATAAACTGAAAGATAAGGGGAAAAGAAAATTAGCCCTGAGATATGAATTCACGTTCCAATTAAAGAGGTTAATGAGCAATAAGAAGATGCCTTACAAGAGGTACGAAATAGGACCTGTTTTCAGGGATGAACCTGCTAATTCCAGAAGGTTCAGACAATTCACACAGTGTGATGCAGATATTGTGGGGCTTTCGGATGTTCCTTCAAAGGACGAAGCAGAAATTCTTTCTTTGGCAGATGACATCCTGAGAAAAATTGGAATAAAGCCGGTTATTCTTGTAAACAACAGAAGGCTTCTGAATGAAATTCTTGATGATTTGAAAATAAAGAGCAAACGCGAAGAAGTTCTCAGAGAAATTGACAGGTTTGACAAAGTTTCTGAATCTGAAATGAAATCAAATCTCAAAAAGTTAAAAGCTGAAAAAGTTCTTGATGCTCTGAAACAAGGGGAAGATTACTTTAACCAGTTTGAAGGATACAAGGATATTGTGAGCCTTATTGATTACTGTAGAATTTATGGCTTTGATGTCAAGTTTTCTCCGACTGTTGTCAGGGGTTTGAGTTATTACAATGGCACTGTTTTTGAGATAAAAGCTGAAGGGATAAAAGAAACCATTGTTGCAGGAGGGAGTTATATGTTCAATGATGTTCAATGTTCAGGGATTTCTTTCGGAATTGAAAGGCTCATGGCTGTTGAAAAGTTGAATGGTGAGAATGACAAGTATCTTGTTATTTCGTTAAATCAGGACAGAGATGCAATAAAGCTTGCCCAAAGGCTGAGGTATCTTGGAAAGAGGGTTTCTGTATTTTATGGGAAGCCTTCAAAAGCCCTTGAATATGCAAATTCTTACAGATTTAACAAAGTTGTTTTCGTAGGAGAAAAAGAGGTCAATTCGTGGAGATTTAAAGTTAAAGACATGAAGAGCGGAAAGGAATCACTTCTGAACTTTGCAAGGCTTGAAAAAGAGAAGCTCTGATTAATAATAGTTTATAAATTCTGAAAACATATATCTTTATGGAACACGAGAGTCATGGCGCTTTGGGAATAATCTTCAAGAGGTTTATCGGTTTTATTGTTTTGATAATTTTTCTTATAGTCGCAAATATCCTTGTGAAGTATGTAAACAATTCGGTTTATACAAACGTCATAGGTTTTTTTAATTCAGTAATAGCACTTTTCATAAT
This sequence comes from Candidatus Woesearchaeota archaeon, assembly GCA_964546165.1. Lineage (GTDB taxonomy): Archaea > Nanobdellota > Nanobdellia > Pacearchaeales > GW2011-AR1 > JAKLIN01. The sequence goes on from CAZJIV010000047.1 coordinate 1,846, forward strand.
ACTGCTTTTTATAGGAACAATAAATGAGATTTTGTGGAGCCTTAATTTTCCTTTCAATTTAATAGCTCCCGTGACAGGCGCAATTCTGAGCATTTTCATAGTTGACTTTTTCTACAGGTTGTGGCAACTGGTTCAGAGTTATGCAGACATACATGTTGAACTGCCAATGGCAATAATCTATCCTTTTGTCTTTGTGGTTGTTCTTGTTCTGGGATACCTCAGCCTGCTTGCACGGGGAACGAAAACAAGTGAAGAGTGGAGAGAGCACATGAAAAAAGAAAAATCTGAATTGAAACGTGAAATGAAATCCATAAGGCCTGATAAGGAGAGGCATAGAGGAAAAGATAAAGTGACGTGGGAAGATGTTGGCGAAGAATTTAAATTTGCGTTATTTAATCTTGGGGTTTCGATAAATAAGGCTCTTGAAAGACGCAGAGAAAAGATTGGCAGGAAAAAGGACAAGAAGAAATGACAACGAGAGAATCCCGAGAAATAATTGAGAATATTTTGTACAATTTTGAACTGATAAATGAAATCTCAAAGTATATAACAAGGAACGTTAATGAGTTTGGAGAAAAGTATCGGGAAAGAGCGAGAGAACTTTTGCGGGAGCATGGTTATCTGACAGAAATTGTTAATGATTAATTTAGGGTATGATTTCCGGACCGAAGTATTTTTCAAATTCAAACTGTTTTTCTTTTACAACCCCTGAATCTATCAAGGATTTTATTTCAGGTGTTATTTCTCTGACTTTGTCTATGAAATGTTTTATCGTGTTACAAACCTGCTCTTCACCTTCGAGGGGCCAGAGTTTTGCATAGTTTGAATATAAACACCTGCCGCCGCAGAGGTCAAAGTATTTGCAGGGAGGGCACGGGTCTGTAACGGGTATTTGCTTCAATTGAAGAGGGTCTGAGTTTTTTATGTCTCCAACGTAAAAGTCTGTGATTCCGCCCATTATAGGGCATGCTGTTATCTTTCCGTCTGTTGTTATCGTATAATTCGCGTAACCGCTCCCGCATCTTAATTTACTAGGTTCATTTTTGTAAAAAGATTCAAACATTCCCAGAAAAGGATAGATTCTCAGAACATTTCCGTGCTTCATCTCTTCAACCCAATATTTTGCAAGTCTGGAGACTTCATAATTATATTTTTCTATGAAGTTTTTGACTGTATCAAAATCATAATCTGACTCGTAAAAACCCATATCCAACTGCCAGTGAACGGAATCAAATCCAATTTCAAATAAATGTTTGACTTGTTTTAGAAGGTCTGTGAAGCCATCAGTGAAACTTATAGTCATTCTGGCAACTATCTCTCCCTTGTATCCGTTTTCACGCAGAACTCTTAAGTTTTTCATTACTAAATCATAAGTTCCCCAGCCTCTGTTGAAGTCCGTCCTTTCTTTATTTCCGTCAATCGAAATCAGGATTTTTTCAAATCTGTTCGTGTATTGCTTCGGGAGCCTGAAAAGAATTTTTGCATTTGTCTGAATGTAATATTTCGCGGGAATTGAGTCCATTATGTCCATAATCATGTTCATGTTCATAAGCGGCTCGCCGCCGTAGAAGATTATTCTTGGATCAGGATCTTTTGAAATAAACTCTTTTAATTCATCAATTTTAACTTCAGACACAGGAGGGGCAGAAAAATCAAATTTGAATCTCTCATTCAGTTTTTCGCCAAATTCATGTTCTGATTTAAGATAGCAATATCTGCATCTTGAGTTGCAGGTTTCAATCAGTATTATATGAAAATACATGAAAAGTTTCAGAAAAGATTGTTTATAATACTTACTTAAATTATAATCCGTAATTGAATTTCACCCTTGGATGTTCTGCAAAATAAT
>CAZJIV010000048.1:0-3618 GCA_964546165.1 Candidatus Woesearchaeota archaeon
GATAAATTTTTATAAAGGGTTCTTGTCTTTCGCAATGATGTTTTTAGAAAGTTTAACGCTGGATTCAGGAATTGAAGATGTCTCTAAAATAGTTCAGTATGTTTCACAAAAATTCTATTCTGATAAAAGTCTTTATGGAGTTGTTGAAATAGATCATATTACTCCTAAAGAGATAAAGAATGCTCATTCAATGCCAAGATTATACAATATATTTCCCAAACATTTTCTTAACATTCACAAAATGATGGGCATTCTTTACAAAAGGGATCCAGAGAAACTGCTTTCAGTAATTCCAAGAGTTATGTCAAGGGTTCTGACTTATAGGGAATTTGGGGGAGAAATTGTGCAGGATTTCACTGTTTGCTCTTATGATGCAAGTGCTCTTATGAAGATGATAGATTCAGAAAGTATTAATGGGGGTCCGGGGTCCTTTATGATAAGTGCTTGGCCTGAACCTCCTAAATCAGATGGAAGGACTTCTGAAACCATAGACTCTGACAGGATACGTGAAATCTTGTGGAGAGATTATGCAGAATTCCTAAGGGTCTCTATTGTAAAGATTGAACAAAAACATTAAAAATACCCTTTACATCTTAAAACCTATGAGAAAAGAGGCGTTATTTTTGATTTTATTTATAACAATTTTTTCTGGAATCATTTCTGCAACAACGATTCCAATTTACGTAAGACCTTTGCTTCCGAATGGTTCAATAACACCTAACACAGTTTACAATTATACCTTAAACTGGACAACCGACAATAATTGCTCAAATCTTGCAGGAGTGGTTTACTCAAACTCAAACATTTCTGTTACAACAGGAAGTGATGGGACAGCATTTTTCAACGTTACAATACCAAACAACATAACTCAAATTCCTTCGTATATGTGTGAATACCGTGACGGAAGTCTAAGGGCTACACACCAGCTTACAGGGCAAATATTTGACAGACTTTATGCGCAGAGTCTTAACATAAGCGACCAAATTTACGCCTCCGGAAATATAACTGGGTCCGGAGGATTTTTCAACTCTCTTGGAAGCGTTCTAAGTCGAATAGTAAATCTCTTCGTTGCAAATATTGATGCAACAGGAAATATAAACACGCTTGGGAACGTATCAGCAAGTTATGTGCTCGGAAACGGAAAATTTCTCACAGGGATAACTGCAACAGCTTCACCTGCAGGGAATAACGGAGCAGTTCAATTTAACGATGCAGGAGCGACTGGAGGAAATGAATCAGCATTTAGATTCAATAAATCTTCTTCGGCTGTTGAAATAAACGGAAGTCTTGTTGTCAATGGGGTAAACTGGTCTGAAGGTCACGGTGCGATAATTGCTTCTGGAGGAAATGAAAACGTAAGTTATATCCAGTATGCTGACGGGACTATGATTGAATGGGGAAATGCATCTATCAGTACAACATTTACAGTTCAAAATCGTAACATAGGAAGTTATGGATGGAGCTATTATTTTGGGTCCTTTGATGTAACTTTTCCATTTTCCTTTGCATCGGGAACAACACCCATAGTAGTTGCGAACTCAGGAAATGATATTTTCCCAAGTCAGGCTTCAAGCCCAACTAATACAGGTTTTCATTTCTCCCAACTTGATTACGGGCCAAGCACTACAATGGTGGCTGATTATATAGCAATAGGTCGCTGGACAAACCTCAACCTTGGAACAGGTTCCGGAGGAAGCGGAGGAATTGTTAATACGATAACAAATGCTAATGGAACATGTTCGCAATGGGCAAATGGTATTATGGAATGTTATGGGAACTATTCTGGAAGTGTAGCCATACAAAACTCCCACTATGGAGGTTTCAGAAGTGGAGGTCAACAAATTACATTCCCTACAGACTTCTCCTCAATTCCAAGTGTTTATGCAGACTCTTACGGAACATCAGCTTTTGGAGCTACAATAGATTCCCAAACTATCCATTACGCAACCATTATATTCACTGCAGTGACGAGTCAGTCAGCTGCTACAAGAAATGCTTATTGGTATGCAATCGGTCGCTGGACAAATTCAACAAATGTGAACAGTCCTGATTATTCAACATGGGGCTTGAATTCTACAAATGGAGATATAACAACGGTAAATTCAAGCAAGAATGTCCTTGTCCAGAATGACTTAAAGGTAAGTGGTTCAATTTACCAAGGAAATGCTCCTATTATTGAGAGTGGAAGCGGCTCAAACGGAAATTGGGTTAAATATGCTGACGGGACAATGATTTGTTATAACAGGGAATCCTTCACACCCTCTTCAATGAGCGCTTACGGTTCTATTTATTATTCAAATGCACTTACATGGAATTTCCCACAGGCATTTACAAGCGCCCCAATTGTTAATTTTAATATTGAGGGAGGAACAGGAATTTATTGGCAAATTGGTTCTTCGGCAACTGCTTCTACGACCAAAGCATATACAAGAGTCGGAAGCGGAACTGCGGCAACAGTTGCTATAGATATCTCAGAAATGGCTATCGGAAAATGGAAATAGTCTAGTTAATTTTATTAAACAATTCTCCTTAATTAATTTATGAAAAAAGAGGCAATATTAATCTCGCTTGTAATTATAATTACATTAACTCTTCTCCTTTTTCTTGTAAAAGCAGACTCCCAACTATTCATACCCTCAGGAGGAGATAATCAATTTGTTGTTGGGGGTAGCGTTGAGGATTCACAATTCTCTTTCGCAGGAATACATATAACACCAATACCCTCAACGACAAACACTGTTACTCCGAGCGGAGGAGGTACTAGCGGAGTTGTGGGGGGAGGTGTTCTAGGGCCCTCGGGAGGTTCAATCACAGCACAAAATCTCACAATAGTTCCTGGTTTTATTAATGTAAATCTCGCGTTGGGATATAAATTTGAGCAACAGATTTCAGTTACAAATATTGGAAATTCCACATTAAATGTTTCAATCACACAAGAAAATCTTACACAACTAGTCTTAATAAGAAACAGCACAATATCACTTAATCCTGGAGAAACAAAAAACTTAAGTTTAGCTTTTATTGATAATAACAAAACAGGACTTTTCACAGGGGACATCATAATTGGGGGGAACAAAGTTCCTGTTTCTTTGAATATAATGAATCAAAGCCTTCTCTTTGATGTTTCTGCAAATATCCTGAATTTAGACAGCAAAGTTACAAGGTGGGGGAGACTAAAAACAGATATTACAATGATTCCACAAGGAACCAATGAGAGACTTGATGTAAAATTAAACTATCTCATCTTAGATTCTAAAGGAAACGCTTATCTCAATAAAACCGAATCTGTTCTTGTAGATTCCAATAAAACAATCTCTAGGGATTTTGGCTTAGGCTCTCTTACTGAAGGAAATTACATATTTAGAGTAAATTTAATTTATCCAGGAGGAATTGCTTCTGCAGATTCTCATTTTGAGGTAACTAAAGCCACAATAATTGGAGAAATTTTGTACTATGCTCTGATTGCTCTCGTAGCATCAAGCGCCATAGTAATAGTTGTGCTAATCGCAAGACCAAGGAACAAAAAACCCACTAAACCAAAAACAATGCAACACATTTCTGCATATCCAAACTCTTAAAAACTACCACGTTAAGTAATTCTATGGCAAAAGATATACC
>CAZJIV010000049.1:0-3239 GCA_964546165.1 Candidatus Woesearchaeota archaeon
AGCCTGCAAAAACTTCTGCAAAGAGTATTGAAAGAAATCCGATAAGCAAAACAGGGGTAAACTTGTTGTGTATCCTCATTTTGATAACAGGTTATTTGTATTTATTAATTTTGGGAAAATTATGCTTTGGGAGAATTTATGATTGAATAAACAATATCTGAATAAAATTTTCCATCTGAAAATCTTAAGGACTCACTAAATTCCCCCTCCTTCCTGTATCCCGTCTTTTCCAAAACCCGTGCAACTGCCTTGTTTAGTTCATGGAAATGAGCATATATACGATGGAATTTCAATTCATTGAATATGTAATTGTTGATCAGATTAATCGCTTCTGTAATGTATCCTTTATTCCAATAATTGTGCGAGATCCAAAAGCCAATTTCACCAGAACTATTTTCCATGTCCAAATCAAAAAATCCTATTGTACCCACTAAATCTCCTTCTTTATTATAGATTCCAAAAATATACGATTTTCTTTCCAGAATATTTTTTCTGCAATTTCTTATGTATTCTCTGGAACTCTCAAGAGACTCTGAAGCCTTATACGGACCAGAGTAGAGATTGAGCTCAGGTTCTTTAGAATATTCATGAAGCTTTACAGCATCTTTTTCATTTAGTTCTGCCAAAAAGATCTTATTTCCTTCTATCCTTATGCTCATTTTATCTAAAGGGTCCTTTAAGTTTTATAGTTTATTATACTTCTAAACATCCACGAGAAATAATCTAAATCATGAATATCTATTGATTCGTTTGGTTTGTGGCACTGTTCATAATCTCCAGCCCCAAGGATTACTGTGCTTCCGTATTTTTTGAATATCCCTGCCTCAGTCCATCCTGCAAAGAGATCTTCTGAAACATTCAGGTTTGGATCAATTGATTTTATTGTTTGTATCAAATCACTCTTATTTGGAAGATAAAAAGGGGGATTTGAGTATTTTATTAGGGCTCCTTTAGAAATTAATGTTAATTCTTCTTCCTGAAAAGTTTTATCAAGAGGGTCAAACTTTCTGTGGAACATCCTACTTCCCAAGGAAGCTTCCAAATACCCTTTTTGACTTGTATAAGCAGACCGTCCTGTGGGTTCAGGCACAATAACCCATGATGGGGGTAGGCTAATTCTTTTTATCAGGTCTCTAGCCCCCTGAGAATTGTCTTCTTCAGAACCCACAAAAACAAGATAAATGTCTCTTGAAGGATTTGATGACAGGGATGATGCAATCACACAAGCAACACTACCTTTCATATCACTGGAACCCAATCCAAAAATTCTACCATCTTTCTCAAAAGGTACAAAGGGGTTTGTTTCCCATCCCTCCTGAACATTAACTGTGTCTGTATGAGAAACAAAAATAAGGGGTGTTTTTTTTGTTTTACCCCTTATTTTTGCAACTAAATTACTATGATAATTTTTACCTACAAGATAATCAAACATCTCAGAATCAGGGTAAAAATTACGAATATAGGAGATAATCTCAAGATTGCTATTATTTGTCTGACTATCAATAGAGATCAAGTCATTTAGTATTTTTATTGCTTCCATTTTTATCTCTTGAGTTCTCTAAAAATTCATCTGCTTTTGATTCATATATTTGGGGATTTTCAGCAAGTTCCCACATTGCTTCAAGGATACCTCCCCCGTATTCAGCACATCTTACATAAGGGGAATTTATATCTCCAGTATTTGAATAGGTCTCCCCCCTACAGAAGCCCCCACAAAAATATCTGATGTCACAATCAGAACACTGTTCATTCATAGTATCAACGCTTAATTGAGTTAGTTTTTTTGTTATTGGGTTCTCTGATACTATATCTTCAAAAGAATCCTCTGTAATATTTCCCAATTTAAATGGTTCAAATCTCATGTTTGGACAAGGATAAACATCTCCCAAGTGAGAAACAAAATATGTGCCCCTTGATCCTGTGCCACAATAATGGCTCTTTACATTGCAAGAAAGTCCCCCCATGAGATTTAATAATGAAGTTCGGTTAAGCCGCTGTCCAAAAATAGGATCCGATTTAACTAAAGAAAATATTTCTCCATACAAATCTTTTTCCGGAACAGGTTCAATTCCAAACTTGCTTGCTCTGCCCATCATTACAACGGGCACAGGGTTTACCCCTTGAAGATTCATATCTTTTGTTTCGAGAACAACTTGTCCAAGCTCCTTGTAATTTCCTTGATGGCATAACATATTTATCGAGGTGTTAATTCCAGATTCAGAAACTCTTTTAAGAGACTCAAGTGTGGGTTCATATGTCCCCTTTCCCCTTATCTTTTCATGGCTTTCTTTTAATCCATCCAAAGAAATGCATATTTGTAGTCCATCGTATCCTTTTAATCTTTCAATATGGTTTTGAGAAATTAACAAACCGTTTGAATTTATTAGTGTCCTAAATTCATTGTTTTTAATCTCATCAACTATGTCGTTAATATCTTCCCTTTTAAATGGCTCACCTCCAGTTAAAACAACTCTTTTTCCCCTCAAGTCTGAGCTGTTAATTTTGTGGAGATCATTAAGGGTTCTTGTGATGTCTTCAAGACTTATTTCATTTCCTTTTGAAATTCCTGCATTAATATAACAGTGCTTACACCGAAGATTGCAATCAAGAGTTAGTTCAAGTTCGAGAGCGTCATAAACTTCCCATATTCTCTTATGAGGTGTGAATCTTGGTATTTCTCCGGCCCTGTTTCCATCTTCTGAGATTATTCCGTTTTTTACAAGGTCTTCTGTAAATGACCTAATTTGTGAGGGGACTTCGGCAAGAAATCTATCTCTTTCTACACCTTCTTCAAGTCTTTTCATGATTGGCTCAAATCTTTTATCTGCAACGAACCAATAAGGCACATCCCCAAATAAATAAAGAATCTTATCACCCCTATAATGCCTTGATAAAGAGGTGTCTAATTTCAATTTCATCTTTCAATTAAATTATGGAAAAAATTTACTGCCCATGATATCTCATAGCAGTATAAGACTCAACCTCAAGTTCAACACTTACATTTTTCGGTTTGTAAGCAATCAAAGAATCGGCCTCTCCTTCTAAACGAGACTCGTTTTTTGTTGCATATTTCGTGTCTTCTAAAGCTTCATTTGCCATAGGTTCGATTATAATAATAAATTTATAAATATTTCTATAATGAACAGCAATATCAATTAATTCTATAAAGGTCTTTTATTTCAAACAAGCATGATAAGATTCGGACCGGCAGGGCTTGGGCCTGTGAAAGATGCCATTGA
>CAZJIV010000050.1:0-2862 GCA_964546165.1 Candidatus Woesearchaeota archaeon
ATCTACTAGGTGTGTCGTTGTCTGAGTGGAACAATCTTCTAGTACGAGAGGAACGAGGATTGGGTGCCTCTGGTGCGCGGTTGTCTATGGCAGGCCGCAAAGCTACGCACTGACTGATAAGAGCTGAATGCATCTAAGCTCGAAGCAGACCGCAAAACGAGACAACAAAGGCCGTCAAAGAAGATGACGTCGATAGAGCTATTGTGTAAGATTCAAGCTTCGGCGAGAATTTCAGCTAATAGCTACTAAAAGCCTCAATTTGCATTTCTCAAAAAAGCAAAACACAGCACTCAAGCTCGTGAGATTCAAGTACTTGTTGATTTTGTATTCAGAATTCTTATTCTTTCAGAAATCTAACCAGATTTGCGAGCATTATCCGGGCTTAAAACTCGGGAATTTCTCGATGAAAGTTTGAGATATTGGAAAGTCTAAAAAACTATTCTATAAGTTCGTATTCTTTCTTGAGCTCATTTAAATCAGAGATGAGTTTCTTCAGACTTTTTTCAGTTCCTGCATCCAGCTTCCCTTCATACTCTTTTAAGTAATTCTTCCATGTATCTTCCATTGTCTTTGATAAAGGAGATAATCCTGAACTTATGAGGGCGTTGATAATAACCGTCCTGCTGTTAGAAGTAAGTTTCACCATCTTGTCTATAATTTCGAGAAGCTTATCATTGATATCAAAAGATATCTTTTTCTTTTTCTCGAAGAAATTCTTATATCCAGTTTGTTTTTCGTAAAATTCCCTTACTGTCTTTTTCATATTATTCTCTCATAAATTTAATTAGGTTTATGAGCATGATTATTGGCAGGATAATAATTAATCCAATTGCAATGAATACACTCTCGGTGTCATCTATAGCCCAATAGGCCATATAAATATAATATTTTTATATTATTTAAATCTTTCGATTGTATTATCCAATAAGAGTATAACTAGTTCCAGAGATTTTTTAATATTCTAAAAAACTTTAATTACCCTTTTTCATTCTATATATCATGGAACATGAGGTGATAATCGCCGCTGCGGAGACTTTGGATAAAATTGTTGACAAAATAACGTTAAGGAAGGAAATTGGCTTTGCAGGGATTAAGACGCGGGATTTTTTGGAAGAATCTCTGAGGTTCTGGAAAGTCGGCGGGAAGAGCTCTTATTTTGTGAATGGAAACAAGGAAAGGATAAAGACAATAATTCGAGATACTTTGAAAAAGTGCGAGGCTTATGTGAAGGAGAAAGTGTATTTTTTTGTTTTCCCAACCTCTGATGAATTCATAACAGACAAGATGAAAGGTTCGAGCGGTGTGACAGTTTATGACAATGTTGCGTGGATATTTCTGGCTCCGGCGAGTGAGTGGGAACTGAGCTTGGCAAATACAGTTGTTCACGAATTAACACACGAGATAACAAATTACTATGTCGGCAATGATAAAAATTACAAACTCGGCGAAGCGCTTGTTCATGACGGACTCGCAGAAAATTTCAGAGAGTTTATTCTCGGCAAGGATGACATGCTGACAAAAGTCATAAAGAAACGTGAGGCAGATAAAATAATCAAAGAGCTGAAGCCAATTCTGGAGCATGAGGATACAATGATGCTTCACAACAGGATATTTTTCGGAACCGACAGATATCCAATGTGGGCAGGTTATACAATCGGATATAACATAGTAAAAGATTTCCTAAAGAAAAAATATCCCAACGGTAAGCCGGACTGGAACGCTGTTTTCGAGGCTGCGAGAATAAATCCAGGGATAATAATAAAAGGGGCCTTGGAACCTGAAGTTAAAGACAATAATTCTTAAAAAGAGTAAATTGGAATCTAGATTATGACAAGTGTTGAAGAGAGAATAGTTGAAGGGCTGCTTAAGGGGCGCCTTTATAGAGGTAATGTTGCTGCGCAAATTTCCAAAGAAGAAGGAGGCCAAACTCCTGAGGAGGTTTCCGGGGCGAGTTATGACAATGCTCTTGAAACACTGAGAAGCCTGAAGATGGCATATGATGCCAGCGACAGACAATTGATGAGAGCTGTTGACCTTTACCTTCTTGAAGTTACCAGAATGGAAGCAGAATCTGGCAGAAGGCCTTTTGACAGAGGAGAACTCCACTATAAGCCTGATTTGACATCTCTGACAGATTTGGACCAGGATTAATTCCAAATCTTTAATTACCCTGTTTCTTTTTTCATTTTATGGAGAAACTAATCATACTCGGAGTTCCTGAAGACAAGACGCCCGTTTCTGGAAAGCCTGCGTTTGACAAGATAAAGGAAGTTATTGAATATTACAGGCCTGTTTTTGTTTTGTCTGAGAGGATGGAAAATCAAAGCGTTGAAAGGGAATGGACATTCAAGAAGATTCTGAAGAAAAAGAAATTTTCCAATATGACTTCGGTGGAAGAAGTTAAGGAGCTCATTAAACTTTGCAATAAAAATAAAATAAAATTAATAGGCATAGATTTCCAGAATTTCCTTCTTGATTTGAAACAGCAAACTGCGGTTAAAAAACACAGAAAAGTAAGCGAGGAAGAAGAGAAAGAATTTGAAGATATTGCATTAAGGCGAGAGAACAAGCACGTGAAAATGATTGAGAAATATCTCGCGATATCGCGTAAACCGGTGGTTGTTATTGTGGGTGCGTGGCATCTTCGCGAAAACTCGCAAATCAGAAAAGAATTTGAAGGTTTTGATGAAGGCTGCAAGTTGATTTATCCTGTTAATGCTGCGGGCAATCAGGTTCTTGGCCCCACAAAGAAGAAGGTTATGTGGAATGAGGAGAGGATTTAAGAATTCTTCCTTGCAATACTCTTAAAAATACAAAAACATGGCAAAGGGAAAAAAAGCGGTGAATGTGAGAGGTGTGAGG
>CAZJIV010000051.1:0-2808 GCA_964546165.1 Candidatus Woesearchaeota archaeon
ATACAACATTAATTATTATATTAATAACGCGTAAAATGAAAAATTATTTTCTTTTTGTAATCAGCTTGATGGTAGGAATAACTTTACTTGGGAGTGTAAGCGCCTTATATACAGGAACTCTTGGGGTTCAGGTGGGGAATACAACCACGTTTTGTGTTGGGACATGCCCTGTCTTGGTTGTCACAAACAATACAACCACAACAAACCCTTCAACTCCAACAACCACAAGAGGAGGGGGTGGAGGAACAGGACCAACAGTAGCTCTAACAAGTGCAAACAACAATACAACAACAAATTCTTTGAACGGGAATCCCGTAATTAATCTAAGCAGCGGAAATTCAACGGGCAGCACAACAACCAATCAGGGAACGAGCGGCTTTTCAGGAATTACCGGTGCTGTTATTGGGGCAATTGGTTCGCCCACGGGGTTAGGCATTATAGGGGTTCTTGTTTTGGTTGCCTTGGCTACAGTTGCAGTGGTACTTGTAAGGAGAAGGGTCAAGTTTGTTGTTGAGGAATAAAATTTATTAACCCCAGAATTCTATATATAAAATGGTTGACTTAATGCGTGTTGCGAGTCAGGCTGCAGGCAGCTGCCCAAATTGCGGGGCTGAAGAAGGCTATGGCTATACGATCAGAAGTGCTGTGCCAATTTCTGTAGGAGAAGCGAATGATTCCATTCTTGTCGGATATGTATGTGACAATTGTTCTCCTGAAGAAGTTTTGGAACAGAGGGTTCCAAACCCAGAGCATATACCTTATATGCAGCTTAGATTAAAAGAAATTTAATTTTGGGGTTGCTGAACTGTTTGTTGGCCTTCAGTGTCCTGAACTTCCTGACTTTCATCCTCAGTCTCTTCAGTGTCAAAGAGAGATATTATGAAATCGAACATTCTCAATATTATTTCAAATGCTATTATAAAAATTAAATAAATAATTATCTGACCGAAGAACTCTGGGAGGCTTGTGAAATGGTTTATTATGCTCTCAAAATTGAAGAAGTTTGGAGTAAGAAGAGCGATTGAAAGCAATGTAAAAGGGATTAATTTCGCAATATTCTCTGAGAGTTCTCTATTGTAATAGCAAGTCATTCTTGTTACGATAACAATAACTGCAGAAATCAAGAAGACAGTGCTTATTGTTATGTTTGTAAGCAAAAGGAGGAATAATGAAAGTGCAGAGAACCAAAAGAAAATAATCAATGGCAATATGATTATGTATTCTACAAGGAAGAGGAAACTGCTGTAAATTTTGTAGAAAAAAGGCCGTTCATATTTATTGTACTGGTTTAAATCAAGTCCAAGAATGTTCTTTTTTGAGATTGAGTTATAGAACTTGTGCACGAACAAAAGGTAAAGGAGAATAACCATAAGAATCAAAAAGAGGTTTATAAAAGACTGAGCCCACGACGGCAACTGGCTAATCATGGAAGTATAAACTGCGCCAAATGAAGAAATTGTCGAATTCACCTCAAACATGATTATAGTAATATTGTGCTATTTTTAAAATGTTTGATGCACAAAAGTTCAATTAAATTTAAATAGAATATTCTACTGGAAATTTTATGATTGACATTAAACTTCTTCGCGAGAATCCGGACCTTGTACGTGAAAATATAAGGAAAAAGTTTCAGGATGAAAAGCTCGTGATTGTGGACCAAGTTTTGGAGCTGGATGCAAAGTGGAGAAAGGAAAAGCAGCGCGGTGACAAATTAAGAAAATCAAGGAATGAGATTTCTCAGAAAATAAATAAGGCAAAGAAGGATAAAGATGAGAAAAAAGCCAAGGAGCTTGTAAAAGAAGCAAAAGAGATTCCCGACAAGATTGCAAAGAACGAGACAAAGACAAACAACCTTGAGGAAAAAAGAAATTATCTTCTGAACCAGATTCCGAACATCATGCACGAATCTGTCCCATCGGGAAAAGATGAATCTGAAAATGTGGAAATTGAAAAGTTCGGAGAACCAAAGAAATTCAATTTTGAGATAAAAAATCACGTTGAACTTGCTGAGAATCTTGATGTCGCGGATTTCACAAGGTCTGCCAAGGTTGCGGGCAAAGGATTCTATTACCTTAAGGGGGACCTTGCACTTCTTAATCAGGCATTAATAAGGTTTGCTTTGGATTTCATGAGAGATAAGGGGTATCAATATATTGAGCCTCCTCTGATGTTGAGAAAAGATGTTTTGAGTGCTGCCCTTGATACTGAAGAATTCAGCAAGACTATTTACGAAGTTAAACATGAAGACCTTGCGTTAATTGGAACTTCCGAATATTCTCTTTTGGGAATGCACAAAGATGAACTTTTCATGGAAAGCGAACTTCCAAAGAAATATTTCTCTTACAGCATGTGCTTCAGGCGTGAAATTGGGAGCCACGGAATAAATGAGAAAGGACTTTACAGGACTCACCAGTTCAACAAAGTTGAGCAATTTGTATTCTGCAAACCGGGCGAATCTTACAAGTATTATGATGAATTAATGAAGAATTCTATTGAGTTCTATAAGTTGCTTGAAATACCTACGAGAACTCTTGAAATTTGCTCCGGCGACATGGCAACGTGGAAGGCAAAATCTTCCGATTTGGAAGCATGGAGGCCAACTGTAAAGGGCTATGTAGAGGTTGGGTCTTTGACTAACTGCACAGATTTTCAGGCAAGGAATCTCAATATTCGCGTGCAGTTGAAGAACAATGACAAGGTTTTTTTGCACACTCTTAACAATACACTTGTTGCAACTTCGAGGGCATTGATTGCGATTGTTGAGAACAACCAACAGGCAGACGGAAGCATAAAGATTCCAAAAGTTCT
>CAZJIV010000052.1:0-2375 GCA_964546165.1 Candidatus Woesearchaeota archaeon
ATGGCAAGAAAAAGAAGCCGGATGGATATTATCTCAGACATGCTCAATATCATCCGGGAGCGCGGAGGAGAAATTAAACCGACCCACTTAATGTACAAGGCAAACCTATCACACAAGCAAATGAAACTTTACCTTGAAGAACTCAAAAAGAAGGGTCTTACAGAGACTGACAAGTCTGGCAATGGGCACATTAAAATTACTAAAGCAGGTGTTGAATTCAACATGAAATATTCACAAATGAAAGACCTCGAAAAAACATTTGGACTGTAATATGTAAAAGAATATAAAGAGATTGATTTTTATTGATTTATGAAAAAATCGGTGAGGCTTTACATTACAGGAACTGTTCAAGGAGTGTTTTTCAGGGGATTCATAAAGGAAAATGCAGAAAAGCTTGACTTGAAAGGATTTACAAGGAATCTCGAAGATGGACGTGTCGAGGTGTTTGTTGAAGGTGATCCCAATAAGGTGAATCAAATGATTGACGTTTGCAAGAAGGGACCAAAGCATTCAAAAGTTGACAACGTTGAGATTATACCTGAAAAATTCCAGGATTTGAAAGGATTTAAAGTGCTGCATTTTTGAACGGAAGACATGATTTACACAAATTCTGATGGCGGAAGCAGAGGCAATCCTGGACCAGGAGCGATAGGAGTTCTTGTACGTGAGGAAGATACAATTCTAATAAAGTCCAGCAAGTTCATCGGGGAAAGGACCACGAATAATGAAGCAGAATATGAAGCATTAATTCTTGCGCTTGAATTGGCATCAAGCATTGGTGATGAGGTTACATGCATTCTTGATTCAGAGCTTGTTGTAAAACAGTTGCTTGGAGAATACAGAGTAAAGAATTCAAGACTCATGCCTCTTTTTCTTAGGGTTCAGAAACTTCAGGAAAATTTTAAGAAAATTCGCTATGAACATGTTTCACGCTGGGATAAATATCAAATGATTGTGGACGAACTTGTAAACAATGAACTTGATAACAAGGGCTATAAGAAAAAGAGAAGGTAGCTCAACATCAAGAAAAAGATTATAAATAAGGACTCTATCTAATCACATGGCTGAAAAATTCTTTTGGGCTGATGCAATAGCAGACCAGATAATCAAGGAACACGGGAAGAAAGATGAATATGTGTGTGCTTCAGGAATTACTCCTTCCGGCACTGTCCACATAGGCAATTTTAGGGAAATTATAACAACAGATATGGTTGTCAGAGCTTTGAAAGACAAAAAAAAGAAAGTCAAGTTTGTTTATTCGTGGGATGATTTTGACAGATTCAGGAAAGTTCCAAAAGGGGTTGATGCAGATTATGAAAAATATATCGGAATGCCCATAAGTGATATTCCTTCGCCATTTAATCCAAAGTTGACTTATGCAGAATATAATGAAAAAAATCTTGAGAAATCATTGCCTTCAGTGGGAGTTAAACCAAAATTCATCTACCAAAACAAGATGAACAAGAAATGCGCTTATGCAGACCTGATTAAAACTACATTGGACAAGAAATCAGAGATTATGAAGATTTTGAACAAATACAGAAAAGAACCATTGGATAAAGATTGGTGGCCTGTTATGATTTACTGCAGCAAATGCAAGAAAGACACTACCGAAATTATTTCACATAGGGGTTATGAAATTGAGTATAAATGTGAATGTGGTTTCAAGGAGAAATTTGACTTCAGAAAAAAAGGGATTGTAAGCATCCGCTGGAGAGTTGACTGGCCACTGAGATGGAAATATGAAAATGTTGATTTCGAGCCTGGCGGAATAGACCACAGCGTTGAAGGGGGGAGTTTTACAACTGCAAAGGAGATATCAAAAAAGGTTTTCAGGTTTGAACCCCCAGTTTACCAGTTCTATGAGTGGATAAATGTAAAAGGAATGAAACTCAGCGATTTTCACAGTTCAAAAGGAAATGTGGTCACGCTTGACGAGGTTCTTGAAATTTATGAACCGGAAGTTCTGAGGTATATTTTTGTTTCCACAAGACCAAACAAAAGTTTTGAAATCAGCTTTGACGCAGGTGTTATAAAGATTTATGATGAGTATGACATGCTTGAAGAGAGGTACTACAGCAAGACAGCCACTGCACAGGAAAGAAGGTTTTATGAGATGTCACAGATTTCACGAACCAAGAGGAAGGAGAGGCCTGAAAAGCTTGGATTCAGACATCTTCTGACATTGATTCAATCAGGCAAAACAAAAGAGATTAACGAAGATTCAAAGGCGAGGTCAGAAAAGGCAAGAAACTGGCTTGATAAATATGCTCCTGAAGATTTTAAATTTGAAGTTAAGGAAAAATTAGAATTCAATCTTGACAAGAAACAAAAACAGGCATTAAAGGAATTGAGAAAGATACTCTCTGTGGAAA
>CAZJIV010000053.1:0-2184 GCA_964546165.1 Candidatus Woesearchaeota archaeon
AGTAAGCAATTCTGCATTTATGAGGTAAATTTAAAACTTCTTCTTGCTTTATTGAGCAATGAAAAAAGCGGTGAATAATCGTATTCTTTCAGGAACGATTAGAGTGAAAACAAAAACCCTGAAACCTGTAATATATCGCAAGGGTAAGTGGATCACATCTTCAAAGAAGTTTCCAGAGTTGCAGGAAGTTGTGCGTTTATTCAAGGCGCACGGAAAATTTGATGTTCTTATTGACAGCAAGAACCCGCAATTCTTGAAAGGACAATTATCTCCGGAAGGAAAAACACAAGGCGCTCGAATCCCTGTTTTACCTGACGGAAGGAAGCTGGATAAGGCGTTTTCTTTATTTGCCCCTGAGCTGGCAGTGCATGATGAATCTTCAAATACTCACTGGGATGTTCTCTATAAAAATGCTGGAGGCACATACTCATATGTTTACACTCTTGACAAAGATGCGAGTCATAGAGATAAGAAATACGATGAAGTCGCGAAGTTTGAGAAGCTGTATCCAAAAATTGAAAGCGCCGTTATAAAATCTCTTAATGATGACTCTGACTTGTTGGCTTTGGCTATTTATACTCTTTTGAAGACATATATGCGTGTTGGCAACGAGATGTATTACAAGGCAGATGGACATAAAGGCCTTACAACGTTAAAAAAAGAAGATGTTTCTGTCAAGGGGAAAACTGTTACATTTTCTTACCTTGGAAAGGACGGTGTTCCATTGAACATTTCTCATGAATTCACTGAAAAGTATGTTAACAGCCTGAAACATCATCTAAAAAATTTGAAAAAAGGGGATTATGTTTTTGCTGACGCTTCAGGAAAGCCGTTGAGCGATATGCAGTTCAAACAAGCCTTTAGAAGATATTGCGGAACTGCGTTTTATCCTCATATTGTTCGTTCGTATCAGGCAACATTGCAGTCTGAGGATTTTCTGAAAAAACATAAAAGCGCAACCAAGCAGGAAGTGCAGGACCTCTTTCTGTCAATTGCCGATGAGCTTGGGCATAAAAAGTTTGTGAAAAAAACAGGACAATGGGAAGATAGTTTTACAGTAACAATTCATCATTACATAAAGCCAGAGATCGTTGAGAAAATACAGGGGTTAGTGAAATAAGAAAACCTCTTAAACAAGAATCTATGAAATTTTTGTTTGAACTGATTATTTTTTTACTTTTTTAGTCTTCCTTTTATCAGGATTAATAAATCTAGATAAAGCAACTCCAATAATCGCTATATTAAAGACCATTCCCAAATAAGATTCAATAGTGGAAACAATCTTTGCATCCCCCACAGGGTAAAGGTCTCCATATCCTACACTTGTAAAAGTTATTGTGCTAAAATAAAGATAATCTGTCGTCGTCAGATTATTTTTTGGGATTATCTTACCACCGCTACCAAGATTTCCAAACGTTGCGTACAACCCCACAAACAAGAAAATAATTAGGACTGTAAAGATAAAATAACTTAATACAAATATTGGAACATTTTTTCTGTTGCTTACAAGAACCTTCTCCCACATTATTAAAGCAAGTATGTACAGAATTCCAGTCACTAAAATGAGTAATGAAACCAATACTAACAAACTCTTTTGAACAAGACTTAATGAGAGTACTGTATATCCGATGAATATTAGAACAAAGATAGTCTGTTCAAATTTGATTTCTCTCTTCTCCTTGGAAAAAAATCCAAAAATCATAGATAACAATGTTGAGACCGTAAATAGGCTGACCCCAATAGCAAGTCCATAATTCCCAAGTCCAAAAGATTTTCCAAATAAAATAAGAAGGAGCATTATGATTAACGCAGAAAACTCTGCCCAATCAAACCACTTCAACTTTTTAATATGACTACTCAAATTCATTTACATCACCTGATTTTGAAACGCCCCGACCGGGAATCGAACCCGGATTTCAGCCGCTCTGCGCTTTTCATCTCCCTTAAGGGAAGGTGAAGCTTTAGGAAACCGTAGGTGTCCTAAGCTCGACAGGGCTGTGTTCTGGCCACTAAACTACCGAGGCACAGAATTAATTGATTTGATTTATTTTTAAAGATTGCTATAAGCTATATTAACAGAAATAGCTCATTTCTTACTAATAACTTTTTGCCCGTTCATATAAGGTTGCAGAACTTTTGGAATCTTTATGCTTCCGTCTGCCTGTTGGTTGTTCTCAACAATCG
>CAZJIV010000054.1:0-2163 GCA_964546165.1 Candidatus Woesearchaeota archaeon
GCCAAATAAACAAATTTATAAACCCTCATTTTCAGTTAAATATATCTTTCTAAGATGTTATATCTTAGAGCGAACAAAATAGAAAATGATATTTGTTATAAAAGTTACAACAAACAAAGAAGAAAGTGCAGTCGATTTAATAGTTGACAGGGCAGAGAAAAAGAACCTTAATGTTTATTCTGTTTTAAGGCCCCATGGACTTAGAGGTTACATAATTCTTGAGGCAGAAGACAGGGAATCTGCAGAAGAAGCAGTTTACAATTTGCCTTATGTAAAGGGAATAATTGGAAAGACCTTGGCTTACGAAGAAATCCAGTCAATGGTCGAGCCTGCAACAGCGCCTGTAACAATCAAGGAAGGAGACATTGTTGAAATACTTTCAGAATCTTTCAAGAAAGAAAAAGCGAAAGTTTTAAGAGTTGATGAGCAGAAAGGAGATGTTGTCGTTAGCCTGCTTGGCGCTTTGGTTCAGATACCTGTTACAATTAAAATTGACAATGTCAGGGCAATAAGCCGTGACGAGCAGGAAGAGGAAGACTAAATGCAAATCAAATTACTTGTTGACGCAGGAGCAATGAAGCCGGGACCGGCACTTAGCCAGAAGCTTGGTCCAACAGGTGTCAATGTTAACCAAGTCATTACAAAAGTTAATGATGCAACAAAGCAGTTTAAAGGAATGAAGCTTCCTGTTGAAGTTGACGTGGACACAGGAACAAAAGCCATTGAGGTTAAGGTTTTTTCACCTCCTGCATCAGAGCTTTTGAAGAAGGAAGTTGGCGTTGAAAAGGGTTCAGGAACTGCATCAAAAGTCAAAATCGGAAATATCTCAATAGAGCAGGCAATCGCAATCGCAAAGACAAAGCATCCTAATCTGCTTGCGAGAACCTTGAAGGCGGCTGTCAAAGCAGTTGTCGGAACATGTGTAAGTCTCGGAATTCTCGTTGAAAGCAAATCACCTCAAGAGGTTGAAGCGGAAATTGATGCAGGAAAATATGATAAAGAGATTAATTCTGAGAAAACAGAACCATCCACAGAGAAGAAAGCGGAAATTGAAGCATTTTTCTCAAACATAAAATCCAACCAGGATAAGATGTTGAAGCAGGAAGAAATTGCAAAAGCTGCACAGGCAGAATCAGATGCGGCAAAAGCTGCCAAGGCTGCAAAGCCGGCACCAGCGCCAAAAGCCTCAACAAAGGCTCCTGCAAAAAAGAAATAAGCTTATAAATTTCTTAATTGTCTCTAAAATCAAGGGGATATGGGGTAGCCTGGTAGCCTTTCAGGTTTGGGACCTGACGACCCCGGTTCAAATCCGGGTATCCCCATTTACAAAACTTTAAAAACCAAATTTATACCTATTAATTATATAATATGGCAGTCAAAACAAAAAAAGCAAGAGCATCCGGAAGATTCGGAGCAAGATACGGAAAGCGTGTCAGAGCTAAACTTTCAGATGTTGAATCAAAACAGAGAGTAAGGCAAAAATGCCCCTATTGCGAAAAGCTTGGCGTAAAGAGAATTTCAAAAGGAATCTGGGAATGTCCTAAATGCGGAAAGAAATTTGCCTCAGATGTTTATTACCTTGAAAATAAAAGTTAAACTTATAAATAAAAAACACCAATTCATAACATGACAAACTATAAATGTTTCAAATGCGGAAAGACAATAAAGGCAGCAGACCTTGAAAAGAGATTTGTGTGCCCCAAATGCGGAAGCAAAATATTTTACAAGCCAAGGACAAAAATAAAGAAAATAAAGGCAATTTAATTCTATGGCAGATAATAACGAAGAACTTCAGGAGATGCAAATGATTGACCAAAGCTTGCATAATGTGCTTATGCAAAAACAGGCTTTCGAGATGGAACTCTCTGAAACAAAATCTGCTCTTGGTGAAATTAACAAATCAGAAGAAGTCTACAAAATGGTCGGGGATCTGATGATGAAATCTGACAAAGTCAAAGTGAAGGATGAACTTGAAAGCAAGGAAAAGATAATTGGGATGAGAATAAAGGCTCTTGAAAAGCAGGAAGATTCTATGACGAAGAGACTTGATGAACTAAGGAAAAAATTATCCGCTTAATTCTCAAAATAGTTACGAAATCTTTATAAATCTGGGCTATATATCAGAACTATGGTTTTCGACAAACTCAAAAAAAGTCTTTCAGG
>CAZJIV010000055.1:0-2114 GCA_964546165.1 Candidatus Woesearchaeota archaeon
AGAAGTTTTTAAGTTTATCAGGTAATAATACGGCAGAGTTTATGGGGGGTAATTGATAACAGAAACTGGGTTGAAGTTATGGAATTTGACTAACAAGAAACTATTTGTTTTGTTGCTTGTCAAAAGAAAGTGCATGAAGCAGAACCTGTGGGTTATAGGGGTCAGGACTTGAAACATGGGTATATGGAGAACTGTCTGAGAAATAATTTTCAATTTTCCTTAAATTTGCCCTTTTTGCAATTTTTAATCCTGTTGAATAAGCAATACTGAGTGCAGGAATAAGGGCTGTTGAAACGCCCATTGTTATGCCGTAACTATTCCAATTCCCTGCCCAAGTGCTTGAAGATAAAGCTGATGCAATCAGAGTGTATCCTATTGTTGAAAGAAAATCAAGCCAGAAGGTTGTCTTTATTATGTCTCCGACCCTAATTTCCTCCCCAAATTCATTTAGGCTTATTCCAATTTCTTCGTGTTTTCTTATTCTTGACTCAAGATTCTCCCATTCAGACGGTGAAACTGCAACAAAAGAAGTTCTTATGTCTGTCTTGTTTTTTTCATCAAAACCATCAAAAGTTACTAATTCATAGATATTACTTCTTTTTTTAAGATAAGACTTAGGTGTATTTATATTACAAAAACCATTCTGATTCATAACCTTTTCTATTTTATCCAAGTACTTATGTTCATGATATGCCCCAAATGCTGCCATTACTTTTTCAACAGTTCCATGCGGCAAGTCTCCTGGAACTGAAAGCAAGCCATTTGGATCTCTGCTTTCCTGATACCTTAAAACCATATCTTTAAATTCGGAAGCACTGAATTGATTCTTGCCATCAGTTTCGAGAGCAGACTCAATAATCTCCTTCAAATTTGGGTTTGAATTCTGCTGGTTTTTAAGAAGAATGTATTTTATAATAAAATCATTGAGCTCTTCTCTTTCTTCATCGCTTATGGGTCTGCCGATTTTTTCTCTGAATAATTCTTCCGGGTCAAACTTCAACTTCATAAATTGTCAATAATTGATTGTTTTTTAAAGTTTATTGAAATTAGAAGAAGGCTATTTGTTTTTTTGTTCCTGTCCAGGAGGCATCCATCCAAGGCTTTTGAATATTGGCATAGGGTTTCTCTTTAGCCTGTATGAATACCATGAAATATCATTTGACATATTTTCAAGGACCGACTGGCTTTCTCCTTTTTTGAGAGCTTCACTAAAAAGGTCTATTGTCTCCGAAAGACGCGTAACAAGTTCTCCGTGGTTTGTATTGAAAAGAGAGTCCATTCTTGAAACAGAATAAGATTTTAGTTCATCATACATTGGGAAAACAGACTGCAAATTGGTAATCTCAAAAAAAGGCCTTGTCAGTATTACATTGCCTTCAGAAGTTTTTCTTATTGATCCTATTCTTCTTCCCTGGCTCATTGCGAACATGCACCAATAAGAGTAAGTCAGTGCATTGTCAAAGATATCAAGCATAACCTCTGCCTCTTCCTTGCCGCTTTTTGCAAAATCATTGAGCTCTTCTTCTGAATAAGAAAGATTTCTTACAGCCCGGAAACTTTTGTAAGGGTATTGTATCTTGAAATCATGGATTTTTTCACCAAGGTCCATCTTTTTTTTATAAGGTTTAAGGGAATCAAGATTTTTTAACACAAGGGGGCTGTCTTCGATGAACATGTTGGATGCAACAATCGCATTCCCAAATTCCAAGTGCTTTACAAACTGCCTGTAAACAGGAAAAAGATTTTCAAGAAACTGCCCGTATCCGTCTTCAAGAGAATTTCCCCCAAAGCAGGCTTTTATATAGCTGTCAAGTTCACTTGACAAACTCCCGCCAATTGTAACAAAACGTCCTTCAGTCATTGTAATCAGTTTTCCTTAGTCATCACCTATGGCATTAAAAAAGAATTTTCTTATTATATAAAGATAACTGTGATTTGTTTATTCAATGCCGGAATTCTCTCCGCTTGTTTGCAGACTTTCCTCGAAATTATCTTCCGCAAACTCGGTTCCTTCATCTTTTATATCATAATTGTCCTGCGTCATTTCCTCTTCGCCAAGAGGTTCAGGATTTTCCAGTTCTTCAAGTTCACGGCCGAATTCTTCAATTAAATCT
>CAZJIV010000056.1:0-2085 GCA_964546165.1 Candidatus Woesearchaeota archaeon
AAAAATTGGGAAAGAATCTTTTTCTCCCGAGCCAAGAGTAAATTCGTGGATGATAAAGTTTACAGGCAAGGAGGATAAGGGCTCTGAATTTATGAGATTTGTCCTTGGAAGGAAAGGGAAAACGAAAAATGCTCTTCTTTATGCTTTTGTTAACGATGGGTGCACTAAAAATGAGGCAAGAGAGAAACTAAAAGAGTTCTGCATTGATGACAGAATTTTGGAAAAACCTGTCAATAGGATAACTGCGAGGGTGATTTCGAGGATTTATGAGAAAATAAGGTAAATCAATTATCCTCAAACTCAACAATTTTTAAAAACCCCTGAGTTATAGAAGTTTATGACAGTGTTTGGGGGCGTAAAATACGGCATTCTTGAAGTAAGAAATGGGGACAGCAGGTTTCTTTCAGACAATGAAGGGCGTCCACTTGTGTCTGATGATGTTGGGTTACTAAGAAACTATTTTAACATATACCTCTCACCAAAGAAGGTAAAAGGCACAGAATACGAAGTTAGGCCAATCGGACCTTCTTACAATTCAGGATTAGAGCTTGGATTTCCGAAGCTTCATGATATCACAAAAATGATGGCATCTGCAGATTTACCTTTCTAATTATTTTGTTCTTTTCTGTGCGCTCAGAATTTTTTGAGGTTTTTGTGTTTGCTCTTTTTGTCCGAACTTGTTAAAAAAGAGAGATACAACAAATGCTACCACGCCAGCCCCAATCACAACGAATGCATAATCATTAATTCTTGAAGACAAAAATTTGATAAGCTGATCTGAGATATTGCTCAAGAAACTGATTTCTGAAGGGATCATGCTTGTTATAAGCGGGAACGCCAAGGAACCTGCAACCAAGAGGATTAATCCGGACAAGACAAAGTCAATTCCCTGCCACCTGGTTCTTGAAGGTGAGATGAAGAGCATTGCAACAAACAATAAAATTACCAGTATTACAAGACCATATGATGCGTATTCATAAAGGATTACATAATGCCTTATCTCATCAGTATTGCTCTTTTTTAGCCCAAATACCGTCGCAAGATTGACACTTTCGCCCTGAATTATGCTGAAATTGCTTGCCTGAAGAACCTGATTCAAAAACTCTGTATTATTAATTCCTGCAGGCTTACAGACCGGAGTGTTTCCCGAGAAGGGGGCCTCTCCCGGAGCACAGGTGGGAAAACTTCCAACACTCTGTAAAAAGAAATCTTGAAGTTTTTGTGTGTCTATGGGAACTGTAAGGTTTAATGCACTTGTATCCCCCCTTAAGTAGGAGAGAGTGTTTTCAATAAGCCCGTTGATTAAAACAGGCATCCCTCCTGCAGGAATTTTTATGAAGTTTCCTCCGCTAATCTGAGATACATCTATCAAGTCATAGGCATGGCTTTCATTTAGGGTTTTTTCATATATCTGCGGGTAAAGGAAAGCATGGATACTCCAGAATATCCCCAAAATAAAGAGAGACAGGACTAGTAGAATAGACAAAAGAAACAATGAAACACCCCTTCCAATTCCCAATTTAACTTTAGAATAAATTATGGCTTAAATATGTTTTTGTTTCAATTGGATTTCTCTCGGAAAAAAGAAAAAAGAAAAATAAAAAAATAAAAATTTTTCAGAACAATTATTTTTGCTCTTCCTGAGGTGCTGCGCCTTCAGCAGGTTTAGCTCCCTCTTTTTGTTCTTCCGGCTTCTGTTCTCCACCCTCAGCAGGTGCTGGAGCAGGAGCAGGTGTATTTTCGTCTGCCATGAAAGCCAAAATCAATTAGGTTATAAAAGGGTTTTCCTTTTGAACAACAGTACGATTAAGTTTATATAAGCAAATTGCCTTATTTAGCTGAGGTGTATTCTCTTATTCATAACAAGCTAAGTCAGATATATTTTTATACCTTTTTAAGTTATAAAATGTATGAATAAAAGAGGAAAAATTTTTGTTGTTTTATGTTTGGCTGTGCTTACTATTTTCATCTTAAGTTTAATTTCTGCCTCAGATTGGGCTAAATTCCACAATGATTTAAACAACACTGGTTATCAGAATGAAACTCTTGGAAGTAATTTTAATTTGGTTTGGAATTATTCCACGG
>CAZJIV010000057.1:0-1981 GCA_964546165.1 Candidatus Woesearchaeota archaeon
CTCGTATGATTAGAATCCAAGTTCTTCCTTTACAAGAATCAGGGTTATTCTCTCTTTTGAAATTTCCTTTTCAATTATAACCCACTTTCCTAAAGAACTTCCAAACCCGTAAGCTTTCTTCGCCCTCTCATCCTCTTTTGGAAGAACATATTTCCTTACCCTTTCCATAGCCTGTTCAAGATCTTTTGATATTTTCTGGGTTCCAGCGACAAGAACAAGTTTCTTTGCCGCAAAGGGAAAAGCAGTAACTCTTGAACCAGACTGGTCACATGCAACAAGTTCACCATCTTTTGAGATAGCATTAACACTTGCAAGGAAATAATCTGCATCTGTAACCATTTTTCTCCTCATATCTGCCTGCTTTGCCTGATCTTCCTCGGCAAGAACTTCTGCATGAAGATTTCTCCATCCATGATCTCCATTTTTTAAATAATTTACAAAACCAATTTCATCAAGCGTTGTAGAAGAACCGTTTGCAACTGCAGCACCCTTTGGAATCATTTGTTTAATCTGATTCAGAGCTTCATCTCTATTATTAACAAGAACGACACTTATTCCTCTCCTTTTTGCATTCTCAACAAATTCTGCAACTTCTTTATCATCCGCAATTTTTGACCAATCCATTTTAAGTAATCTTTTTAAAGTAGCTTTACTAAATAAAGTTAGTTTATAAATTTTTTGTAACTTTTTGGAAACTATTATGGAAGAATGCCCTGCACTAAGGATAATGAAACTCCTAGGAGAAAAGTGGGTAATCGTTATTATCCGCGAGCTTAGTGAGAAAGGCAAAAGATTCAATGAACTTAACAAAAACATTCCAAGAATAAGCTCAAGGACACTCTCCAAAAGATTAAAAGAACTTCAGAAAACAAAAATAATAAAAAAACAATCTTTTAAAGAGATACCTCCAAGAGTTGAATATTCCTTGACAGAAGCAGGAAAAGACTTAATGAAAAGTTTCAAAAACCTTGATGCCTGGATAGCAAAGTGGAAAATTAATATATAATGGCAAAGATTACCAATACTGAAAACGGAAAAAGCAAAGAAATTAAGGATAACGAATGGATTCGTGAGGCAACAGAAGAAATTGGCGTTCCATTTGGTTGTGAAGAAGGCATATGCGGAACTTGCATGATTGATATTTCTGAGGGCGCAGAGAATTTATCTGAATTAACAGAACCTGAAAATGATTTAATGCGTGACAGAGAGCATCGCTTGGCTTGTCAATGCAAAATTAAAAAAGGTGAAGTTAAATTTAAATTAAGTTAGACATAAAATAATACAAACAAAATGATAAGAATAAATGAAAAAGTTCCTGAGTTCAAAGTAAAAGCGTTTCATGAAGGGAAAATAAAAACTATAAATAGTTCTGATTTGGACAAGAAATGGTATGTTCTTTTCTTTTATCCTGCTGATTTCACTTTTGTCTGTCCAACAGAATTGGAAGAACTCGCAGATAATTATGAAAAATTTAAAGACATGAATGTTGAAATTCTAAGCGTTTCCACAGATACAGAGTTTGTTCATAAAGCATGGCATGACCATTCACCTGCAATAAAAAAAGTGCAGTTTCCAATGCTTGCAGACCCCACCGGAAAACTTTCCAAAATGTTTGAAACATATATTGATGAAGAAGGAGTCTCACTGAGGGGAACTTTCATAATAGATCCGGAAGGAATACTAAAGGCATATGAGGTCCATGATAATTCTATAGGCAGAAATGCAAAAGAACTAATAAGAAAAATAGAGGCAGCGCAATTTGTAAGGGAACATGGCGGTGAAGTATGTCCTGCGAGTTGGACAAAAGGAAAAGATACCCTCAAACCAGGGTTAGATTTGGTTGGGAAAATATAATCTTCAATGGCATTAGATTTTGAAAAAGAAAAACTTGAAAGAGAATTAAAAAAAAGAAAGCCAAAAAAGGTCCTTGTTCAGTTAGCAGAAGGAATTAAGCAAAATTCATTTGAATTTCTGGACACTT
>CAZJIV010000058.1:0-1721 GCA_964546165.1 Candidatus Woesearchaeota archaeon
GGACAAAAGATATGCACTGACGGGAATGTTCAGATTTGTGTTCTTGGGACATATACAGATTTTGAAACATGTGAGTTTGGATGCGAGAATGGAGAATGTTTAGCACAGGCATCAAATTCTACAAATTCTTCCACCGAAACGAGCAACACCCTGACAGGCATAAGCAATTTCTTTAATTCTATAACTCCTGCATTCTTCAAACAAACTACTCTCGGTTATGTGATTTATTATTTCCTTCTTGTTCTTGTTGTTTCCGGGATTGTCATAGTTTCTTTTACATTATACAAGAGAACCATTGGATTAAAATCCAATGATATTTTGAAAGAAGCTAACAGAAGGAAGAAGAGGAAATGATTCTAGTAGTGGTTTCTATTAAAAAGGATTGTCAAAAGCCATATTAGAAACTGAAGTTTTTCCGCCTGTTATTGTGATGGTATCTGAAGGTCCGCCCCATTGAGGAGGAACTCCCGACAAAAACTCTGTTGTGTAAACTGAATAAGTATCGCTAAGCAAAGTTTCTTTGGCAGAACCTGTGGTTGGGTCCCCTCTGGACTTTAGGTAAATCGTAAAATAATGGGTACTGGAAGAGTTTACAGAGGATGTCATCACGTCTACTTGGTCTATGTTTGAATTTGCAATAGTGTAATCAATTTCATAAGTTCCATTCTTCTGATTTGAACTTATTACAATCCCGGGTTTTGGTGGGGGTATATATGGATTGTAATAACAACCTTGAATCAATGCAGAACCCCCTGTAACGGCGCCCGCTAAGATAAGCCCTATTGCAGGCTTTGAAATTTTTATCAATTTTGATTCTTTAGTCATGGAATTCTATGAATATTCAGGTTTTTAAAAGTTTCATTCGCCATGCTTATAAAGGCAATTTGCTTTTCATTAAAATGAAAAATCCATTAGGCAAACCAAAAAAAACAAGAAACAAGAGCGATTCAACAAACCAGCACAAGAAGTCTGTTGAGTTCATTGTTGATGAAATAGTTTCAAATGCAGACATTTTGCTGGAAGTTCTTGATGCGAGATTTATAGAGAAAACAAGGCATACTGAAATTGAGGATAAAATAAAAGAGTTAGGAAAGGTGATTATTTATGTGCTCAATAAGTCTGACCTCGTTGATGAAAACCAAATTAAGAGGCAAACAGAACTTGCAGAAATTGAACCTTATGTATTTATATCGTCGAGAAACAGAGATGGTTCAGCAGTCCTGAGAAGACTCATTCAGAAAGAGGCAAAAAAACTCAAAAGAGAGTTTGTTAATGTTGGGGTTATAGGATATCCAAACACCGGAAAGAGTTCTCTGATAAACATCCTCTCAGGACGTTCATCTGCGAAAGTTTCTTCTGAATCAGGATACACAAAATCAATACAAAAAATAAAGCTCTCAAAAGGAATTTATCTTATAGACACTCCTGGAGTTATATTGCAAAAAGAAGGGCAACTGCTTCCAGAGATTCATGCAAGACATTCCCAAATTGGGGCTGTAACATGGGACAAAACAAGATATCCTGACATGGTTGTTTCAAAAATAGTGAGAGATTATCCGGGAGTTCTTGAAGAACACTATAATATTAAGGCAGAAGGCGATTCGGAGGTTCTCATTGAAAGGCTTGGCAGGAAACTCAATTATCTTAGAAAGGGCAATGAAGTTGATGAGATGAAGACTGCAAAGAGGATTCTAAGGGACTGGCAGGAAGGTAAGATAAAA
>CAZJIV010000059.1:0-1658 GCA_964546165.1 Candidatus Woesearchaeota archaeon
CAGATGATTCTCGACTTTTATGGGTTGTCAAATTATGAAAATGCCATTGCAGCAGGATTTCTCCCATCAAATACAAATTTAGATTCCGTTGCAAAATACAATCTTCCTGTAATTTTTGCTTCAACAACTAACACAAACGGAGTTCCTCATTCAGCTGTAGGAATTTTAGTAGAGTATAGAATAAATTCTGATTCCACAGAATTTGACCCAAGAAAATTTAGAGATTGGTACTTTATGAATTATTGGGATGATACAATGAGAGTCCATCCAGGGGATTTTGACATGGACCCAAATCATCCTGTAACTATTTGTTTGCCTGCTTATGTTCATAACCCTTATCCTCCTTATAATAATTTTTTCCAACTTACTCAAGTGTGGGTAAAATGGGACCTAACTAATGGAAATCCAACATTGGTTCAGTATGATTCAAGATTACTACTACAAAACCCAAATATAATTCAGGTTCATTTAGGAAACATAGAAGACCTTGTGTTGAATGGTGCAAACATTTCACGGACGGATACTTCACTTACCCCGTCTGTTCTTGAAAGCATGGTTATCAGGGAATTCCTGACACAACTAAAGAGAATACGGACCTTCCGATAAATCTAACTTATGTTAATAGGGATACTACATACAATGCTGACTCTACAACAATGGAATATAATAGACTTTTTTATGCATGGATTTATTCAGGTGGAATCACGAAGTGGGACACGACGTCGCAGAACATAACCGTAGAGAATTTAATTGGTCCTGAGACAAATATTCACATAAGCGGACCCGACAGTCTCGTCGTTAAATATGACAGTCTTCCTCCAGGATTTACATATACCCCGGCAGCGTTTGACAGTCTTGGGCTTCAGGGAACTCCTGACACAACAAAAGAGCACACAAATTTATCTTTAACTTTAGATTATAATGACGGAAACTGGATTTGGAATTCTGACTCTACAGAGAAGGAACTTTATAGAAATTGGGTTGTCTCTACTTATTCATTTGGGGATTCCATGCATAAATCAATGAATCAAGAAATAAAAGTGACTGAAATACCCCAAAATCCGGATGCCGTAAAAAATATTGAAAACCAAATTCCAAAAGATTTTGATCTTTCACAGAATTACCCGAATCCGTTTAATCCTACGACAACGATAAGTTATTCAATTCCGCAGGAAAGTTTTGTAACGATAAAAGTATATGATATAACAGGGGGGAGGTAGCTACTCTGGTAAATGAAGATAAGCAGGCGGGAAGATATAGTTTGCAATTTTCAATTGATAAATATCAGTTGGCAAGTGGAGTTTATTTTTACAGGATGGAGGCTGAATCGAAAGCTGAAAATAAAAGATTTATAAAGATTGGTAAGATGGTGATTTTGAAATAGGAATGAGCAACCTTCGAAGTTTGCACAGTGCGTTACACACAGGCGCCAACTTAACTAATGAAATTTGAGTACCATTAAGCAAAGTTATCTTGTAATTTATATTAAATTGCTTAACATTGCACTTCTAACGGAGAGTGGGTTTCTTTTTAATATGTTCTTTTTACAAACATAAAACTCCTATGAAGTTTTTGACTGACTCCGGTAGGAGTCATATGTTTGTAACAAGAATGGCACTAACATTGAATGAACTCCGATAGGAGTTCCATATATTAAA
>CAZJIV010000060.1:0-1560 GCA_964546165.1 Candidatus Woesearchaeota archaeon
TAATCAGGCAATTCTTCCTGGTTTTTTGGTTTTGATGAACCGCCAGACGAACTGCCGGAAGAGCTTTCTCCTGAAACAACAAGGTCTTTTTCAGAAATTGAATCAATCATTTTCTTGAAGTCTGCAAATCTGTCTGCAGGTATTCTCAGACCTTTCTTTGTTGGTCCTGTGTACTTGTCACTTGTGCTGTATTCGCGAATATCAACGCCAACACGCCCGTTAAACTCACGTACTGCAACAACAACATCTGTAACAGTTCCCTGAAATTCACCTTTGTTTATTCTGCCTATTTCTTTGTCAGCCATGTTTTAAAAAAACAGGTGTCTTTTATAAAATTATGTGTAATAATTTCCTTTTTGAACATAAATTCTTAAAAAGGTCCAATATAATGTTAAAAAATGACAGAAGTCAATCCGGTATATATGAGGCATGTTTATGGTGTTGGGAGCATTACAAATGTGGCTCAGGGGAAATTGAAAGAATTTACAGATTCTTTTTCTGAAGTTCAGAAAAAATTCGTGTCTTTGGCAGATTATTCAGGAATTTTAATGCCAAATGCTATTGGGGCTTATTTGATCACATTCAAAAATCCATTTTTAAGAAATGAGATTCCAAGAAGTGATTTGGAGGAAATGAGCGTTGAGGATTTGAAGGAAATATTTGACAAGGAAGATTCTCTTGTATTTGATTTTGAAATGGCTCCACATCCTTTCCTTACTCAAGTTGGCTATGACCCAAAAGTAATGTCTGCAGAAGTTGTGGGGTCTTTTTTGAATGATTTTTCTTCAAGAATAAAAGTTCTTCCTTACGACAAGATGAATACAGAAAGTGAAAAAATGAAGAAGTATCTTTCCAGGGTTGAAGCTATAGATATGGGTTCTGAAGAAGACCCCAATCCAAACGGAACGGACCCAAACAAATATTTTACTGCTGTCAATGAACTTATGATGTTTGGGGGAATTGATCAGGAACTTGACCTTCTGCTTGCATTAAAGAGGGACATGGGCATAAATCCTTTTGACCCTGCTTTTTCTTAAGGTAATATTCAAAAGCATATTTTAGGAACTATACGTTCAAAAGATTTATAAATTAAGATTTTTGTTGAGACTTATGATGAGACTAAACAAGAGCACACTTGAAACAAAACTAGAAAGTAATGGATGGAATTTTATTTCTAATATTTGTAACGGAGAGTTTCACAAAAAGTCAAATGCAGAGATAAGGGAAATTTTCTCCGAAAAAATCAGGGAACAGATAAGGGAAAAATACGGAAAAGACCTTAGTTTTGGAATAATGGTTCACAGTAAGGCTTTTGACATGTATGGGGAGCCTATACCAAATCCTGGATTTAAAGCAGTATATTACAGAGTAAATCCCTATTTTGAAAGCACAGGGGAGGAAGTTTCTGTCCAAGACTATTCTGTTCAGGAAGGGCAAGAATATGAAGGTAATCCAAACATAGCCTGGGCATACTGATTTTTTATGGTGAAATAGGTTCATAATTGAAATCACAACAATCCTTAAATATCAATTATATTAACAATCTTCATGGCATTCGGA